>NZ_CP032346.1:1417500-1717500 GCF_005222205.1 Azospirillum brasilense | reverse complement strand
CGGTCAATTATCATCGCCAGATCATCGCAGCGCTGCGCGAGCGCTCGGTCGGGAAGGCCGTCGAGGCCAGCAACGCACACTTCCATTTCAGCGAGAGCGTGTTCAACCAGGAGGCGCAGCCCTCGGCTACGCCCACGCCCTGAACACGTCCGCTTCCCAAAAAAGGACATCACTTGTGAAAGCACTGATGATCGAAGGCGTGGACGTCTGCGCGATCCACGAGGTGGCGGAGCCGACTCCCGGCCCCGGCGAGGTGCTCCTGGCCATCCGCCACGTCGCGCTGTGCGGCAGCGATCTCAGCACCTTCAAGGGCCTGAATCCGCTGGTTTCCCTGCCGCGCATCCCCGGTCACGAGATTGGCGGCGAGATCGCCGCCGTGGGTGAGGGCGTTCCGGCCGAATACTCGGTGGGCCGGCGCGCCATCGTCATTCCCTACACCGCCTGCGGCACCTGCCCGTCCTGCCGCAAGGGCCGGGTCAACGCCTGCCGCAGCAACCGCACGCTGGGCGTGCAGCAGAACGGGGGCCTGGCCGAGCGCATCGCCCTGCCCTACGGCAAGCTGATCCTGAACGACACGCTGGCGCCGCGCCATCTGGCGCTGGTCGAGCCGCTGTCGGTCGGCTTCCACGCCGCGGCGCGCGGCCGCGTCGAGGCGGCCGACACCGTTCTGGTGCTGGGCTGCGGCATGATCGGCATGGGCGCCATCGCCGGCTCCGTCCATCGCGGCGCCACGGTGATCGCCGTGGACATCGGCGAGGCGAAGACCGGTCTGGCCCGCCGCTACGGCGCCGCCCACACCATCGACGCCGCCAAGGAGGACGTGGCCGCCCGCGTGATGGAGCTGACCAACGGCGACGGCGCCGACGTGGTGATCGAGGCGGTCGGCCTGCCCGCCACCTTCACCCAGGCCATCGACCTCGTGTCCTTCGCCGGCCGCGTCGTCTACATCGGCTACGCCAAGGAGCCGGTGTCCTACAAGACGCAGTTCTTCAACCTGAAGGAGCTGGACATCATGGGGTCGCGCAACGCGACCTCCGAGGACTTCCAGGCCGTCATCCACTATCTCGAAACGCTCGACCACGCCCCCGACGACCTGATCTCCAAGGTCTTCCCCTTTGAGGAGGCCGACAAGGCCCTGCCCTATTGGGCGAAGGAGCGCGACACCACGGTCAAGGTGATGATCGAGCGCTGACCCTTCCGGCGGCACCCGCCGGGCGCTGCCAACACCAGAACTGCTACGGCGGGACATGCCGGTCCCGCCGCCGGGTCCGGCCATGTTCGGCGGGACCCGTCCCTGGGCCACGTCCGCAGACGGGCTCTCCGGCATCCACTATGGAGGAAATAACAATGAAGCGCTTTTTGGCGTCTGCCCTTGCCGCGTGCGTGCTGTCGATCGGTGCCGCGTCCGGCGCCATGGCCAAGACCGAGATCATGGTCGCCTATGAGAACAACCCGGGCGAGCCGCTCGACCGGGTGATGCATCACTGGGCCGACCTCCTGAAGGAGAAGAGCAAGGGCGAGGTCACCCTGAAGCTGTTCCCCAGCTCCCAGCTGGGCGCCAAGAAGGACGTGATGGAACAGGCGATGATGGGGATGAACGTCATCACCCTGTCCGACGTCGGCTTCCTGCAGGACTACGACGCCGACCTCGGCGTGCTGTTCGGCCCGTACCTGACCGACGATCCCCAGAAGCTCTTCAAGATCTACGAGAGCGACTGGTTCAAGAAGAAGGACGAGGCGCTGCGCAAGAAGGGCGTGCACATCGTCATGTCCAACTACCTGTACGGCGTGCGCCACATCCTCGCCAAGAAGCCGATCAACACGCCCGAGGATCTCAAGGGCATGAAGATCCGCGTCCCGAACAACGTGATGCAGATCAAGACGATCGAGGCGATGGGCGCCACCGCGACGCCGATGCCGCTGGGCGAGGTCTATCCGGCCCTGACCACCGGCCTGATCGACGGCGTGGAGAACCCGATCTCCGTGCTGTACGGCGCCAAGCTGCATGAGCAGGCCAAGTATCTCAGCCTCGTCGGCTATCTGACCAACACCTCGGTGTGGGTCGGCGGTGAGGCCTTCTTCAGCAAGCTGCCGGCGGACGTCGTGAAGATGGTCCACGAGACCGGCTACGAGGCCGGCCTCTACAGCCAGAAGCTGGCCGCCGAGCAGGACGCCGAGTTCATCGAGAAGATGAAGGCGGCCGGCGTCACCGTGATCCAGCCGGACCCGGCGCCGTTCCGCGAGGCCACCAAGGTCGTCTACACCCAGTTCCCGAAGTGGTCGGCCGGCCTGTACGAGCAGATCCAGAAGGACCTCAAGTAAAAATAAGCAAATCCGGGCGGGGTTACCGCTCCGCCCGGATCGTTTGGAGGAGTATGCCATGGAGTTGATCCGGCGTCTGCCATCGGTCGTCGCGGGAGGCGCGCTGGCCGCTCTGGTGGTGATGACCATTGCGGCGGTGTTCGCCCGCTACCTTTTCGACGCTCCGCTGCATTGGGGCGAGGAAATGTCCGGGCTTCTGATGATCTGGATCATCATGATCGGCGCTATTGTCGCCGAGCGCGACGGCCAGCATCTCGACATCCCGCTGTTCGTGGACCTGTTGCCCATCCGCATCCGGGCGGCGGTCGATCTGGCCGTCTCGGCCCTGTCGATCGTGGTTCTCGGCTATGCCGGCTGGCTCGGCTACCTGCTGGCCCAGAGCGCGCAGTACAAGCTGACGGAAATCCTCCAGATCTCCTGGTTCTGGATTGATCTTGCCGTTCCGGTCGGGGCGGCCGGCATCATCATTTATCTGCTGCGCCGCTGCTTCATCGACATCATGGTGATCGCGAAGGGGAACGCGCCATGAGCTGGCCCGTCATCATTCTCATCATGCTTTGCCTGTTCGCTTTGAACATGCGGCTTTACATTGCGATTTTTGCATCGGTTCTTGTATATTTCGTGTTTTTCAGCCCGGTTCCGGACCAGATCGCGGTGCAGCGACTGATCGGCGCCTCGCAGAATCTGTCCCTCCTGGCGATCCCGTTCTTCATCCTGCTCGGCACGCTGATGGACCACACCGGCGTGGCAAAGCGCCTGCTGCGCGTGGCCGACCTGCTGGTCGGCAAGTTCACCGGCGGCATGGCGCTGACCAACATCATGCTGAGCACGCTGCTGGGCGGCGTCAGCGCCTCCAACCTCGCCGACAGTGCCATGCTGACCCGCATGCTGGTGCCGGAGATGGAGCGCAAGGGCTACAACCGCGCTTTCGCCGCCGCCGTCACGGCATCGGGCGCGCTGGTGACGCCGATCATCCCGCCGGGCATTGCCCTGATCATCTACGGCCTCGTCGCCGACGTCTCCATCGGCGCCATGTTCATGGCCGGCATCCTGCCCGGCATCGTCATGGCGGCAATGCTGATGGCCGCCGCCTACATCGTGTCCAAGCGCAACGGCTATCCGCCGTCCCGCGACAGCTGGCCGACCCGGTCGGAGACCACCAGCGCGCTGGTCGGCGCCTGGCCGGTGCTGGTCCTGCTGGTCGCCATCATCGGCGGCATCCGCGCCAACATCTTCACCCCGACCGAAGCCGGCGCGGTGGCGGTGCTGATCGTCCTGGTGATCGGCTTCGTGATCTACCGCGAGATGCGTGTCGCCCATGTGGTGGACGCCCTGGTCGGCACCTTCAAGGCGACCTCGTCGGTGATGCTGGTCATCATGGCCTGCTCGGCGCTGGCCTGGATCCTGTCGCTGGAGCAAGCGGCGCAGCAGCTGGCGACCTACATCACGGCGCTGACCGACAACAAGTACGTCTTTCTGCTCATCCTCAATCTGCTTCTGCTCTTCCTGGGCATGCTGATCGAGGGCAACGCAATCCTCATCGTCATGGTCCCGCTGCTGATGCCGACGGTGCACCAGCTCGGCATCGACCCGATCCATTTCGGCATCGTGGTGATCGTGAACCTCGCGGTCGGCTGTCTGACGCCGCCGGTGGGCACGGTGATGCTGCTGGTCTGCAACCTCGCCAAGGTGAAGATCTCGGACTTCATGAAGCAGTCCACCCTGCTCTTCGTGGCGCTGTTCGTCGCTCTGATGATCGTCACCTTCGTGCCGGAACTTTCGCTGGTCCTGGCCCGCTAACCACTCCTGCCGCCCTCCCGCTTCCCTCGCTTCTCCCCCAAGGGGCCTGACATGTCGAAGTACCTGAAGATCCATTCCAGCGACACCGTCGCCGTCGCCTTGGAGCCTCTGGCCCAGGGCACCGCGATCGACGGTCTGGGCGTCGTCCTGCTCGACGAGGTGCCGCAGGGCCACAAGTTCGCCGTGGCGCCGCACCAGCCGGGCGACCGGGTCATCAAGTACGGCAGCGTGATCGGCCTCGCCAAGGAGGCGATCCCGGTGGGGCGACACATCCACACCCACAACATCGGAACGGCGCTGGGCGGCCTGCAGGACTACGCCTACGCCGGCCCGGCGGCCGAGGCGGCGCCGGCCAAGCGGGAGGCGCCGACCATCCAGGCCTTCGTCCGCGCCAACGGCGAGATCGGCGTGCGCAACGACCTGTGGATCATCCCGCTGGTCGGCTGCGTCAACGGCCTCGCCAAGAACGCGGCCAAGCGCTTCGAGAAGATGGGCCTGCTGCCCGAGGGCTCCCGCGTCATGGTGCTGGAGCATCCCTACGGCTGCTCGCAGCTCGGCGGGGACCTGGACAACACCCGCAACATCCTGCGCGATTTCGCCATCCACCCCAACGCCGGCGGCGTGCTGGTCATGGGGCTGGGCTGCGAGAACAACACCCGCGCCCTGTTCACCCAGGGCTTCGAGCATCCCGACCCGCGCCGCCTGCGCTATCTGACCACCCAGGAGGTGTCGGACGAGCTTGAGGCGTCGCTGGAGGCGATGACCGAGCTGGCCGCGGTGATGCGCGAGGACAAGCGCGAGCCGGTCGGCGCCGATCGCCTGCGCATCGGGCTGAAGTGCGGCGGCTCGGACGGCTTCTCCGGCATCACCGCCAACCCGTTGCTGGGCGCCCTCTCCGACTGGCTGTGCGGGATTGGCGGCGCCACCGTGCTGACCGAGGTGCCGGAGATGTTCGGCGCCGAGCATCTGCTGATGGAGCGCGCGGAAAGCCGCGAGGTGTTCGAGGGCGTCGTCACCCTGATCAACGACTTCAAGCAGTATTTCATCGACCACAACCAGCCGATCTACGAGAACCCGTCGCCCGGCAACAAGGCGGGCGGCATCAGCACGCTGGAGGAGAAGTCGCTGGGCTGCACCCAGAAGGCCGGCCTCTCCCCGGTGCGCGACGTCATCCGCTACGCCGAGCGCATCCGCAAGCCGGGCCTGACCCTGCTGGAGGCGCCGGGCAACGACGGCGTGGCGGTGACCGCCCTGGCCGCCGCCGGCTGCCACATCGTTCTGTTCACCACCGGCCGCGGCACGCCGCTGGGCGGCGTGGTGCCGACCATGAAGATCGCCACCAACACCGCCATGGCCGAGAAGAAGCGGCACTGGATCGACTTCAACGCCGGCCCCATCGCCGAGGCCACCGCCACGGTGGACAGCCTGCTGCCGTCCTTCATCGACAGCATCCTCGCCGTCGCCAACGGCAAAGAGGCGCGCAACGAGGAGAACGACGTCCACGACCTCGTGATCTTCAAATCCGGCGTCACGCTCTGAACCCCGCCACCCATCAGACAAGGACGCCGACCATGGAGCGCCTGAACGCATCCTTTCTCAACGGCCGGCCGCGCCCGACGACGACGCGGATCGTGCAATTCGGCGAAGGCAATTTCCTGCGCGCCTTCTTCGACTGGAAGGTCGACCGCCTGAACGAGGCCACGGGGAGCGATTGGGGCGTGACCGTCGTCCGCCCGATCGCCGGCGGCTTCCCGCAGACGCTGAACGAGCAGGAGGGCGTCTACACCGTCCTGTCGCGCGGCGTCGACGAGGCCGGCCGGAAGGTCTCGCAGGCCCGGCTGATCGGCTGCGTGCGCAACGAGATCGCCGCGCACGGCGAGTGGGCGTCGGTGCTGGAGCTGGCGCGCGACCCGAACGTCGCGGTCGTCGTCTCCAACACCACCGACGCCGGCATCGCCTATGTCCCGTCGGTGGCCTACGACGACGAGCCGCCGGTCTCCTTCCCCGGCAAGATGACCCGCTTCCTGCACGAGCGCTGGAAGGCCTTCGACGGCGCGCCGGAGTCCGGCCTGCAGATGCTCGCCTGCGAGCTGATCGACCACAACGGCGAGGAGCTGAAGCGCATCGTCCTGCTGCACGCCCGCGACTGGGCGCTGGAGCCGGCCTTCATCGACTGGATCGAAACGGCGAACGCCTTCTACAACACGCTGGTCGACCGCATCGTCCCCGGCTTCCCGCGCGCCGAGGCCGACGGGCTGCGCCGCGAGCTGGGCTACGACGACAGCTTCATGGCGGCGGCGGAGCTGTTCCACCTGTTCGTGATCGAGCGCAAGGAGGGGATGCCCGCGCTGCGCCTGCCGCTGGGCGAGCATGACGAGGGCACCGTCGTCACCGCCGACGCCACCCCCTACAAGGCGCGCAAGGTCGCCATCCTCAACGGCGCCCACACCGGCCTGTGCGCGCTGGCCCTGCTGGCGGGCGTCGAGACGGTGGGCGAGGCGGTGAGCGATCCCGCCGGGGCGCGCTTCCTCGACCGGCTGCTCAACGAGGAGGTCATCCCCTTCCTCACCCTGCCGAAGCCAGAGTTGGAGGACTTCGCGGCCGCCGTGCTGCGCCGCTTCCGCAACCCCTACATCCGGCACCTGTGGTACGACATCAGCCTGAACGGTCTCGTCAAGTACCAGACCCGCAACCTGGACCGGCTGCTCGCCTACCGGGAGCGGTTCGGCGCCCCGGCGCCGCTGATGAGCCTGTCGCTGGCCGCCTGGCTGGCCTTCTACCTCGGCCGCTTCCCCGGCGCCGACACACTGCCGCCGCGGGACTCCGCCGACATCGTCGAGCGCGTCCGCGCGATCGGCGCCCTGGACGACGGCACCCCGGCGGGGCTGGAGGCGATGGTCGCCGCCTATCTGGGCGAGACCGCCTTCTGGGGCCGCAGCATCGACGAGCGCTCGCTGCGCGCCCAGGTGATCGAGGACATCCGCTTCCTGACGGACGAGCCCTTCACCTTCGCCCGCCTCGCCGCGAGGCTGGAGCGCTGACACTGAAAAGGCCCCTTCCGCCGGCGCGGAAGGGGCCTTTTCCTTTGGGAACCATGGTGTCCGGCGCCGGTCCGGCTTCAGTCCGGCGGGATCCCCAGCCGCAGCAGCATCTCCACGAGGCCGCTTTCGCCGACGGCCAGGGCGGCCTGGGACGGGGTCAGCCAGCGGCGCTCGCGCTGGCCCTTCTCGGGCCACTCGTCCAGCACCTCGTCGACCTCCAGCAGGAAGACGGTCACCGCGCACAGGACCGACTTGTTGACGCTGAGCCGCTTCATGTAGCGGAAGTTGCCGAAGGGCCGGTGGTCGACGGTGCCCCGCACCCCGGCTTCCTCATAGGCCTCCCGCGCCGCCATGGCGCAGGGTTTCACGCCCTCCTCCGCCCACCCCTTGGGGATGATCCACCGCTTGGTTTCCCGCGACGTGACCAGCAGGACTTCCGGCCGGCCGTTGCGAAGGCGGAAAGGAAGGGCGGCGTATTGGGTGGCGGGAGTGCGGTTGCTCATCATGTCCAAGTGGGAAGGCCGGGCCCGCGATCCAACTCGGCTGAACCGGATGGCGGGTGATCATTCATAGGACGATGGGCGGTGGTGCTCCGTACCGCCCATCGTCATCCTGATCATCCCCTATTAACGTTACGAGGTGGCAAATTCTTCCGTCAGACGGTCAACAATTTCGCCTATGCCGAACCGGATAGGATCACTGGCCGGAAGGCCGTGGGCCTTGGCCGCCGCCTCCAGGCAGGCGCGCGCCTCGTCCTCGCCGTAGGCCTTGGTGTTGATGGCGATGCCGACCGGACGGATGGCCGGGTTGGTCAGCCGTCCGCAGCGGATCGTCAGGTCGATGACCTCCTGGATCGACGGCAGCGGGTGCTGCACGCCGCGCATGGTGCTGCGGGTCGGCTCGTGGCAGACGACGAAGGCGTCGGGCTGGGCGCCGTGCAGCAGCCCCAGCGACACCCCGGCAAAGGACGGGTGGTAAAGCGAACCCTGCCCCTCGATCAGGTCCCAATGGGTCGGGTCGGCGGCCGGGGCGATCCACTCCACCGCGCCGGAGATGAAGTCGGCCACCACCGCGTCGATGGCGACCCCGCGGCCGGAGATGAAGACGCCGGTCTGGCCGGTGGCGCGGAAATCCGCGTCCATGCCGCGGGCGCGCATCTCCTTCTCCAGGGCCAGCGCCGTGTATTTCTTGCCGACCGAGCAGTCGGTGCCGACCGTCAGCAGCCGCCGCCCCGGACGCTTGGTTCCCTTGCCGGTGGCGAAGCGCTGATCGGAATGGCGCACGTTGAAGAGCTGGCGGCCGTGGCGCGCCGCCGCCTCGGCGATGGCCGGGATGCTCTCCAGCCGGGTGTGCAGGCCGCTCGCCACGTCCATGCCGGCCTCGATGGCCTGGACGATGACGCTCGTCCAATGCTCCGGCAGGACGCCGCCGGCGTTCACCACGCCGACCACCAGCGTGCGGGCGCCCTGCCCCGCCGCCGCCGCGATCGTCATGTCGGGGATGCCGAGGTCGGCCTTGCAGCCCTCCAGCCGGATCTGGCCGAGGCACCAGTCGCGCCGCCAGTCCACGATGCCCTGCGCCGTCTTGGCGCCGAGCTGGTCCTGAACGTCGCCGAGAAACATCAGGTAGGGATGGGGAATGTTCATGGTCGGGTCCTCTCGAAGAGAGCGGATGTTGTCTTTAGGCGGCTTCGGGCGTCAGGCGGCGGGCCGACATCTGGCGGAGCAGGACGGGCACGATCAGCGCCAGCCCCAGAAGCGACGAATACAGCTCCGGCGTCACCAGCAGAATGGCGGCGATGCCGAGCAGCAGCCGCTCCCACCCCCGCATGTGGGTCAGCAGCCAGCCGGTCAGGGTGGCGCCCAGGCAGACGATGCCGACGATGCAGCCGAGGAAGGCGATGAAGAAGTCCGGCCAGTTGAAGCCCGGCGCCACCAGAAGCAGCGACGGCGAGAAGACGAAGACGAAGGGCACCAGCGCCTTCGCCAGACCCAGCCGGAAGGCGGTGTTGCCGGTCTTGAAGGGGTCGGCCCCCGCCATGCCCGCCGCCGCGTAGGCGGCCAGCGCCACCGGCGGCGTGATGTCGGCCAGCACGCCGTAATAGAAGACGAAGAAATGCGCCACGATCGGCGCCACGCCGAGCAGGCCGAGCGCCGGCGCGGCGATGGTCGCCATGATGATGTAGTTGGCGGTCGTCGGGATGCCGCAGCCCATCAGGATGCAGACCACGCCGGTCATGATCAGGGTGAACAGCAGCGTCAGCCCCTTGGCGTCGGCCAGCCAGCCCGGCAGGAAGGCCCCGGCCCAGGCCGCCATGTCCCCCGCGGTGGAGGTGACGATGTAGGAGATCTTGAAGCCCACCCCGGTCAGCGTGACCACGCCGACGATGATGCCCACCGTGGCGGCGGCGGCACCGACCGCCAGCGCGTATTTGGCGCCGTCGCGCAGGCCGTCGAGAACCTCCCAGATGGTCATGCGCTTGCGCGGGTTCAGCAGGCCGACCGCGATGCACAGGGTGATGCCCCAGAAGGCGGCCATGTAGGGCGTGTAGCCGGCGATCAGGATGCCGATCAGCACGACCAGGGGGATGACCGTCGGCCAGTCGCGGCGGAAGGCCTCCTTCAGGTCCGGCATCTCGTCGGGGCGCAGGCCGCGCAGGCCGTTGCGCTTGGCCTCGAAATGCACTTGGACCAGAACGCCGAAGAAATGCATGAAGGCGGGGACGATGGCCGCCAGGATGATGGTCGTGTAGGGCAGCCCCAGGAACTCGATCATCAGGAAGGCGGCGGCGCCCATGATCGGCGGGGTGATCTGCCCGCCGGTGGAGGCCGTCGATTCCACGGCGGCGGCGAAATGCGGCTTGTAGCCCAGCCGCTTCATCGCCGGGATGGTCAGCGAGCCCACCGTCACCGTGTTGGCGACCGAGGAGCCTGAGATCATGCCGAACAGCGCCGACCCGAAGATGGCGACCTTGGCGGGACCGCCGGCGTAGCGCCCGGCCACCCAGGCCGCGCAGTCGAGGAAGAGCTGCCCCAGCCCGATGCGCGTGGCGAAGACGCCGAACAGCACGAAATGGAAGACGTAGGTCGCCACCACGCCGAGCGCGATGCCGTAGACGCCCTGCGTCGTCAGGTAGAGGTGGTCGACGAGCTGGGAGACCGTGGCGCCGGGATGCTTCAGCAGCCCGGGCATCTGCGGCCCCCAGATCGCGTAGCTCATGAAGATCAGCGAAATGATCGGCAGCGGCCAGCCGACCGACCGGCGGGTCGCCTCCAGCAGCACGATGATCAGGATGGAGCCGAGGATGACGTCGGTGGTGGTCGGGTTGCCGACGCGGAAGGCCAGATCGTCGAGCGGGATCAGCGGGACGTGCATCACCGCGACGACCGCGCCGATGGCCAGCGCCCAATCCTGAAGGCCGATGCCCAGCGGGCGCAGCAGCGTGCCCATCACCGGCTCGCCGTAGCCGCGCTTGGTGAAGGGGAAGACCAGGAAGACGAGGCCCAGCACGAAGGACAGATGGATGCCGCGGTGCTCCATCTCCGGCAGCAGGCCGAAGCCGGCGGTGTAGTAATGGAACAGCGACAGAATGATCAGCAGCCCGCCGACCAGCTTCCCCGCCAGCGGCGACAGCGGCCGGAAGCGGATTTCGGAGTCGAACTTCTCCTCCAACTCCCGCGCCTTGGCCTCGTCGAGTTCCATGGACGCGGAATCCAGCCGGATGTTGGATGGCGGATCGCGATGGGTATCGGTCATGGATGCTCCATTCCCCTCTTCCCTCTGGGGAGAGGGTTAGGGTGAGGGGGTTGCGCGTGTCGGGAAGTTCGGCAAAAGCGCATCCCCCTCACCGGCCCTTCGGGCCACCCTCTCCCCGCTTTCGGCGGACCGAAGGTCCGCCTGCCGCGTCAGCGCAAACGACGTTTGCGCGTGAGCGGAGGGGAGAGGGCTATGCTGGTCGGATGCGGCATGAGAAAATGTAAGGAGAGCGCGTCTTACTTCAGGACGCCCTGTTCCTTGTAGAACTTCTCGGCACCCGGATGCAGCGGGATGCCCAGACCGTTGGTCGCCGTCTGCAAGGTGACGAGCTTGCCCTTGGCATGGCCGGCCTCGAGCGCGGCGCGGCTCTTCTCGTTGTAGAGCGTCTTGACGATGTTGTAGACGAGGTCGTCCGGCTGCTTGGCGCTGGTCAGCCACTGGGCGTTCACGGAGATGGTCGGCGTCTCCGGAACGTCCTTGTAGGTGTTGGCCGGCACCGTGTCCTTGGCGAAGAACTGGTACTGGGCCAGCATCTTGTCGATTTCCGGCCCGGTGATCGGAACCAGTGAGATGCCCGACGAGGTCGCGAGTTCGGAGATGGCGCCGGTCGGGTAGCCGCCGACGAAGAAGTAGGCGTCCAGAGCGCCGTCGCGCAGGCGGTCGCCCGCCGGACCCGGCTTCAGATACTCCGCCTTCACGTCCTTCTCGGTCAGGCCGAAGGCGCCGAGCACGATGCGCGAATCGACCAGCGTGCCCGAGCCCGGCTCGTCCAGCGACACCCGCTTGCCCTTCAGGTCGGCGACCGACTTGATGTTGGCGTCCTTGCGGGCGACCAGATGGATGGTTTCCGGGTAGAGCGTGGCGATGACGCGCAGGTCCTCGACCTTGCCCTTGCCCTCGAACAGGCCGGTGCCGGTGTGGGCCCAGTAGGCGACATCCGACTGCGAGAAGCCCGACTCGGACGAACCACCGTTGATCGCGTTGATGTTGGCGACGGAGCCGTTGGAGGCCACCGCCGTCGCCACCAGACCGGGGACGCCGCCGTTGGTGCCGGAGATGACGTTGGCGATCAGACCGCCCACCGGATAGTAGGTGCCGGCGGTGCCGCCCGTGCCGATGCGGAAGAAGGCCGGGGTCTGCGCCACGGCGACGGTGGCGCCGATGGCGACCGCACCCGCGACGGCGGCGAAGGCCAGACGGCGGGTCTTGGACATGAACTTCACGACAACCTCCCAATTATTTCGCGTCGTAACGAAATGATGCCTTTGGGTCGGAGGCTTGTCGATACGAATGGGAGACCGGTCCGGACATACGGCCCATTCCGTGAATGGGTGGGCCGTATGTCCGGACGGAACGCGTCAGTCCGCCAGCAGCGCCGCCGCGTGGTGGCGCAGATGGTCGTCGATGAAGCTGGCGATGAAGAAGTAGCTGTGGTCGTAGCCCGGCTGCATCCGCAGGGTCAGCGGGTGGCCTGCCGCCTCCGCCGCCCGCTGCAGGTTCTCCGGCTTCAACTGCTTCTCCAGGAAGCTGTCGGCGTCGCCCTGGTCCACCAGGATCGGCAGCTTCTCGGTGGCGCGGCCCAGCAGGGCGCAGCTGTCCCACTCCAGCCACGCCGCGTAGTCGGTGCCGAAGAAGCGCTCGAACGCCTTCTCGCCCCAAGGAACGCTCGCCGGATTGCCGATCGGCGCGAAGGCCGACACGGCGCGGTAGCGGCCCGGGTTGCGCAGCGCGCAGACCAGCGCGCCGTGCCCGCCCATGGAGTGTCCGGAGATGGAGCGCCGGTCGGTCACCGGCAGTTCGGCCTCGACCAGCGCCGGCAGTTCCCGCACCACATAGTCGTGCATGCGATAATGCTTCGCCCAAGGCTCCCGCGTCGCGTTGACGTAGAAGCCGGCGCCCAGCCCGAAGTCCCAGGCGCCGTCCGGATCGCCGGGCACGTCGGGGCCGCGCGGGCTGGTGTCCGGCGCCACGATGGCGATGCCGAGTTCCGCCGCCATCCGCATGGCGCCGGCCTTCTGCATGAAGTTCTCGTCGGTGCAGGTCAGGCCGGACAGCCAGTAGAACACCGGCACCCTGCCCGACTCGGCCTGCGGCGGCAGATAGACGGCGAAGACCATGTCGCAATCCAGCACCGCGGAACGGTGCCGGAAGCGCTTGTGCCAGCCGCCGAAGCAGCGGTTCGCCGCGATCTGGGTCAGTTGCGACTCCATCCGGTCCTCACGGGTTGTAGAGGATGACGGAACGGATGCTCTTGCCCTCGTGCATCAGGTCGAAGGCCTTGTTGATGTCCTCCAGCCCCATGGTGTGGGTGATGAAGGTGTCCAGCTCGAACTCGCCCTTCAGGTAGCGCTCCACGTAATCCGGCAGCTCCGACCGGCCGCGCACGCCGCCGAAGGCGGAGCCGCGCCAGACGCGCCCGGTGACGAGCTGGAACGGGCGGGTGCTGATCTCCTCCCCGGCCCCGGCGACGCCGATGATCACCGACTCGCCCCAGCCCTTGTGGCAGCATTCCAGCGCCGCGCGCATCACCTTCACGTTGCCGATGCACTCGAAGCTGTAATCGACGCCACCGTCGGTCATCTCGACCAGAACCTCCTGGATAGGGCGGTCGTAGTCCTTCGGGTTCACCACGTCGGTGGCGCCGAGCTGCTTGGCGATCTCGAACTTGTCGGGGTTGATGTCGATGCCGATGATGCGCGACGCCTTCGCCATGACGGCGCCGATGATCGCCGACAGGCCGATGCCGCCCAGCCCGAAGATGGCGACCGTCGAGCCCGGCTCGACCTTCGCGGTGTTGCGCACCGCGCCCATGCCGGTGGTCACGCCGCAGCCGAGCAGGCAGACCTTCTCCAGCGGCGCCGCCTTGTTGATCTTGGCGACCGCGATCTCCGGCAGCACCGTGTATTCGGAGAAGGTGGAGGTGCCCATGTAGTGGAACACCGGCTGGCCCTTCGCCGTGAAGCGGCTGGTGCCGTCCGGCATCAGTCCCTTGCCCTGGGTGGTGCGGATCGCCTGACAGAGGTTGGTCTTGCCAGACAGGCAGAATTTGCACTTGCCGCATTCCGGCGTGTAGAGCGGGATGACATGGTCGCCCACCTGGACGGAGGTGACGCCCGGCCCGACCTCCTCGACGATGCCGGCGCCCTCATGGCCCAGGATCGCCGGGAACACGCCCTCCGAATCCATGCCCGACAGGGTGTAGGCGTCGGTGTGGCAGACGCCGGTGGCGACGATGCGCACCAGAACCTCGCCCTGCTTGGGCGCCGCGACCTCGACCTCTTCAATCTCCAGGGGGCGCTTCGCTTCCCAGGCCACCGCCGCGCGTGACTTCACCATCCCACCGTCTCCATGCGTTCGCGTTTCTTTGATGATCGACGTTAGCATTCCGCGCGCGTTGACAACGCTGCAATGTTGGAGAGGATTGTTGCCGTATGGGGATAATCGGCGCGGAATTGGAGGTTTGACGGGTGAGCCGCTGGGATGGCATCGACGAGTTCGTGGCGGTCGCCGAGTGCGGCGGCTTCTCCCGCGCGGCGGAGCGGCTGCGCATCTCCTCCTCGCAGGTCAGCCGGCAGGTGGCGCGGCTGGAGGACCGCTTGCAGGCCCGCCTGTTCTACCGCACCACCCGCAGCGTGACGCTGACCGAGGCGGGCCGCTCCCTGCTCACCCAGTGCCGCCGCCTGATCGAGGAGCGGGACGAGGCGCTGCTCGCCGTCAGCGATCTCCAGGCGGAACCCAAGGGCCTGCTGCGCCTGACCTGCGCGGTGGCCTACGGCGAGCGGTTCGTGGTCCCGCTGGTCAACGATTTTTTGGAGCGCCACCCGCAGCTCCGCGTCGAGATCGAGCTGACCAACCGCCGGCTGGATCTGGTGCATGAGGGGGTGGACCTCGCGGTGCGGCTGGGGCGGCTGATGGATTCCAGCCTCGTCGCCACGCGGATCGCGCCGCGGGTCATGCATCTGTGCGCCGCCCCGTCCTATCTGGAGCGCCGCGGAACGCCGCGCCGGCTTGCCGACCTCGCCGAGCACGACTGCCTGACCGGCACGGCGGACGGCTGGACCTTCGACGCGGGGTCGCTGGAGGATGGCGGGCCCGAGTGGCTGTTCCGGCCGCAGGGGCGCTGGCGCTGCAACAGCGGCACGGCGGTGCTGGACGCCGCGCTGCGCGGCTTCGGTCTGTGCCAGCTGCCCGACTACTATGTGGTGGAGCATCTGACGGCGGGCCGGCTGGTCTCCCTATTGGAAGCCCACCGCCCGCCCAACACCGCCGTCTGGGCCGTCTACCCGCCGCAGCGCCACCTGTCGCCCAAGGTCCGGCTGCTGATCCAGCATCTGAAGGAAGGGCTGGCCCGGCGGCCGGAGTATCGTTGACCGCTCAGCAGTCGGTCGTTCAGCAAGCGGTCGGACGCGGCGTGCGCTCGACCTCCAAGCCGAAGAACGGGCGCAGGGCGGTGCCCAGGTAATTGCCGGCCAGCGCCGCGACGATCCACACCCAGCCGTGCAGGCTGCCCGAGGCGATGCCGCTGAAATAGGCGCCGATGTTGCAGCCATAGGCGAGGCGCGAGCCGTAGCCGAGCAGAAGCCCGCCGACCACCGCCGCCACCAGCGACCGCAGCGGCAGCTTCCACACCGGGGCGAACTTGCCGGCCAGACCGGCGGCGAGCAGCGCGCCCAGGATGATGCCGAAATCCATCACCGAGGTGACGTCGGCCAGCACGCTGTCCTGCAACGCCCTGGCCTGGGCCGGCGCCTGCCAGAAGGGCCAGGAGGCGACGTCCACGCCGAGCGCGGCCAGCCCCTTGCTGCCCCACAGCGCGAAGGCCGAGGTGATGCCCCACGGACGCCCGGCCAGCGCCAGCGTCGCGAAGTTCAGCACGGCCAGGGCGACCGCGCCCCAGACCAGCGGCCATGGACCGCGCAGGAAGCGCCGCAGCCCTTCGGTCCTGGCTGGAGCGCCTTCGATCAGGCGCCCGTGGCGCCGCTTCTCCAGCGCGAGGGTGCCGGCGTAGACCGCGGCGAAGATGGCGAGGTTGACCGCCAGCGCCACCGGCCAGCCCCAGGCCGCGACGACCGACACCGGGGCGGCGGTCCATTGCGCCTGCCACCAGGGCAGGTGATAGGCCCCCAGCACCGAGCCGACGATGAAGAAGGCGAGCGTCACGACCATCCGCGTGCTGCCGCCGCCCACCGTGAACAGCGTGCCCGAGGCGCAGCCGCCGCCGAGTTGCATGCCGATCCCGAACAGGAAGGCGCCGGCCACCACCGACAGGCCGACCGGCGACACCAGCCCCTTCACCGGCGTGCCGAACAGTGTGCCCGCCGCCAGCACCGGGAAGAACAGCGCGCAGGCCACGGCGAGCATGACCATCTGCGCCCGCAGCCCCGCCCCGCGCCGGTCCGCGATGAAGACGCGGAAGGCGGAGGTGAAGCCGAACAGCGCGTGGTAGAGCACGAGGCCCATGGCGCCGCCCACCAGATAAAGCGCCGCCTGCCGCCCCGACACGGCGTCGCCGATCCACAGGCCGCCGCCCACCAGGGCGAGCAGAGCCACGGCGACCACCCGCCAGTCGATCCCCGGCAGCAGCGTGGTCGAACCCGCCGCCCGGCCCAGAGTCGTGTCCGTCATTCCGACACTCCAAAACAACAAAAATAAAACGTTGATAAAGGCGATTGCCTGATTGAACGCAGTAGATAATGGGATGCTTTCCACAGGAAAGGCCGTTCTGCGCATCCCTGTCCTGCGCGGGACAATCCGTCAGCCATCGGGGAACAGGCGACGGGCCAGCCGACCGAGCGTCAGGCTCTGCACGATGATGGTGAAGGCGACCACAGCGTAGCAGGCGACCAGCAGCAGGTCGCGGTGCGGGTTGCCGGGCAGCGACAGCACCAGCGCCACCGCGATGCCGCCGCGCACCCCGCCCCAGGTCAGAATGGCGGTGGCCGCCGCCTTGCGCTGGCTGCGCAGATGGATGGCGACCACGGGCAGAACGCTCGCCAGCCGGGCCACCAGCGCCAGCAGAGGCGCCAGGAAGGCCGCGACCATCACCGGCGCCTGCCAGGACAGCACCAGCGCGGCCTCCAGCCCGACGAGCATGAACAGGATGGCGTTCAGGATCGCGTCGACCATCGCCCAGAAGGCCTTCATGATGAAGCCCGTCCGCTCCGACGAGACGTGGTGCTTGGCGGTGTTCCCGATCAGCAGCCCCGCCACCACGACCGCGATGGGGCCGGACAGGCCGAGCCGCTGGGCGAGGCTGTAGGTCGCCGCCGCCAGGGCCAGCGAGACCGACAGCTCCACCGCCGGGTCGTCCGCCCGGCTCTTCGCCCAGAAGGCGATCGAGCCGGTCGCCAGCCCCAGCAGGACGCCGCCGCCAGCCTCCTTCACGATGTCCCAGGCGACGCCCAGCACCGTCACATCGGTGTCGGTCCCGGTGGCCAGCCCGAGCAGGAGGGCGAACAGCACCACCCCCATGCCGTCGTTGAACAGGCTCTCCCCAGCGATGGCGGTGCGCAGCCCTTCCGGCAGCGGCGCCTTGCGCAGCACGGCCAGCACCGCCACCGGGTCGGTCGGTGCCAGCGCCGCCCCCAGCACCAGACACCAGATCAGCGGCACCGGCTGGCCCATGGCGTCGAAGACCAGCCACATGCCGGTGCCCATGACGGCGGTCGAGACCACGACGCCCAGCGTCGCCAGCAGCGCCACCGCCCAGCGCCGCCGCCACAGCGTTCCGCTGTCCTGCTCCACCGCCCCGGCGAACAGCAGGAAGGCCAGCACCCCTTCCAGCAGCGCTTCGGGCAGGTGGGCGCTGGTCACCAGACGCTCCTCCCAGGCGCGGATGTCGATGGCCGGCACCAGCGTCCCGACCACCGCCGTCGCGAAGGCGAAGCCGAAGGCCAACAGGAACACCCCCGCCGTCGCCGGCAGGCCGAGCAGCCCGCGGCTGGCGAAGCTGAACAGCGCCGCCAGGGTCAGCAGGAGGGACAGCAACTCGAAGGTGCCCATGAGAGTCCGTTGAACATCCGTCGGCAAAGGGACAAGCCATGCCAACAGGATGCCGGCCGCGATCCTCTCGCGCTCAGCCCTCCGGACCGTCCAGCCCCTCCAGAGTGGCCGGGGCGAAGGCGGCCCGCCAACCCTCCTTGTGTCGGATGTCGCCGAAGGCGGGCAGAACCCGCTCCGCCCCCGTCGCGGCCACCAGCGCCGTCAACTGGCGCAGCGTCGGATGGACGTTCCAGCGCAGGTACCGCGCGCGCCCCGCGTCGACCAGGGTCCGCGACGGCGTGCCCTCGGCAAGGTAGCCGGTGAAGACGATCTCCGGTCCACTTGACTCCGCCCCGCCCAGCCCGGCCCAGCGCTCCACCAGCTCCGCGGCGGTGCCGCTGGTGGCGTTGGGACCGGCGGCGAAGGTCACGTCGCGCGGATCGCCCGGCGCCTTGGCGCGGTCGAGCAGCCGGCGCAGGCGCTCCTCCGCGCCGGGACGCAGGGCGGTGTCGGCCTCCGCCAGCAGATGGGCGATGGCGGCGCGGTGGGCGTCGTCGATGGCCGGGACGACGCCATGGTCCAGCGCCCACAGGGCCATCTCCGGCCCGCGCCCGTCCGCCGCCACCGGGAACAGCGCGCCGCCCGCGTGCAGGAAGGGCTCCAGCGCGGCCAGCCGCTCCGCCTGCGGGGTGTCGTCCAGCCCGTAGGAGGCGTCGAGGATCACCCGCCGCGCCGGGGGCGGCGGGTCGAAGGGGAACAGGGCCGATTCGTCGGAATGGTCGCCCATGTAGAGAATCCCGCCGTCCTCCGTGCCCAGGTGGATCCACACGCCGCCCGGCGCGTGGCCGGACCGCCCGGTGGTCACCGGCACGCCCTGGATCTCCACCGTTCCGCGGACCGGCAGCGGCAGGGCCGAGACGGTCGGCGGCAGGAGGCGGGCGGCCAGCGGCGTGGCGTAGACCGGCGGGCTGCCGACCCGATGGCGCAGGCCCAGGGCGCCGGCATGGTCGCCGTGGGTGTGGGTGACCAGGATGGCGTCCACCCGCCCCGCCCCGCTCAGCGGCGGCAGGCGCCCGGCGTCTGGCCCTTCGCCGAGGTCGAGCAGCAGCCGCGCCCCGCCGACCATCGCCAGGAAGCAGGCCGGCCCCTTGTTGCCCAGACCCGACAGGGCGCGCAGCCGGACCTTCCGTCCACCCCCCGTCATCGCCCCCGTCATAGCAGCGTCACTTGACATCGCGCCCCCGTTCCGCACTGTGCCTATCCCTCGCCGCCTTCCTGAATAGCGCGACTTCCGGTGCCATGACCACTCAGACGCCCGCTCTCCTGATCGACGACGCCTCCCGCCATTATGCCGGGACGCCCGCGCCCGCGGTGGACGGCGTGACCATCGATGTGGCGGCGGGGGAGTTCCTCGCCCTGCTCGGCCCGTCGGGCTGCGGGAAAAGCACGCTGCTGCGCATGGTCGCCGGCTTCGAGCGGCTGGACGGCGGGCGCATCACGGTCGGCGGGCGCACCCTGTCCGGCCCCGCCACCCACGTCCCGCCGGAGGAGCGGCGGATCGGCCTCGTCTTCCAGTCCTACGCGCTGTGGCCGCACATGACGGTGGCCGGCAACGTCGCTTATCCTCTGGAGACCGCCCGCGTTCCCCGCGCGGAGCGGGAGCAGCGGGTGCGCGCCGCGCTCGACACGGTGGGGCTTTCGGGCTTCGACGCGCGCCACCCCGCCGAGCTGTCCGGCGGCCAGCGCCAGCGCGTGGCCCTGGCCCGCTGCCTCGTGATGAGCCCGGAGCTGGTGCTGCTGGACGAGCCGCTCGCCAACCTCGACGTCCATCTGCGCGCGGCGATGGAGGAGGAGTTCGCCGACTTCCACGCCAAGACCGGCGCCACCATGGTCTACGTCACCCACGATCAGGCCGAGGCCATGGCGCTGGCGACGCGCATCGCTGTGCTCGACCGCGGGCGGCTGGCCCAGGTGGCGGCACCCCGCACGCTCTACCGGGAACCGGCGACGCGCATGGTCGCCGGCTTCGTCGGCCAGGGCGCGGTGGTGGACGGCGTGGTGACGGGTCCGGTCGCGGACGGCCGGGCGCGGGTGCGCCTGTTCGGAGCGGAGGCGCTGGTCCGTTGCCGCGCCGACCAGCCGGAGGGGCCGGCGCTGGTCTGCCTGCGGCCCGAGGATCTGGAGCCGGCGGCGGACGGCCCCATCACCGCGACCGTGGTGCGCGCCGCCTACAAGGGCGGCTTCGTCCTGGTGGAGGCCGAACCGCAGGCCGCGCCGGGGGTGCGCCTGCTGCTGCGGGTGTCCGGCGACGCGCAGGTCGCGCCGGGGGAGGCGCTGCGCCTCGCTGTTCGCGACGGATGGGTGGTGCCGGAGGGGGCGTGAGGGAGTTCGGGAACCGGGCCCCCACCCAACCCTCCCCCGCTCCCGCAGGGGAGGGCTTTATCTCCTCCCCCTGCAAAGCGGGGGGAGGTCGGGAGGGGGGGCCGTCTCAGCAACGTCTCACCCCCGCCAGGGAATGATCCCCGCCGGCAGCCGCCGCCCCAGCCAGCCGACCGCCAGCAGCACCGCCACGACCACGGCAATCGTCACCACGCTGAGCGCGGCGGCCAGCGTCGGGCTGCCGCCCTCCTCCAGCGCGTAGACGACGACGCCCAGCGTCTCCCGTCCCTGCGACCACAGCAGGATCGACACGGTCAGCTCGTTGAAGGCGGTCAGGAACACCAGCACTCCGCCCGCCGCCGCCGCGGGCGCCACCAGCGGTGCCACGATGGTGCGCAGGCGGCGCAGCGGCCCGGCGCCGCAGGCGCGCGCCGCTTCCTCCATCGCCGGGTCCAGCGCGGCGCAGGCGGCCTGGGCCGGGCGCAGGGCCAGCGACAGGAAGCGCGCCAGATAGGCCGCCAGGATGATCCCCAGCGTGCCGTAGAGGCTGACACCCAGCAGCGGCAGCGGCTTCAGGAAGACCAGGATGCAGCCGATGGCCAGCACCACGCCGGGCACCGCGTGCGGCAGCTCGATCAGCACGCCGACGGCGCGGACCAGCCGCCCGCCCTTCCCAGGACCGGCCATGGCGTGGGCCAGCGGGATCGCCAGCAGGGTCAGCAGCAGCGCCGCCGCCGCCGACAGCACGAAGGAGTTGGTGAAGGCCCGGCCCACCTGATCGAGCCCCAGCACCGTCGCGTAATGGCCCAGCGTCGCCGTCTCCGGCCCCAGCGGCAGGCCGTAGACGCGGATCAGGCTGGTCGAGGCCAGCGCCGCCAGCGGCGCCGCTAGGATCAGCGCCACCACGGCCCAGCAGAGGATTTCCAGCGGGCGCCGCGCCCGGCCCAGCCGCAGAACCGCCGCGGGCGCCGAGCCGCCGATCACCCGCGCGTCCACCCGCGCCTGGAGCACCATCTGCGCGGCGATGCCGACGCAGGCGATGGCGCCGATCAGCACGGCCAGCACCGCGACCTCCGGCAGGACGGACGGGCCGAAGCCGGCCAGCCGCCGGTAGATCAGGGTCGGCAGCACCGGAATCCCCGCCGGAATGCCGAGCAGCGCCGGAACCCCGAAATTGCCCAGCGCGGCGACGAAGGACAGGGCCAGCCCGGCGGCCAGCCCCGGCAGGCTGAGCGGCAGGACGATGGTGCGCAGCACCCGCCCGCGCCGGGCGCCCGCCGCCTGCGCCGCCTCGACCAGATCGCGCGGCACGGCACGCAAGGCGGCGCGCAGGGCCAGGAAGACCAGCGGCGCGTGCTCGATCCCCATCACCAGGATCATCCCGGCGGAGGAATAGACCGGGTTCGGCGTGCCCGGCGCCGGGGCGAGGCCCAGCGGCTTCAGCAGCGGGCTTCCCGACCCGGCGAGGTGGATCCAGGACAAGGCCACGATCTGTGGCGGGATCATCAGCGGCAGAATCAGGCAGAAGGCCAGCGCCGTCTTGCCCCTCAGGTCGGTCATGCCGCAAAGCAGCGCGAAGGGCACGCCGAGCGCCGCCGCCACGACCGTGGCCCCCGCCGCGATGGCGACGCTGTTCCCGGTGGCGCGCCACGTCATCTTGGACGTCAGGACGCGGGTCATCGCCGTCAGGTCGCCCGCCGCCATCGGCCCGGCGACCTCCCACACCAGCCGCAGGATCGGCAGCAGGACGATCAGCCCGGCCAGCGCGAACAGCAGCGGCGCCCCGGAAACGGAAAAACGACCGGCGGCGTGGAAAGGCCGCCGGTCGCTGAAAGTGGCAAGACTCATTCTTAGCCGCCGAACAGGTCGGCGAAGTCCTTCTTGTTGGCCTCGTCGTCCTTCAGCGCCTTGGCCGGGTCATAGGGCATCAGCGAAATGAAGGAGGTGTCCGGGAAGCCGGCCGGCGGCGCCACCCCCGGCAGCGCCGGCAGGAAGCCCTGGCGGGAGGCCAGCTCCTGCCCCTCCTTGCTCAGAAGGAAGGCGATGAAGGCCTTGGCAGCGTCGGGATTCTTGCTGGTGTTCAGGATGGCGACCGGCTCGGTCACCGCGCTGACGCCCTCCTTGGGGAAGACGAAGGCGACGGGGGCGCCCTTGGCCTGCTCGCGGATCGGCAGGTAATCGACGATGACGCCGTACAGCTTCTCGCCGCTGGCCACCGACTTCAGGATGCCGCCGTTGCCCTTGGCCGCGGTGGCGCCGTTGGCCTGGAGCTTCTCGTAGAAGGCCATGCCAAGGTCCGGCTGCTCCTTCACGGCCGCCATGTGGATGGCGGCGGCGCCGGAATAGAGGGGGCTGGGCATCACGGTGGTGCCCTTGGCCTCCGGCTTCAGCAGGTCGAGCCAGGAGGAGGGTTTCATCGGCGCCGCCGTGTTGTAGGCGATGCCGGTGGTGATCAGCTTGGTGGCGAACCAAGTGCCGTCCGGATCGTGGGTGCCGGGGCGGTAGCCCTGGACCGGCGCGTCCTTGTAGGCCAGCAGCCGCTTTTCCGCCTTCAGCGACTCCATGGTCACGGCGTCGGCGATCAGCAGCAGGTCGGCCTGCGGGCTGCCCGCGGCGATCTCGGCGCGCAGCTTGTTCATCAGCTCGGTCGTGCCGCTGCGGACCCATTCGACCTCGACGCCGGGGTTCTTCGCCTTGAAGGCGTCCACCGTCTGCTTCGCGTCGGCTTCGAGCTGCGAGGTGTACACCACCAGCTTGCCGGCCGGCTTGCCGGTGGTGGTCTGGGCGGCGGCCTGGGCGGGCAAGGCCAGCAGAAGCGCGCCGGCGGCGGCGGCGATGGTCGTCCTGATGGCCGCGAACGCCGCGGCGAGGTGTGTGCGCTTGGCCTTCATGTCTCCCGTTTCCCTCTCTGGTCGTCTCCGCCGGTCCGGAGCCCCGTCTGGAATGCCCCGGTATGCGAACGAAGGCCCTTGTTTACGCCAGAACCATGACAGCTGCGTGACGGCGGCCGTTCCGGACGGTGCTCAGCGTCATACCCGATTGAGACGGCTCAGGGAAAGGGGACGGCCTGCGGATGAGGGGGCGGCGGCCTCCGTTTCCTCTTTGCCGAGGCCCAGCGCGTTGCGGGTGGCTTCCAGCCGGTCGGCCGAGCGCGCCACCGCGGTGGCGCTCGTGCGCAGGCAGTACAGGCTGCGCACCATGCTGTCCACCGCGGCACCGCGGAGCTGGGCGGCGCGGGCGGCGGGGACGTCCTCGTCGCCGGGCACGGCGCGCAGGGGCGCCGGTTTGGTCACCAGCAGGGTGGAGACTTCCAGCCGCATGGCGTTGTCGCGGACCGCATGGACGCGGTGGACCAGCTCGGCCAGCGAGATGTCGCGGCACAGGCCACGGCACCACAGGGCACCGGTTTCCGACCGCATGCAGAATCCGCAGCCCTTTTCCTGGTGCCACAAGCGCTTCGCGGTGTGTACCGGCATGCTCCACCTCATTGCCCGACTCCAGAAGAGCGCCGGAGGGGCGCGCGAAGCAAAGCGTCTTTGGCGATACCGCTCTGTGGGGAGGCATCAACGCCCCTCCTTCGAACGGAGTCGCGCGAAGGGCTTGGAAGACAAGCCGTTCGGCAGCACCCTTACGAACACACCCAAGCGACAGGAGCGCGGACGTGACCAGCGAAGCCCCCGACCGGCCCACCCTTCAGATCGAGTATTGCCGCCAGTGCCGCTGGATGCTGCGCGCCGCCTGGATGGCGCAGGAGCTTCTGACCACCTTCGAGGAGGAACTGGGCGGCGTCACGCTGATGCCCGGCACGGGGGGCATCTTCGAGGTGCGGCACGGCGCGGCGGTGGTCTGGTCGCGCAAGGAGGAGGGCCGCTTCCCCGACATCACCGAACTGAAGCAACGGGTGCGCGACCACATCGCCCCGGACAAACCCCTGGGCCACGCCGACCGCAAGCGGCCGGCGGACCCGTGAGAAGCGCTTAAAGCGGATTGCAATCCGCTTTGGACCGCGACGGCGGTCCCGGTCGCACATGCGGCCGAAGCCCGCCGGCAAGTGAGGCGATGTGTGTCTAAAGCGAACGGAAGTTCGCTTTAAAGCGGATTGCAATCCGCTTTGGACCGCGCCGGCGGTCCCGGTCGCACATGCGACCGGAGCCCGCCGGCGAATGAGGCGATATGAGTCTAAAGCGAACGGAAGTTCGCTTTAGCGGACGGCCTTCACGTCGGTGACGGCCACCGTCTGCTTGGGCGGCGCGGAACCGAAGCCCTGCTCCAGCAGTTCGGCGACCTCGCGGTCGCGGGAGGCGGCGGTGGTGCCGCCCAGCACGACGGCGACCAGACGCTGGCCGTTGCGGCTGGCGCTGCCGGCGAGGTTGAAGCCGCTGAGGTTGATGAAGCCCGTCTTGATGCCGTCGTAGCCTTCGACCCGGCCGAGCAGCCGGTTGTGGCCGGGGACCACCGTGCCGTTCCAGTCGAAGCGCGTGCGCGAGAAGTAGGCGTATTCCCGCGCCGGGCGGGACACGATGGCGCGCGACAGGCGGGCCATGTCGCGGGCGGTGGTGCGCTGCTCCTTGTGCGGCAGGCCGGAGGCGTTGCGGAAGGTGGTGCTGGTCATGCCCAGCGCCTGCGCCTTCGCGGTCATCATCTCGGCGAACTGCTCCTCGCTGCCGCCCAGCGCTTCGGCGAGCACGACGGCGACGTCGTTGGCCGACTTCACGGTCAGGGCGAGGATCGCGTCCTCCACCCGGATGGTCGAGCCGACGGCGAGGTTCAGGCGCGACGGCTTCTGGTTGGTGGCGTGGCGCGACACCGGCAGTTCCTGGTCCAGCCGCAGCGTGCCCCGCTCCAGCGCCTCGAAGGTCAGGAGCAGGGTCATCATCTTGGTCAGCGACGCCGGGTAGGTCAGCGTGTCGGCGTTCTCCGAATCGAGCACGCGGCCCGACTGCGCGTCCATCAGCACATAGGCGTGGACCGGGCGGAAGACGGCGGCACCCGCCACGGTGCCGGCGGCGGCCCCGGCGGCGACGCGTCCGGCGCGGCGCGCCTTGCCCGTGCGGTGCGCGGCGGCCTTGCGGACGGCGGCCTTGTGGGTGGCCGACTTGTGGACGGCGGCCTTGTGCACGGTCCGCACGGCGGCGGGCTTCGCCGCCGTCTTGGACGCTGCGGCCTTCTGGGGCGCAGCCTTGGCGGCCGTCTTGGCGGTGGGCTTGGGCGCCTGCTTGTGCACCGTCTCCTGGGCCGCCTTGGCGAGGGCGTCCGCAGGGTTGACGGCGACAGGCGTGGCGACGGCCAGGGACAGAAGCAGCGGCAGGACGAAACCGTACGGCGAACGCGGCATGATGGCGACCGGATGGAGAGATGGTCGCCTCCTGTACCCTGAAAGCGGTTAACAAAAAATGTGTCGAATCTCTGCCGCCTTGTGTGATTTTGCGGTCCCGGCGCGAGCGGCGCCATTTACCATTCGATCACACACGGCTTCGCCATTGCCTGTGTCGCAGCGGCAACTCTGCTGTGCACATTGTGGCACAGAAGCATCATCCGGCGCGATGTCACTTGTGCCTTGCCGCCGCGGGCGTCAGATGTCTTATGCCGAAAGGGCGCTGGTTCCCGCGTGTCGTCCGTGCGACCTCACGTATGGACAGAGCCTTTCGTTAGCCGTCTGTTCATCGCCGCGTGGGATGCTTCGATTATGCTGACGACCATTCGCACCTGCGCCCGGCCCGCCCTCGGAGCGAGGGTCGCCGCGTGCCTGCTGGCCGGGCTGCTCGCCCTGCCCGCGCAGGCCGCGCCGTCCACCGCTTCGGGCACCTCCACGGGCCGGGATGTCGTGGGAACCTGGATCGCGCGGATCGACCAGCGCGCCGCCGAACTGGAGGCCATGCCCCGCGTGCAGCAAACGCGCGTCGGTTATGGCTCCGTCCTGAAGAAGGGCGACGGCGGCATGGTCGATGTGGTGGCGCCCGGCCCCATGCGCCCGTCCGACGTGCCGGAGGGCACCGCCCCCGCCGCCGGAACGGTGCCGACGGTCGTCGTGACTCCCCCCGCCGAACCGATCCCGCAGGCCGACCCGTCGGCGACGCCCGGCAACGCGCTCGGCGGGACGGCGACGCCCGGAACGGTGGTGGAGGTGCTGCCCCCGCCCCCGGCCCTGACCATCCAGGTGCGGGCGCGCACCGCCGACCGCGTCGGCCGCCTGTCCACCCGGCTGATCGAGCTGGGCTTCCTGAACCAGGAGCAGTGGACGGAGACCTTTGACGACAACCTTGAGACCGCCGTCCGCGCCTTCCAGCTCTCCGAAGGGCTGATGCAGGACGGCAAGGTCGGCGAGGTCACGCGCCAGGCGCTCGACCGCACGCCCAAGGAGGCCGCCAAGCTGATGCGCGGCGCCACCGCGTCGATGCGCGCCTTCCAGGCGTCGGTTCCGGACACGGTGATCCTGGTCAACCTGCCCAGCCAGACCGTGTCCTACATCGAGCGCGGCAAGCTGAACTTCACCATGCGCGCCGTGGTCGGCCGCCCGTCGCGCCAGACCCCGCTGCTCCAGGACCGCGTCACCAGCGTGACGATCAACCCGACCTGGACCGTGCCGCCGACCGTTCTGGTCGAGGACAAGCTGCCGGTGCTGCGCAAGAAGGGGAACACCGGCATCAAGGACGCCGTCGTCTATCTGGACGGGGTCGAGGTGGTGCCGGAAAGCATCAACTGGTGGCAGGTCACGCCGGAGCGCATCCGCATCGTCCAGAAGCCCGGCGACGACAACGCCCTCGGCCGCTTCCGCTTCAACCTGACCAACGGCGACGGCATCTTCCTGCACGGCACCAACGACCCGCGGCTGTTCGAGCGCGACCTGCGCGCCGCCAGCTCCGGCTGCGTGCGGCTGGCCGACGCCCGGATGGTGGCGGAAACCCTGCTGCGCCCCGCCAAGCTCGACTCCGCGGCGATCGAGCGGCAGCTGGACAGCGGCAAGACCAAGACGATCTCCCTGCCCAACGCCGTGCCGGTCCGCTTCGTCTACTGGACCTCCACGGTGGAGGCGGACGGCACCGTGCGGGTGCATCCGGGCATCTACGACGACGTGCCGACCAGCTCCTCCGCTCCGTCGGCCAGCCAGGCGCCCGCCGCCGCCGGCACCGTCTCGGCCCCGCGCCGGGTGGAGCCGAAGCCCGTCCGTCCGACCCCGGCTGCCGCCCCGCAGCCGGCCCCGGCGCCCGCCCAGTCCTCCTCCACGACCACCCCGGCCCGCGCCGCCGACACGCGCAACGGGGCCGAGGCCGTCCGCACGGCGATGTGACGCCCCGCGCAGGAGTCAGGCTTTGCCGAACGTGGAAAAGGCGCCGCCTCGACGGCGCCTTTTTCGTGCCCATCTTTACTTATGGCGGCGCCCCGTCCCGCGCCGCGGCGGAGGTGCCCGATGAACCCCTTCCCGGCTTCGGCGCGGCTGTGCGCCCTGCTCCTGCCCGTGCTTCTGATGACTCCGGCCCCCGTGTCCGCCGGCGGCTGGCATGGAGGAAATTTCTTCGGCTTCAGCATTTCACTGCCGCTGGCTTTCGGCTTTCCGCCACCCCTCTATGCGCCGCCGCCGCCCGTGGTCTATGTGCCGGTCCCACAGCCGGTTCCGGCGGCGCCCTTGGCCACCCAAACCTCCCCCACCTATCTGGGCCCCGGGGGCCGCTCCTGCCGCGATTTCCAGATGCCCGGCCTGGTCGGCGGCCGCCCCGCAACGCTGGTCGGAACCGCCTGCCTGGACCCGGACGGCCAGTGGCGGGTGATCGGTTGAGGCGGGGGCCGATGCGGGCAACTCTATCCGCAATATCGGGATATCCCCAGAAGCTGTGGGTAACTCTGTGAGCGAATCCGGGAGCAACCTGTGAGCATGGCCGTGAATCCGCGGCCCCGACCAAATTGCCTAATTTTCAGGCACCCCTGAGGGCGCGGAAGTGCCCGGCTTTTGTGGGTTTTAACGGTTCCAAACGAGTCGGGAAAAACAAAAAAGCAACATTTGCAGAGTCAAGGACGCCGTTCAGCCGAATGTGCATAACTCGGGCTAATCCGGACCATTGGCCTCTCCCACCGTTTCGACCGGAACGCCGGGGACGCGCCAAACCTCACACGCACAGCCGTGCCAGCAGTTCGGCCAGCCGGCTCCGTTCATCCGCGGACAGGCGCCCGGTCAGTTCGGCCTCCGCCCGCGCGATGGCCGGCCCTGCCGTCTCGACCACCCGCCGCCCGCTGTCGGCCAGGCTGACGAGGTTGCGGCGGCGGTCCAGGCTGTCGGGGTTGCGCAGGAGATAACCGCGGGCGATCAGCCGCACCACCACCCCCTGCATGGTGGCGGGGTCCATCGCGATGCTGCGGCCCAGGTCGATCTGCGACATCGGCCCGTGCTGGTGAAGCGCGGCCAACGCCGCCCACTGCGGCGCCGTCAGGTTGAAGTTGGTCAACGCATCGCTCAGCATGGCCGTGGCGCGCTGGTGAACGCGCCGGATGCGACTGTGAATGGATTCGGCGGGCACGGTGCAAAGGGTGACGTCGCAGCCTTCCCTTCCGTCGGCGGAACCGTTGCCGGCCATTTCGGTCCGGAGAGCCATGAACGCGGCGGCCTCGTGTCAATGAAAGACACTTTGGCCTTTAACACCGATCTGTGTCGGTTGTGTTTCAGGAGCGGCTTACGACGTTACCGTTCTGAAACATGACGAATGCCGAGGTCACTCCGCCGCCTGATGAAGCGATGACGCGATCCCGTCGGGGGGCTCCCGCCGCTCCAGATCGATGAGTTCGACCATTCTGCGCTCCACGGCGACCAGATACTCGCGCGTTTCAAGTCCGCGGCACTCCCGGCTGTGCCGGCGCAGCAGGATGATGGCTCGGTAGGAGGGGCTGTGGCTCCACGGCATGGTCGGCTCGCGCGGAAAGACGGTGGCGGGGGCGCCCATTACAATCGAGAAATATTACCGGAATGCGAGCGACGCCATGAAAATGATTCGTTGTGACCGGGACCCTGGATTGCTCGGATCGGTTACGTCGGCCGCGCTTGCGATGCATGGTGCGGACGCTCGACGGCCGGCGGGAATGGCTTTGGGAGAAGCGGCGCCTGCGGTCACGACCGAAGCGTCGATGGTCGAGGCCGCCTTATCCGATCCGGCGGTGGCGCGCCGTGGTCGGCTGGCCGGTGAGAACCGCCCCGGCGCCGAAGCAAAATGGAGTTATCCGGGCCGTTAATCGTTGCATCTGCGCCCCTATGTGGCATGAACGCCCCGTGGAGTTTGAAGAACACCCACCGCAGACGGCCCGGTTCCGGCTGCCACCCGCGACGATTCGGCCTGTCCGGACGCGAGGGTGGCCGTCCTCCTTCATCAGATTTCCTTGGCGATGCCTCATTATCTGCGTCTGTTTCTTTTGATTGTGGCCGCCGTGGTGCCGCTCGCGGCGCTCCAGTTCATGACGCAGCATAGCCTGCGGCAGGATCGGGTGAGCGAGGTGCGCAACGACACCCTGCGCCTCCTCGACCTTCTGGACGCCGAGCAACAGCGCATCGCCGCGGAGGCGCGGCAGGTGCTGGCCACGATCGTCGAATCCGGCGTGCCGCAGGCCGGGTCGCCGTCCTGTCAGCAGACCATGGACCGGCTGCGCGCCCGCTACCCCGCCTATCTGTCGGTGGAGGTGGCCGACCGGCAGGGCCGCGTGTGGTGCGCGACCGACCCGGTCTCGCTGGGCATCGATCTCGGCGGCATCCGCACCTTCCAGAGCGCGCTGGCCACCGGCGCCCTGACGACCGGCGAGTACGGCCTGCGCGACCCCAACCTGCGCCCCATCCTGCCCTTCCGGCTGGCCTATCCGGCCCCGGACGGCACGCCGGGCGCCCCTCCGGGCGGCGTGGTCACGGTGCTTCTCGACGCCCGTTGGCTGGAGGAGAATCTGGGTCATCGCCCCTTGCCGCCGGGGATGGAGATGGTGATCGCCGACCGCCAGGGCCACGTGGTGGCGCGCCTGCCGGAGGCGCCCGATGCCATCGGGCAGCCCCTGCCCACCGCCATGCTCCAGGCCATGCGCGCGGCGCGGGGGGCACGGTCGGTGGCCGTCTTCGACTCCGGCGGAGCGGAGCGGATGGTGGCCTCCGCCCCCTTGGACACCGGCACCAGCGAATCGATGATCGCCATCGGGATCGACCGTGACGCGGCCCTGCGCCCGGTCCACGACGCCATGGCCTTTTCACTGGCGCTGTTCGGCGGGGTGCTTCTGCTCACCTGCCTGGGGGCGGCCTGGGGCATGCGGCAGTTCCTGCGCGTGCGGGAACGCATGCTGGAGACGGTGGTCGAAAAGGCGTCGGTCCTGGAGAGCACGACGGACGCCGTGGCCGAACTCGACCGGTCCTGGCGGGTGGTCTTCGTCAACGAACGGGCGCGGGCCCTGCTGCCCGATTCCGGAAGCGTCGTGGGCCGGAACGGACGTCAAGCCTTCGCGGAACTGATGGCCGGCGAGTCCGGGCGCACCCTTCAACAAGCCATGGAACATCGCGAGGCGGTGGAGTTCGAGACGCAAGGGCCGCGCAGCGGCGTCTGGTTCGCCGTCCGCGCCTTCCCATCGCGCAAGGGCCTTGCCCTCTATTTCCGGGACGCGACGGAGCGCCGGCGCCTGGAGGACGAGCGCACGCTCCTGACCCGGCAACTGGAGGCGGAGCGCCGTCTGCTGACGGCCATCCTGGATCATCTGCCCTCCGGGCTGCTGGTGGCCGAGGCGCCGTCCGGCCGGATCGTCAAGGTCAACGACACGGCGCTCCGCCTGCTCGGCGGTCCGCCGCCGCCCGTCGCCGGCTGCGGCTGCGACGGCGCGGGGGCCTGCAACGTCGGCGCCTGCTTCGGCGACGGACGCTGCCCGCTGTCCCGCGCCCTGCGGCACGGCGAGACGGTGGAGCAGGAGGACATGCCCTACACCCGGCCCGACGGCACCACCATGACCCTGGCGGTCAGCGCCATCCCGGTCCGCGGCGTCGATGGCCGGATGACCCTGGCGATCTGCACGCTGCGCGACGTCGGGGAGCGCAAGGCGATGGAACTGGCGCTCCAGCGCGCCAAGGACGAGGCCGACGAGGCCAACCGCGCCAAATCGAAGTTCCTCGCCGCGGCCAGCCATGACCTGCGCCAGCCGATGCAGTCCATGTTCCTGTTCACCGGCATCCTGCACCGGTTCATCCATGACGAGCAGGGGCAGCGCAGCCTGGAAATGCTGGAGCGCGGCCTGGACACGCTGAAGGGGCTGCTGGACAGCCTGCTGGACGTGTCGCGGCTGGACGCCGGGGCGGTCGATCCGCGCGTGGAGCCATTCCCCCTGAACAGCCTGCTGGACGAGATCGCCGCCTCCTATGCACCGATCCTGGAAAGCAAGAAACTGGCCTTCCGCATCGTGCAGGACCGGGCGGCAACGGTGCTCAGCGACCGTGTGCTGCTGGGCCGCATGGTGCGCAACCTGCTGGAGAACGCCGTCAAGTACACGGAGCGCGGTGCGGTGCAGATCGCCGTCCATGTGCAGGGGGGCCGGACAAAGGGCGATGGAGCACGGGGCGACAAAGCACGGGGCGATGGAGCACAGGGTGGCCAGGTGCGGATCGAGGTCAGCGACACCGGGATCGGCATCCCGCCCGACCAGCTGACCCGGATCTTCGCGGAGTTCCACCAGCTCAACAACCCGGAGCGCGACCGGGCGCGCGGTCTCGGTCTCGGCCTCGCCATCGTGCAGCGGCTGTCGGCGATCCTCGATCACCCCGTGGAGGTGAAATCACAGCCGGACCGCGGCTCCGTCTTCGCCATCACCGTTCCGCTGGCGGAGGCGGAGGCGCCGCCGGCGCCGGCGCCGCTGATCCCGTCCGCCTTCACCGGCGGGAGCGAGGCGCCGCGCGCCCTGCTGGTGGACGACGACGCCATCGTCCTGCTGGGGCTGCGCGACATGTTCCGCGAATGGGGCTACGAGGTCCTGATCGCCGGTTCCACCGACGAGGCCGTGACGAAGGTCCAGGCGGACGGGCGCATGCCCGATGTGATGCTGGTCGATTACCGCCTGCGCGAAGGACGTGTCGGAACGGAGGCGGTGAGGCGCGTCCGCGCCATGGCCGGCCGGGACGTTCCGGCCATGATCCTGACCGGGGAAGCCGGCCCGGAATGCGAGACGGACGCCGCGGCGCACGGGCTGGAGGTGGTCCGCAAACCGGTGACGCCGCGCCAGCTCCGGCGCGTTCTGGAGCGGGCCATGGCGAAACAGGCGAAGACCGCGGAAGCCATGACCGGCGCTGAGGACGAGCGTTTCCCTCTGTAGGGGGAGTGCCGCCCCCGGACCAGAAAGCGGCCCGCCGTCCTGACGAACGGCGGGCTCTTGAGGTGCAAAACAGGGAGGCACACGCCCTTGGGGCAAGATGAAGATAGCAACCGCGCCCTCCCCGCGCGAAAGGGTGAAGGGCGTAGCGTCCGGCGTGTCCGGAGTGCGCCGAAGGAGTGAGCGCCCACCCCGAAAAAATGGCGGCTTCGAAAGATTCCGCTTGAGCGCCGGCGGCGACGCGGCTATATCAGCGCTCCCGCGTCGCCCCAAGAGACGCGGGACAAAGAGCAGACGATGCGCTTGTGGCGGAATTGGTAGACGCGCTAGGTTCAGGTCCTAGTGGCTGAAAGGCCGTGGGGGTTCGAGTCCCTCCAAGCGCACCAACACTTCTTGTGTTGGTCTGATCATAAGTGGGGCCATAGCTCAGCTGGGAGAGCGCTACAATGGCATTGTAGAGGTCAGGAGTTCGATCCTCCTTGGCTCCACCATCATGAAGCCGGCAACCTCGACGGGTTGCCGGCTTTTCCTTTTTATCCCGACGCCAGGGCCGATCGCGACGCGACAGCCCGCAAATCCGCTCACCTCACGGGGGCTTGAGGCGGAAAGACTGCGGTCCGCGCAGGACCCGGCCATCGTCGGCGGGGTCGGTCATTTTCCAGGGGTCGGGCGGATGGAGTCGCGTTGGGCGGAACCCTCGGCCACCCCTCCGCCCGGGTTTCACGCCTGCCCGACGCTGTGGCCGGCACCCCGCCCGCGGCGACCGCGCACGACGGGCGGCTCGACCACCCCGGCATCCTCGCCGACGGCCGGGTCGCCGGCACCGTCGCTCTGGTCAGCGCAGCGTTCGGCCAGTTCCCGGATCGCCCCGCGAATCTCGGGATCGCGGATGTTCTGGAAGTAGCGGGCGAGCATCAGCGCCTCGCGGGAGCGCAGGGTGCCCTCCGACTCTTCCGTCTGCGGGCTGGCGATGCCGGCCTCCTGGGCGGCGTGACGCTCCTCCAGCCCCTCGAAGAAGACGGAAACCGGGACCCGGAAAAATTGCGCCAGCTTGAACAGCCGGCTGGCCGAAACCCGGTTGAATCCACGCTCGTACTTCTGAAGCTGCTGAAAGGTCAGCCCCAGAGCCGACGCGACATCGCTCTGACTCAGGCCGGCGAGCATGCGCAATTCGCGCAGGCGCTGGCCAACAAACACATCGACCTCGTTGAGGCCTTCCTTTTTCTCGCGTCCACGTCTTTTCACGGCATTCCCCCATCGACGACAGTGACAAAGCCCTATGTCGCGCGAAGCAACATTCGGTTTTGCGTTTGAAAGATTCCCACGTGCTTGTGCCACGATCTTTTTGGTATCGGACAAGCGACCATTGCAACTCAGCTATGTCGTCGGCGCCGCAAAGTCAACCACCGCTGCGATATTTACTACCTACGTCCCAACAGACCCTAGAATTAGAATGGGTATGTGCGCGCACATCATTCTTTCTTTAGAGGTAATTTTTAATTGCTTGCCGCACAAACGATCGCATCGTCGCGCTTTTACGGAGAGCCGCCGGCCCGCTCCTCGCTCACTGATCGGCAAAGGAGCGTTGCCGGCGCGCACCGGTAGGCACATTTTGCCGGGCACTGGGCAATTTCTGCCCACGAATTAACGCTCTCTTCATCAAGACAGCCCAGCATGCGCGCTTAAGGCAGGGACCGGCGCGGTTTTTGCAAATTCTTTTTCTGCGTCTGCGAAATCAAGAACTTCCCGGAAATCCACCGGGGCATCCGATCGGGGACTGGCGCGTGAACAACCTTCTGCAGACCTTGCGCAACCTGGGTCCCGCGCGCCTGGCCGCTATCGGCGGCGTCGGCCTGCTCCTGATCGGATTCTTCGTCTATCTGATGACGCGCCTCTCCTCCCCGGAGATGGAGCTTCTCTACGCCGAACTCCAGCCCACCGAGGCCGCGGCCATCGCCAAGAAGCTGGAGGAGGCGAAGGTCCCCTTCACGGTGGACAAGACCGGCACGAAGATCATGGTCGCCGCCGAACAGGTGGGGCCGACCCGCATGCGGATGGCCGCCGCCGGCCTGCCGTCGGGCGGCTCGATCGGCTACGAGCTGTTCGACAAGGGCGAAGGCTTCGGCGCCACCAGCTTCATGCAGAACATCAACCATCTGCGCGCCCTGGAAGGCGAGATGGCGCGCACGGTGCAGACGCTGAACGGGGTGCAGAGCGCCCGCGTCCATCTGGTGCTGCCCAAGCGCGAGCTGTTCGCGCGCCAGCAGAACCCGGCGACGGCCAGCATCTTCATAAAGCTGCGCCCCGGCGCCCAGCTGTCGCGCGAGAACATCCAGGCGATCCAGCACCTGATCGCCGCCTCCGTGCCGAACCTCGACCCCAGTCGCATCTCCATCGTCGACGACAAGGGCACCCTGCTCGCCCGCGGCACCGGCAACGACAGCGCGGACGCCATGCTGGCCTCGGCGGAGGAGAAGAAGGTCGCCTACGAGAGCCGCGTCGCCCGCATCATCGAGGATCTGCTGGGCCGCACCGTCGGCTACGGCAAGGTGCGGGCGGAGGTGTCGGCCGATCTCGACTTCGACCGCATCACCACGCAATCCGAAATCTTCGATCCGGAAAGCCAGGTCGTCCGCTCCACCCAGACGGTGACGGAGGCGAACGAGAGCCACGACCGCGACCCGCTGTCGCCGGTCACCGTGGACCAGAATCTGCCGACCGCGCAGTCGGGCAACAACGCCGGGCCGATCTCGCAGAACAAGCAGAACCGCAGCGAAGAGACGATCAACTACGAGATCAGCCGGACCACCAAGAACCACGTCCGCGAGTCCGGGCAGGTGCGCCGCCTGTCGGTCGCCGTGCTGGTCGACGGCACCTACAGCCTGCCCAGGGACGGCAACCCGGCGGCCTACCAGCCGCGGTCGGAGCAGGAGCTGGAGAGCATCAAGGCGCTCGTCCGCTCCGCCGTCGGCCTCGACGCCGTGCGCGGCGACACGCTGGAAGTCATCAACATGCGCTTCTGGTCGCCGGAAGACGACGTCCAGAAGCCGGAGGAGCTGTTCCTCGGCATGACCAAGGACGACCTGTTCCGCATCGCGGAGATGGTCGTGCTGGGCATCGTCGCCGTGCTGATCATCCTGCTGGTCATCCGTCCGCTGATCACCCGCGCCTTCGAGAAGGCCGACCAGCAGGAGGAGGACGACATGGACCGCCTGCTGGCCGACCAGAGCGGCATGCCCGCCGCCCTGGCCGCGCCGACCGGCGCGCTGGCCCAGGACCTCGCCCTGGAGGCCGCCCAGGCCGACGAGGAGCTGGAGCAGATGATCGACATCAACCGCGTCGAAGGCCGCGTCCGCGCCTCCTCGCTGCGCAAGGTGGGCGAGATCGTGGAGAAGCATCCGGAGGAAGCGGTGTCGATCCTGCGCAACTGGCTGTATCAGGAGAGCTGACGCCATGAGCTCGGTCCGCAAATTCCTGTTCGACGAGTCCTTCGACGTGGACGCGCCGCCGCGCCGCCAGCTCCAGGCCGACGACGACTATTTCGACAACATCCCCCTGCCGGAACCGGAGCCCGAACCGGAGCCGGAGCTGCCGCCCGAACCGCCGCCGCCGGTGTTCGGCGAGGCCGATCTCGCCGCCGCCCGCGCCGCCGGCTTCGCGGAGGGCGAGACCGCCGGCAAGTCGACGGGCTACGGCAAGGGTTTCGTCGACGGCAACAACGCCGGCCGCAAGGACGGCTACGAACAGGCCCGCGTCGAGATCGAGGCGACGGTGCAGGCGCGGATCGCCAACGCGCTGGAAACCGTCGGCAACGGCGTGCAGCATCTTCTGAACGAGCATTACGCCACCAGCGCCCAGCGGGCCGACCAGCCCGTGCACATCGCGCTGGCCATCGTCCGCAAGCTGATGCCGGAACTGGCGCGGCGCGGCGGGCTGATGGAGGTGGAAGGGCTGGTGCGCTCCTGCCTGACCGACCTGATCGACGAGCCGCGCCTGGTGGTGCGCGTCGCCGACGACATGGTGGACGCGGTGCGCGAGCATCTGGATCAGGTGATCGCCTCCCGCGGCTTCGGCGCCAAGCTGATGGTGGTGGGCGATTCCGGGCTCGCGCCGGGAAGCTGCCGGATCGAGTGGGCCGAGGGCGGGGTGGAGCGCGACACCGCCGGCCTGCTCGCCCAGATCGAACGGCGGATGGCCGGCCTGCTGGAAGCGCCGCCGGGGTGACATCCCCGCGGGTTGGACGGCGGACAGGGTTTTTTTAAGGTTCCAAGGGCTTCTGGAGACTTCGATGGCCAAGGACAGCTTCTCCCTCGACGAGTTGGACGGCGGCGGCCGCAGCGACATTGCGGAGTATGAGACCGGCCTGGGTCCAGCCAAGGATCTGGAAGCGGTCTATGACATCCCCGTCCAGATCTCCGCCGTGCTCGGCAAATCGACCATGCAGGTCAGCCAGCTGCTCAAGCTCGGGCGCGGCGCGGTGGTGGAGCTGGACCGCAAGGTCGGCGAGGCCATCGACATCTACGTGAACAACCGCTTGGTCGCCCGCGGCGAGGTCGTGGTCGTGGAAGACCGGCTGGGCATCACCATGACCGAAATCATCAAGTCGGACCGCGGATGAGCCTCACACGAGACAGCGCTGAACCGTCCCGCCGGGGTGGGCGTTCGGCCCGGCCGCGCGGCGGGGTGGACATGGCGACGCTGGTCGGTCTGGCCGCCGCCGCCGTGGTCATCTTCGTCGCCATGGCGTCGGGCGGCAGTCTGCGCGCCTTCGTCGACCCGCCGTCGCTCATCATCGTGCTGGGCGGCACGCTGGCGGTCACCACCGCCTCCTTCTCGCTGTCCGACGTGGCCATCGCGTGGCGCGACGCCGGGGCGGTGCTGATCCACCGCACCAGCGACCCGCGCGGCGTGGCCCGGCAGGTGCTCCTGCTCGCCGAGGCGGCGCGGCGCGCGCCGGAGACGCTGCGCAACGTCCTGCCGGAGCTGAAGCACGAGTCGTTCCTGCACCGCTCGGTCACGCTGGTGGCCGAGGGGCTGCCGCCCGACGACATCGAGCGGATGCTGATCGGCGAGGTCGAGGCGTCGGGCGCCGGCAAGGTCAAGAGCGCGGGCGTGCTGCGCCGCGCGTCGGAGGTGGCGCCGGCCATGGGGCTGATCGGCACGCTGGTCGGCCTCGTCCAGATGCTGGGCAGCCTGAACGACCCGTCGAGCATCGGCCCGGCCATGGCGCTGGCCCTGCTGACCACCTTCTACGGGGCGGTGCTCGGCAACGTCGCGCTGGCCCCGCTGGCCGCCAAGGTGGAGCGGACGGCGGAAGAGGACGCGCTCGTCAAGACTCTCTACACCATCGGCGCGGTATCCATCGCGCGACAGGAAAATCCGCGGCGTCTGGAGATGCTCCTGAACGCCGTTCTTCCGCCTGGAAAGCGGATTCAGTACTTCGATCGGGACTCCGACCGGGGTTCTCCGAGGGGAGCGTAAGATGCGTCTGCTGATCGTTGGAACGTTGGAAGGGTACATCACCGCCGCTGGCAAGATCGCCATGCAGCGCGGGGCGAAGGTGTCCCACACCGACAGCATCGAGGGCGCCCTGAACGCCCTGCGCGCGGCGGCGGGGGCGGACCTCGTGATGATCGACGTCAAACTCGACATCGCGACCTTCATCGAGAGCCTGAAGGCGGAACGGATCACCATTCCCGTGGTGGCCTGCGGCATCGGCACCGACGCGGCGGCGGCGGTGAAGGCGATCCGCGCCGGCGCCAAGGAATACATCCCCCTGCCCCCCGACGCGGAGCTGATCGCCGCCGTGCTTGAGGCGGTGGCGGAGGAAAGCCACGCCATCGTCTGCCAGGACCCGGCCATGCTGGCGACCCTGCGGCTGGCGGACCAGGTGGCGCCCAGCGACGCCTCCGTCCTGATCACCGGCGAGAGCGGCACCGGCAAGGAGCTGATGGCCCGCTACATCCACCGCAAGAGCCGGCGCTCCGACGCGCCCTTCGTCGCGGTGAACTGCGCGGCCATCCCGGAAAACCTTCTGGAATCGGAGCTGTTCGGCCATGAGAAGGGCGCCTTCACCGGCGCCGTCGCCCGCCGGCTCGGCCGCTTCGAGGAGGCCAACGGCGGCACCCTGCTGCTCGACGAGCTGTCGGAGATGCACCCGCGGCTCCAGGCCAAGCTGCTGCGCGCCATCCAGGAGAAGGAGATCGACCGCATCGGCTCGTCCCAGCCGGTGAAGGTCAACGTCCGCCTGATCGCCACCTCCAACCGCAACCTGGAAAACGAAGTCCGCGCCGGCAACTTCCGCGAGGACCTCTATTTCCGGCTGAACGTCTTCAGCGTCGCCATCCCGTCCCTGCGCGAACGGCCGGCCGATATCCCGATGATCGCCGACCATTTCCTGAAGAAATACGCGCAGGCCAACGGGCTGGGCGAGAAGCGGCTGTCGGACGACGCGCTCATGATGCTGCGCGCCCACCACTGGCGCGGCAACGTGCGCGAGCTGGAAAACACCATGCACCGCGCCGTCCTGCTCTCCAAATCGGAGACGGTCGGGCCGGACTCGATCATGCTGACCAGCCAGATGCTCGCCCCGGAAGGGTCGGCGCAGGCGTCGATCCCGACCAACTCGCCGGTCGCCAACCCCTTCGCCGGGCCGGGCGGCACGGTGCCGCAGGCGCCGCGCGGCTATGGGCAGCCGGCGCCCGGCTACCCGACCTCCTACGCGCCGCCTCCGGGTCACGCCGCGGGGGCCGCGGCCTACGGCAACGCCGGAGCGTCGTCCTATGGCAACGCCGGAGCGGCGGCGCCCGGCGCCCCCGCCGTCCAGGGTCTCGTCGGCCGCACGGTGGCGGAGGTCGAGCGCGACCTGATCATCGGCACGCTGTCGCACTGCCTGGGCAACCGCACCCACGCGGCGAACATCCTGGGCATCTCGATCCGGACGCTGCGCAACAAGCTGAAGCAGTACAGCGAGGAAGGCGTGCCGGTGCCGCCGCCGGGTGCCGAGGAACGGGCGGCCTACTGATCCGCTGATCGGGGGAAAGGCGGAGGAGCGGCGGCATGGCACTGACCGAACACAATCCGGGGGCGCGAGCGGGCGGCGGCGGCAACATGACCGCGCTGACCGACATGGTGGCCGTCGCCAAGGGGGCGCTGAAGCGCGGCGACATCGTGATGGCGGCCGGCATCATGCTGATCGTCGTCGGGCTGATCCTGCCGCTGCCACCGATGCTGCTCGACATGATGCTCGGGCTGAACGTCACCATCTCGGTCCTGATCCTGATGGTGGTGCTGTTCATCGAGAAGCCGCTGGAGCTGTCGGCCTACCCGACGATCCTGCTCATCACCACGCTGCTGCGCCTGTCTCTGAACATGGCCTCCACACGCCTGATCCTGACGCAGGGTCATGAAGGCACGGCGGCGGCGGGCCATGTGATCGAGGCCTTCGCCGGCTTCGTCATGGGCGGCGACTTCATCATCGGCGTGATCGTCTACGCGATCCTGACGATCGTGAACTTCAAGGTCATCACCGCCGGTTCGGGCCGCATCGCCGAAGTGGCGGCGCGCTTCACCCTGGACGCCATGCCCGGCAAGCAGATGGCCATCGACGCCGACCTGTCCGCCGGCATGATCGACGAGACCACCGCCCGCGCCAAGCGCAAGGAACTGGAGGACGAAAGCGCCTTCTTCGGCTCCATGGACGGTGCGTCGAAGTTCGTGAAGGGCGACGCCGTCGCCGGCCTGATGATCATGTTCATCAACATCATCGGCGGCGTGTCGCTGGCGGTCCTGCGCTACGACATGCCGATCATGCAGGCGCTGGACACCTTCACCAAGCTGACCATCGGCGACGGCCTCGTCTCGCAGATCCCGGCGCTGGTCATCTCCATCTCCGCCGGCTTCCTGGTGTCGAAGGCCGGCACCGGCGGGTCCACCGACAAGGCGGTGGTCGGCCAGCTCACCAACCACGTCAGCGCGCTCGGCCTGTCGGCGGGCGCCATCGGCCTGCTCGCCCTGATGCCGGGCATGCCGATGCTGCCCTTCCTGCCGGTGGTCGCCGCCGTCGGGGCCGCCGCCTGGTATTTGCCGAAGCTGCGCGCCAAGAAGGAGGCGGAGGAGGCGGAGGCCGCCGCCGCCGAGGCCGCGGGCATGGGCGGGCCGGGCGGCGGGGCCGCCCCGGTGGCCGACGAGCCGATCGCCACGGCGCTGGCCATCGACCTGATCCGGCTGGAGCTGGGCTACGGCCTGCTGTCGCTGATCAACCAGCCGCAGGCGGGCAGCCACCGGCTGACCGACCAGATCAAGGGGCTGCGCCGCCAGATCGCCGGCGAGGTCGGATTCGTCATGCCGGCGGTGCGCATCCAGGACAACCTGCAGCTTCCGCCCAACGCCTACATCATCCGCGTCAAGGAGATCGAGGCGGGGCGCGGCGACATCCGCCCGAACATGCTTCTGGTCATGGACCCGCGCGGCGAGGCGATGAGCCTGCCCGGCGAGCAGACGGTGGAGCCGACCTTCGGCCTGCCGGCCATCTGGATCGAGCCGGGCTATCGCGAGGAGGCGCTGTTCAAGGGCTACACGGTGGTCGATCCGTCCACGGTCATCACCACGCATCTGACCGAACTCATCAAGGACAACATGCCGGAGCTGCTGTCCTTCACCGAGACCCAGAAGCTGCTGGACGAGCTGGACAAGGAGCACCAGAAGCTGATCGCCGACGTGGTGCCGGCGCAGATCACTGTGGGCGGATTGCAACGGGTGTTGCAGAACCTGCTTGCAGAACGGGTTTCGGTACGCGATCTTGCCACCATTCTGGAGGGCGTGTCCGAGGCGGCAAGCCAAACCCGCAGCATCACGCAGATCACCGAGCATGTGCGCACGCGCCTGGCGCGGCAGATCTGCGACGCGAACATCAACGAGATGGGAGTCATCCCGCTCGTCACCCTGTCCCCCGAGTGGGAGCAGGCGTTCGCGGAATCGCTGGTGGGTGATGGCGACGACCGGCAACTGACGATGGCGCCGAGCCGGCTTCAGCAATTCATCACTTCGGTCCGCCAAACCTTCGAGCGACACGCCATGATGGGCGAGACCCCCGTCCTGTTGACCAGCCCCCTGATCCGTCCCTTCGTCCGCTCGATCGTCGAGCGGTTCCGGCCGGCCACCGTGGTGATGTCGCAGAACGAGATCCATCCCAAGGCGCGGATCAAGACCCTGGGGCAGATCTGATGCAGGCCATGACGAACCAGTGTGACGGGCGGGGAGCGAGCCGATGCGGCTGAAGTCGTTCCACGCCAAGTCCATGTCCGAAGCCATGCGCATGGTCCGCCAGACGCTGGGCGACGATGCCATCATCGTCGCCACGCGCGAGGAGGACGGCGGCGGCGTTCGCGTGACCGCGGCGGTGGAGGACGACGATCTGCTGATGGCGCAGGCGCGCACGGCCCAGCCGACGCGGACCGCCCGCCCCGTGGTGGTGGTCGAGGAGGAGCCGGAGATCGACGTGGGCGAGGTGGTGGCCGACGTGCTGCACCGCCACGGCGTGCCCGCGGCCCTGGCCGAGCAGCTGATCGACGCCGCCGCCGGGCTGGACACCGACGACCCCGCGCTGGCGCTGGGCGCAGCGCTCGACTCCATGTTCACCTTCAGCCCGCTGCAGGACCGGCGCGGCGGCAACAAGCCGCTGATCCTGGTCGGCCCGCCGGGCAGCGGCAAGACGCTGATCGTCGCCAAGCTGGCCGCCCAGGCGGTGTTCCGCAAACGCTCGGTCGGCGTGATCACCACCGACACGGTTCGCGCCGGCGGCATGGAACAGTTGGCCGCCTTCACGCGTCTGATGAAAATCAAACTGGCGACGGTGGAGGACCCCGACGCGCTCGCGGGCGCGTTCGAGGTCAGCCGCGGCGCCGACGTCGTCCTGGTGGACACCGCCGGACGCAACCCCTACAACCGGGAAGACATGGCCGACCTCAAGGCCCTGCTGTCCGCCGGGGTGGCCGAGCCGATACTCGTGCTCCCCGCCGGGCTGGACGCCATGGAAGCCGCCGACATCGCCCAATCCTTCAAGGCGCTGGGCGTGCGGCGGATGCTGATCACCCGGCTCGACATGGCGCGTCGGCTGGGCAGCCTGCTCGGCACCGCGCACCGTTCGCGCATGGCTTTCTGCAACGCCAGCGTTTCCTCCAAGGTGGCCGAGGGGCTGACACCGCTGAACCCGGTGGCCTTCGCCCGCCTGATGATGCCCGCCGAGGACAAGGCGGCGCGCAACCGGCCCAAGCCGGTGGCTCCTGCCAAGACCAAAGCCGTTCGTTCTTCGTCGAGGACCATCCCATGACCGATCCGGTGTTTCCGGCCGCCCTCAAGAACGTTCACCCGCTGCGCGGTGCCAACGTCATCGCCGTGGCCAGTGGAAAGGGCGGCGTCGGCAAGACGTGGTTCTCGATCACGCTCGCCCACGCGCTGACCAAGATGGGCAAGAACTCGCTGCTGTTCGACGGCGACCTCGGCCTCGCCAACGTCGACATCCAGCTCGGCTTCCAGCCGAAGAACGATCTCGGCGCGGTCATCAACGGCGACGTGACGCTCGGCCGCGCGGCCCAGCGCTACACCGAGGGCGGCTTCGACATCATCGCCGGCCGCTCCGGCTCCGGGACGCTCGCCCAGTTGCCGAGCCAGCGCCTGTCCGGCTTGCGCAACGACCTGATGGAGCTGGCCCGGCGCTACGACTGCGTGATCATGGATATGGGCGCCGGCGTCGACCGCACGGTGCGCACCCTGTCCGGCCCCGCCGGGACGACGCTGGTGGTGACGACGGACGAGCCGACCTCGCTGACCGACGCTTACGCCTTCATCAAGCTGACCCACGCCACCAACCCCACCGCCGACCTGCGCGTCGTGGTGAACATGGCGCAGAGCGTGAAGGACGGCGAGCGGACCTACGGCACCATACTGAAGGCCTGCCAGAACTTCCTGAAATACAAGCCCGCGCTGGCCGGCATCATCCGCCGCGACCTGAAGGTGCGCGACGCCATCCGCAACCAGTCGCCGCTGCTGACCCGCTCCCCCGCATCCGACGCCGCGCGGGACGTGCTGGCCATCGCCCAGCGGCTTCTCAACGGCCAGTAAGGCCGGGATGGGGGGCACCCTTCCACCCCCGGTCGCCGGAACACCCGCCGCCCCCGCGGCGGCGACCACCCCCGCGCCCGCCCCGGCGGTGGTCGCCGAGGGCACGGTCAAAGCCCTGCCGGAGCGCTTGCAGGACATCGCCCGCCCGGTCGTGCTGACCGGCACCGTCGTCGGCACCACGCCGGAGGGCCTGGCCCGCGTGCGCACCCAGGCCGGCGAACTGCTCGTGCAGACCCCGACGCCGCTGCCCGCCGACAAGCCGGTGACGCTCCAGATCACCCCGGCGCAGGTGCTTTTGGAGCAGGCGGCATCGACCGACCCCGCCGCGGCCTCCCCCACCCAAAGCCTCGCGGCGAAGGTTCTGGTGCTGACCCAGGGCACGCCGACCACGGCGCCAACCACACCACCGAACGCGCAGACGGTGGGAGGACCGGCGAAGACCATCCCCGGCCAGACCGGCGCGGCGCAACCCCAGGGCTCGGCGACACCGGTGGTGATCCTGCCCACCCCGGCGTCCGCCACGCCGACGACGGGGCCGGCGGGCCAGCCTCTTCCCCTGCTGCTGCCGGGCACCATCGTGCCGGCGCTGGTCATCGCCGCGGCGCCCAAGCCTCCGGCGCCGCCCGGTGCGGTCCCAGCCCTGCCCGGCCAGCCCACCAGCACCACACCGGCGGCACCCCTCTCTCCCGCCACGGACGGCGCCGCCAGCCCGGCTCCGACACCCGGGCCGTCGCCAACCGGCCAGCCCGGCGCCGCGCCCGCTCCTCCGCAGGCCCCGCCATCGCCGCCGGGCACCACGCCGGCCACCACGCCGCTTCCCGGCAAGCCGATGCTCGACGCCACGGTGGAACTCGGCGGCGACGCGGCGCATCCCGGCGGAGACCTCCCGGAGCCGGCCGCTCCCGCGAAACCGGCCCCCTCGAAAACAGCCGGAGAGCCGGTCCTGACCCAGGGCGGCACCGTCGCGCTGAAGATCCTGACCGTCACCCCTCCGCCCGACCAGCCGCAGGCCGCCCCGCCGGACGATGGATCTCCGCCACCGGACGGCCAGAACGCCGGCAACCCGTCCCGCAAGGACGGCGCCCCGCCCCACCCCGCGTCCCAGCTCCCGGCGGCGGCGCCATCGGCCCCGGCCCCGCCGCGCGGCACCGCGGTCCCGACCGCGTCGCCCACGACGCCGGGGGCGGAACCCGGCGGCACACCGGCAACGCCGCAGGCGCTCGACGGGCCGGTGCTGAAGGGCACGGTGGCCGGCAGCACGCCGCAGGGCCAGCCGATCCTCGCCACGCCGCAGGGCATGCTGGCGCTGAACGTCCAGGCGAGCCTGCCGCAGGGCAGCGCCGTCACCGCCGCCCTGACCGACCCCGCCAAGGCGCTCCAGACCGCGCCGCCGCCGCTCGCCGCCGAGCCGGGGCCGCTGAGCGAGCGGGACTGGCCCGCGATGCGCCAGCTCCTGACCGCCCTCGCCGGCGTGGACCGCTCCGCCGCGCAGGCGCTGATCGGCACGGTGATGCCGCAGCCGAACCGCAAGCTGGGCGCGGCGATGAGTTTCTTCCTGTCGGCGATCCGCGGCGGGGACGCCCGCGGCTGGCTGGGGGACGACGCCGCCTCCGCCCTGGAGAAATCCGGCCAGGGGAGCCTGCTGTCCCAGTTGGAGCGTGAATTCCGCAGCCTCCAGCAGCAGGCGGGCGACCCCCTGCCGGGCGATTGGCGTCCCTACACCTTGCCGATGATGGACGCCAACGGGCTGCTGCCGATCAAGCTGCACATCCATCCCATAAATTCGGAAGAGGACGGCAAGACGGGCCGCAAGGGCGGCGACAAGGGGAGCCGCTTCCTGCTCGACCTGGATCTCAGCCGCCTCGGTCCGATGCAGCTCGATGGGCTGGTGCAGCCCAACCGGTTCGACCTGATCCTGCGCAGCCACACCCCGCTGGCGCCGGAAATCCGTCTGGACCTGATCCAGATTTTCGCGGACAGCATCCGCGCCGTGGGCTACATCGGCGGCCTGTCCTTCCAATCCGGCGCCAAATGCTGGGTCAAGCTGACCCGGGCCGGGGCGGGCGGCAGCAGCTACACCGCCTGACGAGCCTGGCCATGCACCGCCGCGAATTTCTGAGCACCGCCGCCAACCCGGACGCCCGCCATGATTATCTGGTGGAGTTGCACGGGGAACCGGCGCCCGGCACCCGCCTGATCCTGCGCTACGTCCCCGACCGCGCGGTCGTGACGCCGGACGGCGTCGCCGCCTATCTCGGCGCCCTGTCCGACGCCGCGGCGGCCACCGGACCGGAAGCGCTGGCCATCGCCGTGCTCGACGATCTGAACAACGAGCTGATCCCCCGCTGGGTGGAGATCACGGTGGAGCGGGCCATGCCCGTCCCCCAGCGCGTGGTCATCGAGGACCGCCAGCCCGGTTGGGACAACCCGCATTTTTTCGCCCGGATGCGGCGCGTCTGATCCTCCGATCCCCGTCTCGCCCGTCGTCCGGCATGGCTGCACCGCGCCAAGTCACAGCTTTCGCCGCTTGATTTCCTCAACCCGCATGAGAATAAAGCGGGTCGGCCGGTGCGTGGATGAGTCCGTTGAAACGTACACGAATATTGAGGCGCGCCCAAACCCTCTGGGCGCGCGTTGGGCTTCGCGCACGCCTCGAAGCCTTCATTCTGCTCGCCCTTCTTCCGCTGGTGGGGCTTGTCCTCGTCCTTCTGTTTCAAGAGCGCAGCCAGGACATCGAACGGGCGCGCGAGGACACCCGCCTGCTGGCCGACCGCGGAGCGGCGCAGCAGGCGCAGATCGTCGAACAGGCCCGCAACGTCCTTCAGCTTCTCACCCTCGTCCCCGACGTCCGGGAGGCCAGTCCGGAACGTTGCTCGACCTTGCTGAAACGGGCGACCGAACTTTATCCCTGGGCCGCCGGCTTCGGTGTGTTCAATCCCGACGGCAACCTGCTGTGCAGCAGCAACAGCAACCGGCCGGCGAATCTCGCCGGACGCGACTATTTCCAAAAGGCTTTGGCGACGCGCGGCTTCACGGTCAGCAACTTCCTGATCGGCCAGAACAGCAAGAAGCCCCGCGTGGTCACCGCCCTGCCGATCCTCGATGACGACGGGTCGGTCAGCCGCATGCTGGTGGCGGGGGTGGACCTGAGCTGGCTTGCGGAACTGTCCGCGGAGATCGCCCATGAGTCCGGCGGAATCGTCTCGCTCTTCGATTCCCAGGGGACGATCCTCGCCCGCGTGCCGGACCCGCAGGGGCTCGTCGGGCAATCGATGGCCGATCATCCGATACTCCGCAGCATCCTGCGGGAGGAGATGGGCATCATCGAAGGCGACGGCCTGGACGGCGTTCCCCGGATCAGCGGCTTCTCGACCCTGGAGGAAACCGGCGCCAAGATCGTCGTCGCCGTTGCGCGCGACGACATCCTAGCCGCGGCCAACCGGAACCTGCTGCTGGGAACCGGCGTCATGGTCGGCGTGGTGCTCCTCATCGGCGGAGGGGTGTGGGTGCTGATGGAGGTGATGGTCCTGCGCGGCCTGCGGGACCTCAAGGCGTCGGCGGCAACCCTGTCGTCGGACCTCTTCGATCCTAACGCCCCCTGCATTCCCGCCCCGGTCCACCCGTCCGAATTCAGTCAGGTTGCCCAGGCGATGCGGACGATGGGACGGACGCTGAGCGCCATCGCCTTCGAGGATCGCCTGACCGGTCTCGCCAACCGTCGCTTCTTCGAGGCGCATGTGGAGCGCCTTCAGGAGCAGCCGGAGTCGAACCGCAACGCCGTGGCGATCCTCTACATCGACCTCGACGGGTTCAAGCCGATCAACGACCAGCATGGCCACCACACCGGTGATCTGGTGCTGAAGGAGATCGGCGAACGGCTGGCGCGTTGCGTGCGCCACGGGGATTTCGCCGCGCGCCTCGGTGGCGACGAGTTCACCGTGCTGCTCGCGCTGCCGGACGGCCATCAGAGACATTATGTCCTGGAGGTGGCCAGACGGATCATCGACAGCGTCTCCACCCCGATCATGGTCGACGGGCTGGACATCCAGATCGGCTGCAGCATCGGGGTTGCGCTGTGGCCGACGGACGCGGCGGACCTGACCTTGGCGCTTCAGCACGCCGACCGGGCGCTGTACGCCGCCAAACGCGCGGGCCGCGCGCGCGTGGTGTCCTATTCGGATCTTCCCGCCGACAACGCCATGGCAACCTGAGCGGGCCGGGCCGGTCGAAGCGGGACGTCAGGATTCGACGCTGCTCTCCTCCTGCTGGCGGCGGCGGAAGCCGACCAGCGCGGTCTCGTCCAGCATGTTGGCTTCCTTGCGCTTCAGCTTTTCCTTCTCGCGCTTCAGCCGCTCCTCTTCGGCCAGCTCGTAGCGCTTCAGTTCCTGGAAGGCTTCGGCCATCTCGTCGGTGGCGACGGCGATCTGGGCCTCCACCTGCCCCATCGACTGGGTCAGCCGCTTGCCGCGCTCCATCGCCGCCTGGATGTAGTTGCTGTAGGTGAAGGCGTATTCGACGTTGCCGCGGGCGGTGTCGCGCTCCGCCGCGATCTCCTCCTTCAGCCGCTCGATCTCGGCCTGGAGCCGGTCGGCGAGGTTCTGGAGTTCCGCCAGCGCCCGGCGCTTCTCGTCGAGCTTCCATTTCTGGAGCCGGATGATGGTCTTCAGACTGCTCATTCTTGCGGCGGCCACTGTTCAATGCCGAAGATGGCGGCAAGCTGGGCGTAGCTGTTGTCAAGGTCCGTCGCCTCGCGCTTGCCCTGCTTCAGGAATGCCTCCAAGGCCGGCTGGAAATGGATGGCCTCGTCCACCTGCGGGTCGGTGCCCTTGCGGTAGGCGCCGAGGCGGATCATCTCCGCCATGTTGTCGTAGGACGACATCAGCCGCCGCGCGTGGTTCACCAGCTCGTTCTCCATGGGGGAGTTGCAGCCGGGCATGGTGCGCGACACGCTGCGCAGGATGTTGATGGCCGGATAGCGCCCGCGCTCGCCGATCTGGCGCTCCAGGACGATGTGGCCGTCCAGGATGCCGCGCACGGCGTCGGCGATGGGCTCGTTGTGGTCGTCGCCTTCGACCAGCACGGTGAACAGGCCAGTGATGGAGCCCGACCCGCTGAGGCCCGGCCCGGCGCGTTCGAGCAGGCGCGGCAGCTCGGCGAAGACGGTCGGGGGATAGCCCTTGGTCGTCGGCGGCTCGCCGGCCGACAGGCCGATCTCGCGCTGGGCCATGGCGAAGCGCGTCACGCTGTCCATCATGCACAGCACGTTGCAGCCGGCGTCGCGGAAGGCCTCCGCCACGGCCAGCGTCATGTAGGCGGCCTGGCGGCGCATCAGCGGCGCCTCGTCGGAGGTGGCGCAGACCACGACGCTGCGCGCCAGCCCCTCCTCCCCCAGGTCTTCGGTGATGAATTCCTGAAGCTCGCGCCCGCGTTCGCCGATCAGCCCGATCACCGCGACCTCCGCGCCGGAGAAGCGGGCGAGCATCGACATCACCGACGACTTGCCGACGCCGGAGCCGGCGAAGATGCCCATGCGCTGGCCGCGGCAGCAGGTGAGGAAGGCGTTGATGGCGCGGATGCCCAGGTCCAGCTTCTCGCCCACGCGGGCGCGGGAATGGGCGGGCGGCGGGTTGTTGCGGATGGGAACGCCGTGCGTCCCCTTGGGCAGCGGCCCCTTGCCGTCCACCGGCTCGCCCAACGCGTTGATGACGCGGCCGAGCCACGCCTCCGTCGGGAAGACCATGGGCTGGCTGTCCGAGACCAGCGCGCGGCAGCCCAACCCGACCCCGTCGATGGAGCCGAAGGGCATCAGCAGCGCGCGGCCCTGGCGGAAGCCGACCACCTCGCAGGGGACCTGCCGGCCGTCGCGGGATTCGACGATGCAGCGCCCGCCCACCGACAATTCCTTCTCGATCCCCCCGACCTCGACCAGCAGGCCGAGCACGGCGGTGACCCGCCCGAAGCGGCTGCAGCCGGAGACGGACTCGATTTCCTGAAGGATGCGGGCGACGTCGGCGGGCACGGTCTTGCGGATCAGCGGACGGGATTGGGACGGGTGAGCCGGGCGCGGGCGGCGCAATTTGCGGTCGGCTCGGCGTGCGCCGCCATGCCGCCCCCGTCATGCTCGTCCAAAAACATTAACGTTAAATGAAGTGCTATGCCTCTGGCGTTAAGCTGAATCGTCTGTTAACTTGTGTAAACGGACGCGCCGATCTGTTAAGGGAATCGGTTAAGGAACCGCGGGAAAGCAACGCCGCATCGAAAGCCAAAAACGCGCCATCTAACATCGGGATATCGCCATGAGGGTTCTGCTGGTCGAAGACGACTCCTCCACGGCCAAAAGCATCGAACTGATGCTCCAGTCGGAAGGCTACATCGTCGACTCTACCGACCTCGGTGAGGATGGACTCGAAATCGGCAAGCTGTACGATTACGACATCATCATCCTCGATCTGATGCTGCCGGACATTGATGGCTACGAGGTGCTGCGCCGTCTGCGCGCCGCGCGCGTGACCACGCCGATCCTCATTCTTTCCGGCCTGTCGGAACTGGACCACAAGATCAAGGGTCTGGGCTTCGGCGCCGACGACTATCTGACCAAGCCCTTCGACAAGCGCGAGCTGATCGCCCGCATCCAGGCCATCGTCCGCCGCTCCAAGGGCCATTCCGACAGCATCATCCGCACCGGCCGCCTGACCGTGAACCTGGACACCCGCACGGTGGAGGTGGACAACCAGCCGCTCCACCTGACCGGCAAGGAATACGGCATCCTGGAGCTGCTGTCGCTGCGCAAGGGCACGACCCTGACCAAGGAGATGTTCCTGAACCATCTCTATGGCGGCATGGACGAGCCGGAACTGAAGATCATCGACGTCTTCGTCTGCAAGCTGCGCAAGAAGCTCGCCGCGGCCACCCAGGGCGACAACTACATCGAGACGGTGTGGGGCCGCGGCTATGTGCTGCGCGACCCGCACGAGGACGCGTCCCCGATCCCGCGCGTCCCGCACCCACAGGCACAGGCGGCCGGCTGACCGCCGACCGCCCGTCCCCCTCGCGTCTCATGCGGCCGGCGGCGGGTTCACGCCCACCGCCATCCGCGGTCATTCCTGCCAGAAGGCCTTTTCGGTTTCGCGACGGGCTTCCGTGCGGCTCAACCCGACATCGCGCAGCAGATGATCGTCCAGCGCCGCCAGGGAGCGGCGCTGCCGGTGGCGCTCGATCATCCCCAGAACCTCGCCGAACGCCCGCTCGGCAAAGCGTCGCGCGCCACCGAGAGACACCATGCCCCGGTCTGTGGAAACGGCGCCCAGCGCTCTCCTGCTCATGATCCGACACTCCGCTTGATGAATTCCGTCCCCTAGGAATGCACCCGGAAGCGGCTTGTCCGCAAAGGATGCTTTCTCTAACCTGCATGAGAGAATTTCATGCGGCCGGGCAACCATCCGGCGGATGCGGACCCATGCAGATACCCCCACTCAACGGCTTGCGCGCCTTCGAAGCGGCGGCGCGCCATCTCAGCTTCACCCGCGCGGCGGAGGAGCTGAACGTCACCCAAAGCGCGATCAGCCACCAGATCCGCACGCTGGAGGATCGGCTGGGCATCCGGCTGTTCCGCCGGCTGAATCAGGCGCTCGTTCTGACCGACGCCGGCCAACTCCTGCTGCCCAGCGTGCGCGACGCCTTCGCGCGGCTGGCCACCGGCCTGGAGCGGGTCATGGAGCATGAACGCTCCGGCGTGCTGACGATGAGCGTCTCGCCCTCCTTCGCCAGCCGCTGGCTGATGAGCCGCATCGGCCGCTTCCGCGCCCGCCACCCGGAGATCCATCTGCGCATCAGCGTCAGCCAGCACGAGATCGATTTCGAACGCGAAGCCGACATCGACATCGGGCTTCGCCATGGCCTTGGGGTCTGGGAGGGCTTGCGGGCCGACCGCTTCCTCGACGACGCGGTGTTTCCCGTCTGCAGCCCGGCCCTGCTGCACGGGCCGACGCCGCTGGGCCAGCCCGCCGACCTGCGCCATCATGTTCTGGTCGAGGAGACCGGCCACAGCTATTGGGCGACGTGGCTGGCCATGGCCGGACTCGGCGACCTGAAGCCGAGTTCCGAGATGGTCTTCGACGAGATCGGCATCGCCATCGAAGCCGCGGAGAACGGCCAGGGCATCGCCATGGCGCGCGGCACCCTGGTGCTGGAGGAGCTGGCGAGCGGGCGGCTGACCCGGCTGTTCGACCTCGCCCTGCCGGGAGACTTCGGTTACTACCTCGTCTGCCCGGAGGTGACCGCCGACCGGCCCAAGATCGCCGCCTTCCGCCGTTGGATCATGGAGGAAGGCGCCGCCGACCGTCTCACCGTCACGCCGGCTTAAATCGACACTGGCTTAAATCAACACAGGCTTGAATCACACGGCCGCCTTGAGCCCGCTCGGAACCTGGAAGCCGCCCAGGCTGTACAGGCCGCGCTGGCCGTCCACCGGCTTGAAGCGGTCGGTGATTCCCAGAACGGTTTCCGCGCCGCCGAGATAGAGCACGCCGTCCTGCGGCATCTGGCGGGCGATCGCCTCCAGCACCTTGGTCTTGGTCGGCTGGTCGAAATAGATCAGCACGTTGCGGCAGAACACGATGTCGAACTGCCCCAGCACGGACAGGTCGCCCAGCAGGTTGAACTCACGGAAGGAGGCCATCTGGCGCAGCTGCTGGCTGATCTGCCACTTGTCGCCCTGCTGCTTGAAATGCTTCACCAGCATCTGGATCGGCAGGCCGCGCTGCACCTCGAACTGGGTGTAGATGCCCGACTTGGAGCGCTCCACCATTTCCGCCGAGATGTCGGTGCCGACGATTTCGATCCGCCAGCCGGCCAACTTCGCCGCATCCTCGTTCAGCAGCATGGCCAGCGAGTAGGCTTCCTGCCCCGACGAGCAGGCCGCCGACCAGATGCGGATGGACCGCTTGGCGGACCGCGCCTCCAGCAGCCTCGGCAGGACGATCTGCTTGAACTGGTCGAAGGGCTTCTGGTCGCGGAAGAAGGACGACTCGTTGGTCGTCATCGCCTCCGTGATGTCGCGCAGCAGCGCCTCGTCCTTGCGCGTCCGCACGGTGGAGGCCAGTTCCTCCAGCCCCTTCATGTTCCACTTGCGCGCCACCGGCATCAGCCGGGATTCGAGCAGGTAGGCCTTGTCCCGGGTCAGAACCAGGCCGGAACGCTGCTTGAGCAGCGTGGAGAACATGTCGAAATCTTCGACTCTCATGCTGCCCTCGATGCGAACTTGCGGATGTAGGGACCGATTTCCTTGAGCGGCAGCACCGCCGAGCAGATGCCCGCCTGAGCGACGGCGCCCGGCATGCCCCACACGACGCTGGACGCCTCGTCCTGCGCGATCAGGGTGCCGCCGGCGTTCACCACCTCGGTGCAGCCCTTCAGCCCGTCCTGCCCCATGCCGGTCAGGATGCAGGCCAGGACCTTGCGCCCACCGAAGGCGCGGAGGATGGACCGCATCATCGGGTCCACCGCCGGACGGCAGAAATTCTCGGGCGGGTCCTTGGTCAGCGAGATCACGTTGGCGCCCGCGCGCTGGGTCACCAGCATGTGGAAATCGCCCGGCGCGATGTAGCAGCGCCCCGACACGATCGGCTCGCCGTCCTTCGCCTCCTGGGCGTTCAGCCCGCACTGGCGGGTGATGTGCTCGGCCAGGATGGTGGTGAAGGTTGCCGGCATGTGCTGGGTGATCAGGATCGGCTGGGTGACGCCGGTCTTCAGATGGGCCAGCACCTCGAACAGCGCCTGCGGGCCGCCCGTGGAGCTGCCGATGGCGATGACATCCGGCTTGACCTGACCGACGGAACCGACGGCAGGGGCCGGGCGGAGCGTGACGGGCGGCGGCTCGCGCTTCAGGAAGGCGGCGGGAACCGGGGTCAGCGGGCGCAGCTCGCCGCGGGTGCGGGATCCGGCGCGCCGGGCGGCGGCGCCCAGCGCCTTGACCTTCGACACCAGTTCGCGCTTGAAGGCGTCCGCCCCGCCGATCTCGCGGGTGGAGGTCGGCTTGGGGATGTAGTCGGCCGCCCCCGCGGACAGGCAGCGCATGGAGATGTCGGCCCCGCGCAGCGTCAGGGTCGAGGCCATGATGATCTTCACCTGCGGCGCCACCGCCAGCAGCTTCGGGATGGCGGTCAGCCCGTCCATCACCGGCATCTCGATGTCGAGGACGATGACGTCGAGCGAGTTGCGCTGCAGGGCGTTGACCGCCATCTGGCCGTCGCCGACCGACGCGACCACGCGGATTTCAGAATCGCCTTCCAGAGCGCGGGTCAGAAGGCCACGAATGACGGCGGAATCGTCGACCACCATCACCCGGACGGGATCGCCGCCGGCCGCACCGGTCGGATGCCCCGCCGGCGCGGGGGGAGGAGGTCTGCCGAAACGATCGGACATAACGCAATCAGCCTTTCAGGGTCGGAGCGGTGCGCGGTGCGGTGGTCCCGCCCGTCACAGCAGCCCGACCTGCTGGAACTTGGTCTGGATGATGTCGCTGTCGAACGGCTTCATGATGTACTCGTTCGCCCCGGCGGACAGCGCCTCCTGGATGTGGGCAAGGTCGTTCTCGGTGGTGCAGAAGACGACCTTGGGAAAATCCCCGCCGCTCATCTTGCGCAGACGGCGCAGGAACTCGATGCCGGTCATCACCGGCATGTTCCAATCGAGCAGGATGGCGTCCGGCATCTTCTGCGCGCAGGCATCCATGGCCTGCTTGCCGTCCTCCGCCTCGGTGCAGGCGAAGTGCAGCTCTTCCAGGATCTTCCGCGCGACCTTGCGGACCACGCGGCTGTCGTCGACGACCAGGCAAACTTTCATGGTGAACGGGCCTCAGGCTTCGCTTTGAACACCGACCGGGGTTTCGCCTCAGGCCGCTTCCATCGTGGTGAAGTTCAGCAGACGCGGCACGTCCAGGACCACCATGAGCTGACCGTTCAGGCGATAGATGCCCGTGGACACCTCGCGCCAGCGCGGGTCGAGGGTGGCCGGGTTGCGCTCGAAGTCATCGTTGGAGAGGCTCAGCACCTCCCCCACCGAATCGACCATCAGGCTGTAAAGCTCGCCGCGCAGGTCCACCACGATGGACATGCCCGGCTTGTCCTTCGGGCGCGACGTCAGGCCGAGCCGCAGACGCACGTCGATGGCGGTGACGATGCGCCCGCGCAGGTTCAGCGAACCGGCAACCTCCGGCGGGGCCAGCGGGATGCGGGTGATCCGCTGGTGACCCAGCACGTCCTGGACCTGAAGGACCGGGATGCCGAACAGCTGGTCGGCGATCGTCATGGTCACATAGTCCTGGCTGCCACCGGAGGTGATCTCGTCGCCCTTGGACTTCTTGGTGGTGGCGGGCAGCTTGGCGTTGCTCATGCGGCACCTTTCTGCTCGGACAGGGTCTGCTGCAGCGCGTACAGCAGCGCGTCACGGTCGAACTTGGCGACATAGTCGGTGAACCCGGCCTGACGGCCGCGGTCGAGGTCGCGCGGGGAGGCGTGGCTGGACAGGGCGACCATCGGCGTGCCGCTCCAGCGGGTGCCGCCCTGGCGGACCGCCTCGGCGAAGTCGAAGCCGCTCATCCCCGGCATCTCGATGTCGGAGACGATGACGTCGAAGTCCTCGCCCGCCTCGCACAGCGCCAGCGCCTCGTTGGCGTTCTCCACGGCGGTGACGTCGTAACCGGCGACCGACAGCAGCGGGGTCAGCAGATTGCGGAAGAAGGGGCTGTCGTCGACCAGCAGCACGCGCTGGAGCGTCCTCTCCTCCTCGTAGCCGTCGGTCGAGGACGAGCCGAACCAATCCTTGTAGGCCTGGGTCAGGAAGAAGCCCGCGTCGAGCACGTCCGTCGCCTTGCCGGCGATGATCGCCGAGCCCATCAGGCCCGGACGGTCGGCGGTGAGCTGCACCACCAGACGCTCCTCCACGATGTCGACGATCTCGTCGACGATCAGGCCCATCGACCGGTCGCCGTCGGCGAAGACCAGAACCGGCTGGCGGCCTTCCTGGCCGATCATGAAGCCCGGGTCGATCGGCACCAGCGGCATCAGCTTGCCGCGGTACTGGACCACCGGCATGCCGTTGGACGATTCGACGCTGGCGAGGTCGACATCCTCCAGACGGGCGACCAGCGACAGCGGCACCGCCTTCGGCGCGCCGGCCCCGGCGCGGAACAGCAGGAGGGCCATCTTGTCCTCCTGGCGGGTCGCCTGGACGGAGGTCGCCTCCTTCGACGCGGTCTCGCCCATGGCCATCTCGCCGGTCGCCGACGCGATGCCGTTGGGGTCGAGGATCATGATGACGGAGCCGTCGCCGAGGATGGTGTTGCCCGAGAACATCTCGATGTGGCGCAGGATCGGCGCCACCGGCTTCACCACGATTTCCTCGGTGTCGAACACGCGGTCGACCATGATGCCGAAGGTGTAGGTGCCGACCTGCGTGACCACGATGAAGGTCTCGTCGGTCTTCTTCTCGCCGCCCTCCTGGTCGTCCAGCCGCAGCAGCTCCTGCAGCGAGACCAGAGGCAGCAGGCGGTTGCGCAGGCGCAGGACCGGCGTGCCCTTCAGCCGCTCGATGGTGTGCTCGCTGTCGGCGGCGGCGCGCACCAGCTCGACCACGCTGATCTGCGGGATGGCGAAGCGCTCGCCGGCGCACTCCACGATCAGGGCGGACACGATGGCCAGCGTCAGCGGGATCTTGATGACGAAGGTCGAGCCCTTGCCCTGCTGGGACTTGATCTCGATCGTGCCGCCGATCTTCTCGATGTTGGTCTTGACCACGTCCATGCCGACGCCGCGGCCCGACACGTTGGTGACCTTCGCCGCGGTCGAGAAGCCCGGCTTCATGATGAACTGGATGATCTGCTGGTCGGACATCGCCGCCAGCTCGCCTTCCGAGGCCATCCCGTTCTGGATCGCCTTCTGCTTGATCCGGTCGATCGCCAGGCCCTTACCGTCGTCCTGGATCTCGATGATGATGTGGCCGCCCTCGTGATAGGCGTTCAGCGTGATGCGGCCGGTCTCCGACTTGCCCGCGCGCAGACGGTCGGCGGGCACCTCCAGGCCGTGGTCGGCGGAGTTGCGCACCATGTGCGTCAGCGGGTCCTTGATCAGCTCCAGCACCTGGCGGTCCAGCTCGGTGTCGGCGCCGAGCATCTGGAGGTCGATCTTCTTGCCCAGTTCGTGCGACAGGTCGCGCACCAGACGCGGCAGCTTGGCCCAGGCGTTGCCGATGGGCTGCATGCGCGTCTTCATGACGCCTTCCTGCAGCTCCGACGTCACGTGGTTCAGGCGCTGCAGCGGGGCGGCGAACTCGCTCTCCTTCTGCGACCGCAGGATCTGGAGGAGCTGGTTGCGGGTGAGCACCAGCTCCGAGACCATGGTCATCAGGTTTTCGAGCAGATCCACGTTCACGCGGATGGTCTGCGCGGCGACCGCCGATTCCTTGGTCGCGGCCTCGCCGCCCGCACCGGCGCCGGACGCGGCCTCCGCGGCGGGAGCGGGCATCTTGGCGGCGGCGGGGACCGGATCGGGGTCCGGCACGACCAGGTCGTGCGACGGGACGGGGTCTTCCGCCGGCTCCGCGGCGACCGGGGCCAGCGCGGTGCTGGTCGGGCCGGGGGTGGAATTCCAGATCGCCTCGAGCTCGTCCAGGGTGACGTTGCCCGAGGACACCGGCGCCTCGTCCGCCGCCGCGACCGCGGGGGCCGGCGGGGGCTCCGGGGCCGGAGCGGGCTTGGCCGGGGCGGCGGCGCCCAGCTTGCCTTCGGCGCACAGGTTCAGCCGCTCGATCAGCGGCAGGTCGTCGCCCGGCGGCTCCGCCTCCGTCGCCTCCAGCACCGCCAGCAGGCTCTTGATGGTGTCCAGCGCCTGAAGGATCAGCGAGACCGCCTCAGGGTTGATCGTCAGTTCCCCGTCGCGGAACTTGCCCAGCACGTTTTCCGAGGCGTGCGCGACCTTTTCCAGGCGCGGCAGGCCGAGGAAGCCGCAGGTGCCCTTGATGGTGTGCACCAGACGGAAGATGTTCGACAGAAGTTCCGGATTGTTGGGATTCTGCTCCAGACGGACCAGTTCCACGTCGAGAACCGACAGGTTCTCGTTGGTTTCCGTCAGGAATTCGGAGAGCAGATCATCCATGTCGCGATCCCCACGCCCGCAATTGTATCCGTTTCCGGCCGGGCCGTCCGGAGGGCGGCGTGCGCGACGCCGCCGGTACGGGCCTTTCCAGCTACGGTGGGAGCCTGTCAAACACTGATTAAGAGAACCTTACCTCCTTCGATACCACTCTTGGGCTCCGCCGTCATGCCGAGCCAGCCGGCCCAAGGTCACAGCCCGCAAAGCCGGTGCCGCCGCCGCGGCCTATGACCGCCGGGGACGCTCCAGGCAGCCATGGTGAAGCGCCGCGCGCCGGACCGGCCGCGGTTTGAAACACGTCGATGCGCGGGTTACGCCCCCGGTGGGGGCCGCGTCACCACTCCACAGTGAAGACCAGCCGGTCCGGTCCGGCCGGGGTGGCGGCGACGCGGTATCCGTCGTCCTCGGCGAAGCGCCCGGTCATGTAGGCGTGGATGCTGCGCGGGGTCAGGTCGGCGGCGGCGACCGTGCCGGCCAGCGCCGCCGCGGACTCGTCCTTGAGCGCACCGGGCCGTCCGGCGGCGGTGATGGTGAAGCGCCCCGCCTGCTCGTCCCCCTCCGCCGCGACGGTGATGGTGCCGCCGTGGGTCAGCGCCTCGTCGGCCAGGATGATGACGTTGAGCAGCACCTTCGCCGCCCCGCGCTTGAAGGCGAGCTGGTCGTTCGGCACCCCGGCCGGCCAGTCCAGCGTGGTGCGCCCGCCTTCCAGAAGCCCCTGGGCGGAGGAGCGGGTGTCGCCGAAGCCCTTCTGCTCCCGCCCGGCGAGGCCATAGGCCAGCCGGAAGACGCGCAGCCGCCGGTCGGCCTGACCGGAGGAATGCTCGATCAGCTTCACCGCCTCGCCCAGGAAGCCGCCGGCGGGCTCGTCCTCCATCTCCTCGATCAGTTCCAACCCGTTGCGGATCGCTCCCACCGGGCTCACGAGATCGTGGCAGATGCGGGAGGCGACAAGCTCGATCACGCGGATGTCAAGCGGCACGGGTGGTCTCCAGATCGTTGACGGCCGACCTTCGGCGAACCGGAGGACGACCATGGCCGCGGCCCAGGGAACGTCGTCCAGGAACTTCCCCCGGCCGGGCGGCATTCTGTTGCATGCCGGTGCCCCGTGGGGATGGCCGGCGGCGACGTTCGTTTGTATCATTCCAGGAGCGCGGATGCCGCCGCTTTTCCACGGTCATCCCGCGAAAGCGATAACCAGTTCCGGCGGATGCAGGAGGCGCGGCATGGACGATTCACTGGTTCCCGGCGCCTGGGTGCGCCACCCCGCCCGTCCCGACTGGGGGCTGGGGCAGGTGCAGTCGGCCGTCGGCGACCGCGTCACCGTGAATTTCGAGAATGCGGGAAAGCTGCTCATCAACACGTCGGTGGTTTCCCTGACCGTCACCGATCCGGACGACGCGCCGTGAGCGGCCGGCTGCCGCTGGCCGCCCTCCTCCTGCTGGCCGCCGGCGGCCCCGCGCTGGGCGACGACGCGCCCGACCCGGAGCGCGGCAAGACGCTGTTCCGCGCCTGCGCCTTCTGCCACACGCTGACGCCGGACGGCGGCAACCGCGCGGGGCCGACGCTGTGGGGCCTGTTCGGGCGGCCCGCCGGGGCGGTGGCGGGCTATCACTACTCCCCGGCGTTGAAGGGCAGCGGCATCGTCTGGGACGAGGCGGCGGTGGCCCGCCTGTTCGAGATCGGCCCCGACGTGATGACCCCCGGCAGCAAGATGCCGATGCAGACCATCACCAGCGCGTCCGACCGCCGCGATCTGGTCGAATACCTGAAGGAAGCCACGGCGCCGTGACTCCGGGTTTGCGGGCGGCCGCGATCACAGGCGGCGAACATGGCCCCGCGCGGCCTCCATCCCCATCTCTGTCAGTCGAGCCCCCTTTCCGAGTTCCGGCCTCCGATGATTCCCCGCGCCGTCCGCAAGCCCCTGGCCATCCTGGTCGCTCTTCTCGCCCTGGTGGTCGTGGTGCCGCTGCTGGGGGCGGGCGGGTTCCTGCTGTGGCTTCGCCAGCAGACCCCGTCCTACGAGGGCGCCGTCACCGTCCCGGGGATCGAGGGCCCGGTGGAGGTCCTGCGCGACCGCAACGCCATCCCGCACATCTTCGCCGCCACCGAGCGGGACGCCTATTTCGCGCTCGGCTACGTCCATGCCCAGGACCGGCTGTGGCAGATGGAGACGATGCGGCGCGGCGGCGCCGGGCGTCTGGCCGAGCTGGTCGGCACGCGCTTCGGCGACTGGGCGCTGCGGCTCGACCGCTCCATGCGCACGCTGGGCGTCTACCGCCGGGCCGAGGAGGCCTATGAGGAGCTGTCGCCGGAGGCCCGCGTGGCCTTCGACGCCTACGCCGCCGGGGTCAACGCCTGGATGGAGACGCGCCGCGAGGCGCTGCCCATCGAGTTCCAGCTCCTGCGCCACAGGCCGGAGCCCTGGCGCCCCGCCGACAGCCTCGTCTGGGGCAAGCTGATGGCGCTCCAGCTCTCCGGCGATTCGCGGGACGAGCTGTTCCGCGCCGGCGCCCTGAAGAGCCTGACGCCGGCGCAGATGCGCGACCTGTTCCCGGACTCCGATCCCACCGCCCCGGTCACCCTGGCGGCGGCGCTCGACGGCATGGATTTGCCGAAGGCGCTGGCCGCCCTGCCCGACCTCGGCTTCGACACCGCGTCCAACGAATGGGCGCTGACCGGGGCGCGCAGCGCGACCGGCAAGCCGATCATCGCCAACGACCCCCATCTCGGGCTGGAGGCGCCGGTCCTGTGGTATCTGGCGCGCATCGTGACCCCGGAACACCGCATCGCCGGAGCGACCATCCCCGGCGTGCCGCTTCACATCCTGGGGCACAACGGGCGCGTCGCCTGGGGCTTCACCACCACCCACAGCGACACCCAGGACCTGTTCATCGAGAAGCTCGACCCGCAGGACCCCGGACGCTACCTGACGCCGGACGGCAGCGAGGCCTTCGAGACGCGGCAGGAGACGATCCGCGTCGCCGGCCAGCCGGACGAGACGCTGACGGTGCGCGAGACTCGGCACGGCCCGGTGCTGACCACGCCGGACGCCGCCGAGGCGACGCCGGAGGGGCATGCGCTGGCGCTGGCGTTCCCCGGCCTGTCCGCCGCCGACACCACGGCGGAGGCGCTGTACCGCCTCAACCACGCCGCCGACGCCGCCGCGGTGCGCGAGGCGTTGTTCCTCCACGTGGCGCCGCAGCAGAACGTCGTCTACGCCGATACGGCGGGGACGCTGGGCTTCCTGTCGCCGGCGCTGGTCCCGGTGCGGCGCGGCGGCGACGGGCGCGTTCCGGTGCCGGGCTGGACCGGGGAATACGACTGGATCGGCTACATCCCCTTCGACGCGCTGCCCCAGGCCGAGAATCCGCCGTCGGGCCAGTTCGTCAACGCCAACAACGCGGTGGTCGGCCCCGGCTACCCCTACGCCCTGGCGACCGAATGGCCGGATCCCGCCCGCGCGGAGCGGATCGTGCAAATGCTCGGCGACGGCCCGCACACGGTGGAGGAGGTCGCCGCCCAGCAGATGGACGAGCTGTCCCTGCCGGCGCGCGACCTGCTGCCCCTAATGCTGGAGCCGCTGCGCAACGTGCCCGATCTCAATGGGCAGGCCCGCGCCGCGCTGGACCGTCTGGCCGGCTGGGACGGACGGATGGACCGCGACCGGGCCGAGCCGCTGATCTTCTCCTGGTGGGAGCGGGAGCTGGTGCGCAGCGTCTTCGCCGACGAGCTGGGGCCGCTGTTCCAGAGCTACTGGGACCTGCGCCCGCGCGCCCTGCACCGCGTGCTGACCCAGGCGCCGCAGTGGTGCGACGACCGGACGACGCCGGCCCGCGAGGACTGCACCGTCATGCTCGCCGGCTCCCTGAAAACGGCGCTGGCCGAGATCGAGCGGCGCCACGGAGCGGACATGAACAGCTGGCGCTGGGGGGCGGAGCACAAGGCCGCCCTGAATCACCGCCTTCTCGGCCGGGTGCCGCTGCTCGGCCAACTGTTCGACCTGTCGATCCCCACCGGCGGCGGCGCCTTCACCGTCAACCGCGGCACCACCCGCGTGCGCGACCCGCAGGACCCTTTCTCCCACGTCCATGGCCCGGGGCTGCGCGCGGTCTACGATCTGGCGGACCTCGGCAACTCCCGCTTCTCCATCGCCACCGGCCAGTCGGGCAACCCGCTGTCTCCCCACTGGGGGGATCTGGTGCAGGGCTGGCGCGACGGCGTGGGGCTGCGGCTGGCCGGCGACCGCGGCACGCTCGCCCGCGACGGCGCCACGCTGCTGACGCTTTCCCCCACCCGTCCAGGGAGTTCGCCATGACCGAGGCTACACCGTCTCCGCCCCCGACTCCGGCCCTGACCCTGGACGACGTTCGCGCCGCCGCCGCCCGGATCGGCAACCATCTCCCCGTCACCCCCACCGAAGCCTCCCCCCGCCTGTCGGAGATCACCGGCTGTTCGGTGGTCCTGAAATTGGAAAATCAGCACCTCACCGGCTCCTTCAAGGAACGCGGGGCGCTCAACAAGCTGCTGTCGCTGGGCGATGCCGAGCGGCGGGCCGGGGTGATCGCCATGTCGGCGGGCAACCACGCCCAGGCGGTGGCCTGCCACGCGACACGGCTGGGCATCCGCTCGGTCATCGTCATGCCGTCCTTCACCCCCTTCACCAAGGTGGAGCGCACGGAAAGCCTCGGCGCGCGGGTCGAACTGCACGGCGAGACTCTGAGCGACGCCGCGGCCTACGCCCAGGAGCTGGCGGCGCGCGAGGGGCTGACCTTCGTGCATCCCTACGACGACCCGCTGATCGCCGCCGGCCAGGGCACCGCCGCCCTGGAGCTGCTCGACGCCGCGCCGGACCTGGAGGTGCTGGTGGTGCCGGTGGGCGGCGGCGGGCTGATCGGCGGCATGGCGGTGGCGGCAAAGGCGCTGAAGCCGGACATCGCGGTGATCGGGGTGGAATGCGCCATGTTCCCGTCGATGCGCCAGGCACTGGCCGGGCAGCCCATCACTTGCGGCGGGGCCACCATCGCCGACGGCATCGCGGTCAAGGCCCCCGGCGCCGTCACCCTGCCGCTGGTCCGCCGGCATGTGGACGCGGTGGTGGAGGTGGGCGAGCAACGGCTGGAAGAGGCCGTCTACCGCCTCGCCACCGTGCAGAAGCTGGTCGCCGAGGGCGCCGGGGCGGCGGGGCTGGCCGCGGTGCTGGACGATCCGGAGCGGTTCCGCGGCAAGCGGGTGGGCATCGTCGTCTCCGGCGGCAACATCGACGCGCGCATCCTGGCGCAGGTCCTGACGCGCGGGCTGGTCTACGAGGGGCGCATGGTGCGGCTGCGCATCGGCATCACCGACGCCCCCGGCGCGCTCGCCCGGGTCGCCCGCCTGCTCGGCGAGGCCGAGGCCAACATCGTCGAGGTGCACCACCAGCGCCTGTTCCACGACGTGCCGGTCCGCATGGCCGAGATCGACGTGGTGCTGGAAACCCGCGGGCGCAGCCACGTGCAGCGCCTCGTCGCCCACATGGAGGAGGCGGGCTTTCCGACGGAGCTGATGACCGACATTTCCTGACCTGCGGTGGAATGACACACAAGGGTCATTCGCACATGCGCGCCTTATTCGCAGCATCCACATCCTGTGATAGATTGATCGGGCAACGAGAATAATCTTCGGGATACTCGCGTATGTCCATTGCCGCCTGGGGTCCTACGTCCTCCGCAACCGTCTACGGGTTGACCTCCGCCAACCGCCCCACCACCGACATCGACGGCGGCCCGCTGGGATGCGATCCCGCCCTGCTGCGAACCGGCATCGTCACAACTCCCCAGACGATCTCCGATACATCCCTCATCCCCATCCTGTCGGGAAGCAAGTGGGGCACCGCCCAGGCCGCGACGCCGGTCACACTCACCTACTCCTTCTACGAGAGCGGCGGTCCCGCCGTCGCCGCGGCGGGCGTGACCCCGGCACCGTTGGACATTGCCTTCCGCGACGCCATCCGCAGCGCCCTGGTCAGCATCGCCGATGTCGCCAACATCAGCTTCGTGGAAATCACCGAGTCGGCGACGGGCGGTGCGACCGGCGCTCCCGGCGCCTCGGGTGCTCTGGTCGGCCATCTGCGCTTCATTGATGACGCACGGCTGGACAGCGATCCCAACACCGCGTCCTACGCCATCGGGCCGTCCGCGACGGCCCTGTCCAGCGGTCTGGTGGCCTTCGATTCCGACCGTGTCATCGCCGCCAGCGGCGGCGGCTACGCGACGATCCTGCGTGAGATCGGGCGCGCCCTCGGGCTCACCTACAGCTTCGAGCCAAGCGACGCTCCCGCGCCCTACAGGGGGCCGACGTCGGAGAACGGCGTGTGGAGCACGGAATGGACGATGATGTCGGCCACAATGCCGGTCTCCCGCCTGCCCGCCGGCGCGGTGTTCAACCCGGTGGGGCCGATGTTGGCGGACATCCAGGTGCTGCAGTCCTGGTATGGGGCCAATCTGAACACGCGAACCGGGAATGACACCTACCGGATCGACGGGCCGCTTTTGACGAGGGCGCTATGGGACGCCGGGGGAACCGACACTCTCGACGCCTCCGCATCGACAACCGGGGTGAACTTCAACTTGGCCGTGAACACGGTCAACTACGGCTACAACGTCGCTTGGAACACCCTCTTTGAAAATGCCATCGGCAGCGTCGGCAACGACACCATCTTTGGAACGAACGAAGGGCCCAGGATTGGTCCCGACGGCGTGTGGTTCGACCACAACGGCAACAACCGCATCGATGGCGGCCCCGGCGACGACCACATCTCGGCGGGGTCCGGCGACGACACGCTGATCGGCGGCACGGGCCGCAACTGGCTCCATGGAGGCCTGGGCAACGACACCGCCGTCTACGACGCCGCGTCGACCGACGCTTATGCCTACACCGTGCAAGGCACCCTGATCCTGTCGATTCCCAAACTCGGAATCAGCGACACTCTGGTCGACATCGAACAGCTGTCCTTCACGGACCGCAGCTTCGCCGCCGCGGACGCCACCTCCATCCTCCTCCCGCCGAGCGCGAATCCGAATCCCCCATCGTCTCCCATCCCCCCGTCGCTGACTCCACCCCCGTCACCCGTTCCCGCCATCGATCCTGCACGCCGCCTCTACGTCACCCGCGGCGGTGCCAGCACCGAAGTGGCGATGGACAGCTACTCCGGGCCGGTGACCTGGCTTCGCAACATGCACATCGGCCAGAACGACAGCGAGGCGATGCAGGGGACGGAGCATGCCGACTTCATCAACACGCTGGGCGGCGACGACGCGGTGAATGGCGGCGGCGGGGACGACGTGCTGGACGGCGGTCTCGGCTCCAACTACCTGATCGGCGGAAGCGGCAGCGACACCTTCTTCGTGGACGGCCGCGACGGCGGCATCACTTGGTCGACCGTGACCGACCTGGAGCCGGGGGAATGGGTCACCGCCTGGGGCTGGAAGGAGGGCACGTCAAAACTGACCTGGGCCGAGATGGCCGGGGCCGAGGGCGCCAAGGGCGCCACCGCGCACATCGACCTCGACAACAACGGCAGCATCGACATGAGCATGACCATCGCCGGCAAGTCTTCCGGCGCGGTCCTGGTCACGCCCGGCGAGGTCAACGGTTCCAGCTACCTCGCCTTCACGCTGAAGTAACCGCTGCTGAGTGAAACGATCGCGGCGGCGCGGGCGTCCGGAAGGAACGGTCGCCCGCGCCGCCGCGCGGTCAATCAGGGCAGCTGCGCGTAGGAGCCGCGGAAGTAGAGCAGCGGCTTCCCGTCCTCGCTGCCGGACAGGCGACGGACGCGGCCCACGATGATGACGTGGTCGCCGCCGTCATAGACATGCTCCCGGTCGCACTCCAGGGTGGCGAGGCAGCCGGTGAGGATCGGCACGCCGCTGTCCCAGCGCTCCACCCCCACCCCGTCCCAGCGCTCCTGCAGGTCGCGGCGCGAGAAGCGGTTGGACAGCTCCGCCTGCCCTTCGGCCAGGATGTTCACCGCGAAGGACGGTGCGGTGGTGAAAGCCTCGAACGACATGGCCGCCCGGCCCAGACAGAACTGCACCAGCGGCGGGTCGAGCGACACCGACGAGAAGGAGTTCACGGTCACGCCGATCGGCTCGCCGTCCGGGGCGACGGTGGTGACCACGGCGATGCCGGTGGCGAAGCATCCGAGGGCGTTGCGGAAAGCCCGAGAATCGATGGTCATGGCGGCCTGTGTGGGCTCGTCGGTTATTGGGGCGAGGGTGCTGCGGCGAAACAGCGGGATTAACCCAGCCGGACCCTCGGTGCAAGCCGCATCTGCCGCGACACGGCCGGAAGCGGCCGGAAGCCGCCCTCCGCCACATTAAATGGATCTTAAGGATGATGGCCCACCCTTCGGGCGTCCGCGCGGACCGCGAATTCCCGACCGCAAGGCCCCATTCAGCAAGGCTTCATGTCAGCGAACCCGTCCGGCGGCGAACAGCCGATCATCATCAAGAAGAAGAAGGGTGGCCATGGCGGCCACCATGGCGGCGCCTGGAAAGTCGCCTACGCCGACTTCGTGACGGCGATGATGGCCTTCTTCCTGCTGCTGTGGCTGCTCAACGTCACCACGTCGGACCAGCGCAAGGGCATCGCGGACTATTTCTCGCCCACCTCCGTCAGCCGTGAAAGCTCAGGGTCCGGCGGCATGCTGGGCGGGCGCACCATCACCGCGCCGGGCGCCCAGATCTCCCCCTCCTCCCCGATGTCCGCCGACGTTCCGGTCTCCGGCCCGCCCGGCCATTCGACCCAGGAGGACGAGGAGGCCAACGATCCCACCGACGCCGCCCCGCCGCCGCCCGCCTCGACCGCCGAGCAGAAGTCCAACGAGTCGCGCCTCGACTATCAGAAGCGGCTGGAGGAGCAGGCCAAGCAGCTCGGCATCCCCGGCCAGAAGCCGGGCGAACGGCTGTCCGACTTCGCGGAGCGCGTGAAGGAGGGCGGCGAGAAGCTGCAGGACGCCCAGAAGGAGGCCCGCCAGTTCCAGCAGGCCGCCACCGAGATCCGTCAGGCCATCCAGTCCGTGCCGGAGCTGGAGCCGCTGGCCCAGAATCTGATGATCGACCAGACGCCCGAGGGCCTGCGCATCCAGATCGTCGACCAGGACCGCGTCTCGATGTTCCCCGGCGGGTCGGGCCAGATGTACCCGCAAACCCGCCAGCTCGTCATGCAGGTGGCCAAGGCGCTCGCCAAGCTGCCCAACAAGCTGTCGATCAGCGGCCACACCGACGGCATCCCCTTCACCTCCGGGGCCGGGCGCGACAACTGGGACCTGTCCACCGAACGCGCCAACGCCACGCGCCGCGCCCTGATCGCCGGTGGCATCCCGGAGGAGCGCGTGCAGGACGTGATCGGCCGCGCCGACCGCGATCTCCTCGTGCCCGACCAGCCGGGCAGCCCGCGCAACCGCCGCATCAGCATGGTGCTGCTGCGCGAAAGCAAGACCGCAACTCCGCCCGCCGCCACGAACTGATACCAAAGCCGATGCGGCACCGGTACCAAGGCGTTAGTTCCTTGCCTTTGAACGTACCTCTTCTTGTTTTGTCGATGCGCCGCACAACGCCGGGAATGTTTGCCCTGTTCAAAGGGCGAAATGATGGTTCATACTTCGCGTCAGACACCATTGCCACACGGCAGCGGTCAATCAAGGGCGTTAGCTGCGGGGGAGTCTGTGAGCGTACCCGAAGGCAAGGCGACTGACCTTTTGACGAACTACGATCCCGGCCTTTACTACGACGAATTGTTCGGAGGCCGTGATTATCCAGCCGAGCACTCGGCGCTGATCCGGCAGAGACTCGCCGGTCTGAACTTCGGGGACCTGTTGCGGCGGTCGCAGGACGCCGAACGAGAACTGTACAATCTGGGCATCACCTTCCTCGTTTATTCGAACAAGGACGCAGTGGACCGGATCCTTCCCTTCGACATCATTCCCCGGGTGATCTCGGCCAAGGAATGGGCGCATCTGGAGGCGGGAATCACCCAGCGCGTCACGGCGCTGAACCTGTTCCTCCACGACATCTACCACGACCAGAAGATCCTGAAGGACGGGGTGATCCCCGCCGACCTCGTGCTGGGCAACGGCTGCTTCCGGCCGCAGATGGTCGGGCTGGACGTGCCGTTCGACACCTACATCCACATCATGGGCACGGATCTGGTCCGTGACCGCGAGGGGACCTTCCGCGTGCTGGAGGACAACGGGCGCGTGCCGTCCGGCGTGTCCTACGTGGTGGAAAACCGCCACATGATGCAGCGCGTGTTCCCCGACCTGATGCAGGACATCGGCATCCGCCCGGTGGACAATTACGGGCACAAGCTGCTCGACGCGATGATGGAGATCGCGCCGCAGGACGTGGCCGACCCGCAGGTCGTGCTGCTGTCGCCCGGCTCCTACAACTCCGCCTATTTCGAGCACATCTTCCTGGCGCGCGAGATGGGCGTGCCGCTGGTCGAGGGCCGCGATCTGGTGGTGGAGAACGACCGCGTCTACATGAAGACCACCAACGGTCTGGCGCGTGTCGATTCGATCTACCGCCGCATCGACGACGCCTTCCTCGACCCCAAGGCCTTCAACCCGGACAGCATGCTGGGCGTGCCGGGCATCATGGAGGCCTACCGCAAGGGCAACGTGGCGCTGGCCAACGCCGTCGGCACCGGCGTGGCGGACGACAAGGCGATCTACTGCTACGTCCCGCGGATGATCAAATACTACCTGGACCAGGAGGCGATCATCCCCAACGTGGACACGCGCATCTGCCGCGAGGCCGACGCGCTGCAGTACACGCTGGACAACCTGGACAAGCTGGTGGTGAAGCCGGTCGGCGAGGCCGGCGGCTACGGCATCACCATCGGCCCGCGCGCCAGCAAGGAGGAGTTGGCGGATTGCCGGGCCAAGCTGCTGGCCGATCCGTCCAACTACATCAGCCAGCCGGTGGTCGACCTGTCGGTCTGCCCCACGGTGACCGACGACGGCATCGATCCCCGCCACGTCGATCTGCGCCCCTTCGCCATCACGGGCAAGAACACCTGGGTGCTGCCCGGCGGTCTGACCCGCGTGGCGCTGAAGAAGGGCACGCTGATCGTCAACTCGTCGCAGGGCGGCGGGTCCAAGGACACCTGGGTTCTCCAGGATGGGGTCCTCCAGGATGGGTCACAGGAAGGGAGCGCGTCGTGAATCTGCTGGCCCGTTACGCCGAATGCATTTTCTGGATGGCGCGCTACATGGAGCGCGCCGAGAATCTCGCCCGGATCCTGGACGTGCATGAGACCTTCGCGCGCGACACGCGGGGGATGACCAACTGGTTCTCCATCGTCCAGCTCAACGCCGACGAGAAGGACTTCTTCAGCCGCCACGACCGCCCCACGGCGGAGGCGGTCGTCCATTACTACATGTTCGACACCCAGCACACGAACTCGCTGGTCTCCATGCTGCGCATGGCGCGGGAGAACGCCCGCGTCCTGCGCCCCTGGATCTCCACCGAGATGTGGACGCAGATCAACGTGTTCCACAACAAGCTGGTGGAGATGAACGGCAAGGGCGTGGCGCTGCCCAACCTGTCCAAGGTCTGCACCTGGATCAAGGAGGAGTGCCAGACCCACACCGGCATCACCGAGGGCACCTTCTACCGCGACCAGGGCTGGTACTTCTACCAGCTCGGCAAATACATCGAGCGGGCGGACCAGACCACCCGCCTGCTCGACATCAAGTACCACACGCTGCTGCCCTCCCCCGTCGTGGTCGGCTCCACGCTGGACATGAGCCAGTGGACGACGGTGCTGCGCTCCGCCGCCGGGTACCACGCCTTCCGGCGCGTCTACCCGCGCGGCATGTCGCCCACCACGGTTGCCGGCTTCATGATGTTCAACGAGGGGTTCCCGCGCTCCGTTGTGATGTGTGTGCGACAGATCGACGGCCTCTTGACCCGCCTGAAGTCCCGTTACAACCTGCGCAACGGCAGTGAGGCGATGGAGAAGGTGGACGAATTGCTCGGCGCGCTTCTGGCCCGCCCGATCGAGGAGGTGATCCAGCTCGGCCTGCACGAGTATCTGGACGGCGTGCAGGCCCAGCTCTGCGGCATCACCAACGAGATCGGACGCGCCTTCTTCGGCCAGGACACCGTCCCCATGACCCAGAGCCAATCCCAGTAGCCTCTGTTGACCTAAGTTCCGTCCAGCAACCTCTCCAGCCGCAGACCCCCAACAACCGGCCCCCGGGCCGGTGATCCAGAAGTCAGCCAGCCCGATGTCGGTCATCCAGCCGCAACTCCGCCCGCTCCAGCAGTTCTTCCGGTCCGGGCCGATGCCCTGCCCCTATCTGCCGGGACGGGTGGAGCGCAAGCTGTTCACCCGGCTGTTGGGGCCCTATTCGGCGGAGGTCAACTCAACCCTGTCGCGCGCCGGCTTCCGGCGCAGCCACGACATCGTCTACCGGCCGGTCTGCCCGAACTGCCAGGCCTGCGTCCCGGTCCGCATCCCGGTCGCCGCCTTCGTCCCCACCCGGTCGCAGAAGCGCGTCCGCCGGGCCAACGGCGACCTGACCCTGGCCGAGGCGCCGGCCGCCGCCACGACGGAGCAGTACCGGCTGTTCTCGCTCTACCAGAACTCCCGCCACGGCGAGTCGGACATGGCGCGCATGGCGATGGCGGATTTCGCCGCCATGATCGACGAAGGGCGCGCCGACACCAGCCTGTTCGAAGCCCGCGACGCGGAGGGGCGGCTGGTCGGCTGCATGCTGACCGACCGGCTGACCGACGGCTATTCCGCGGTCTACAGCTTCTACGACCCCCGCCAGGACCGCCGCAGCCTGGGCAGCTTCATGATCCTCAGCCTGCTGGAGCGCGCCCAGGCGGACGGGTTGCCCTACGTCTATCTCGGCTATTGGATCGCCCAGAGCCGCAAGATGGCCTACAAGGCCAAGTTCCGCCCCCTGGAGGCTTTGGGCCGCGACGGCTGGTTCCGCCTGCCGAATGATCCGGAAGACTGACCGACCGTTCGCCGGATTGCCTGTGATCGGTGACTATTGGGGCAATCACGTATAAAGGCTTTCAAGCTCTTGCGCTGCCGGGGCCTCCTGCGGAATATTGCCGCAGCAAACACCCCATGGTGTTACCATAAAAGATTGAACCGGCGCCCAGCGCCACCGTTCACAGGGCAACAAAAGGAACGGACGGGGATACACCCGTTCCAAACCAACAGGGAGGCTCTCCGTTGAGGTTCCTGCTCCGAATCAGCGGGCTGATCGATGCTGTCAACAACGGCATCGGCAAGCTCGTCTATTGGCTGGTGCTGGTCGCCGTGATTGTCAGCGCCGGCAATGCGGTCATCCGCTACAGCCTCCATTACAGCTCCAACGCCTGGCTTGAGCTGCAATGGTACCTGTTCTCTGCGATTTTCCTGTTGTGCTCGGGCTACACGTTCCTGCGCAACGAGCACATCCGCATCGACATCGTGCTGGGCCGCTTCTCCCGGCGCGTCCAGTGCATGGTGGACATCTTCGGGATCCTCTTCTTCCTGTTCCCGATGGCCATCCTGATCATGTGGCTCTCCTGGCCGATGTTCTGGGACAGCTTCATCACCAAGGAGATGTCGAGCGACGCCGGCGGCCTGATCCGCTGGCCGGCCAAGATCCTGGTTCCTGCCGGTTTCTTCCTGCTGACCCTGCAGGCGGTGTCCGAGCTGATCAAGCGCATCGCCTTCCTGGCCGGACTCATCGATGAGCCCGGCGAGAAGATGCACAGCCACTCCTAAGAGACCGGGGACCACACACGATGGCCGCCTTCCTCATTGAGAACATGGCGCCGCTGATGTTCGCGGCGCTTGTTCTTTTCCTTTTGATGGGTTTCCCGGTCGCCTTCGCGCTCGCCGCGAACGGCCTTCTCTTCGGTCTGATCGGCATCGAGCTGGGTCTGCTGACCCCGGCGCTGTTCCAGGCGCTGCCGGAGCGCGTCTTCGGCATCATGCGCAACGACACGCTGCTGGCCATTCCCTTCTTCACCTTCATGGGCCTGATTCTCGAACGATCCGGCATGGCCGAAGACCTGCTCGACACCATCGGGCAGCTCTTCGGCCCGCTGCGCGGCGGTCTGGCCTATGCGGTGATCTTCGTCGGCGCGCTGCTCGCCGCCACGACCGGCGTGGTGGCCGCCTCGGTCATCTCGATGGGCCTGATCTCGCTGCCGATCATGCTGCGTTACGGCTATGACCGCCGCCTGGCGTCGGGCGTCATCGCGGCGTCGGGCACGCTGGCCCAGATCATCCCGCCGTCGCTCGTGCTGATCATCCTGGCCGACCAGCTCGGCCGTTCGGTCGGCGACATGTACGCCGGCGCCCTGGTCCCCGGCCTGGTGCTGACCGGCCTCTACGCCGGCTACATCCTGGTCACCACCATCGTCCGCCCCGACTTTGCCCCGGCCCTGCCGCCGGAGGCGCGGAGCCTGCGCGGCGCCAAGCTTCTGTTGCGCGTGCTGACGTCGCTGGTGCCGCCGCTGGTCCTGATCTTCCTGGTGCTGGGCACCATCTTCCTCGGCATTGCGACGCCGACGGAGGGCGGCGCCATGGGCGCCGCGGGCGCCATGATCCTGGCGCTCATGAAGCGGCAGCTGAGCTGGTCGCTGATGCGTCAGGCGATGGACACGACGGCGAAGCTGTCCTCCTTCGTCATCTTCATCCTGATCGGCTCGACGGTCTTCGGTCTGGTGTTCCGCGCCGTGAACGGCGACCTGTGGGTGGAGCATCTGCTGACCAGCCTGCCGGGCGGCGAACTGGGCTTCCTGATCGTCGTCAACATCATGGTCTTCCTGCTCGCCTTCTTCCTCGACTTCTTCGAGCTGGCCTTCATCATCGTGCCGCTGCTCGCCCCGGTCGCGGAGAAGCTGGGCATCGACCTGATCTGGTTCGGCGTCCTGCTGGGCGTCAACATGCAGACCTCCTTCATGCATCCGCCCTTCGGTTTCGCCCTGTTCTTCCTGCGCAGCGTCGCTCCACGGGAAGATTACAAGGACAAGATCACCGGGAAGATCATCAAGAAGATCACCACCGGCCAGATCTACTGGGGCGCCGTGCCGTTCGTCTGCATCCAGCTGATCATGGTGGCGCTGGTCATCATGTTCCCGGAGATGGTCTTCTCCGGCCTGGACCGCGGCGAGCCGATCGATCTGGACAATGTGAAGATCGAGATCCCGGCCTTCGACTCGGGCGAACCGCCGCCGCCGTTCGGCGCGCCGGAACAGCCCGCCGAGGACCCCAACGCCGACCTCATGAAGCAGTTGCAGGGCAAGTGACCGGTCCTTCCCTCCTCCCCCGCCCAGCGGGGGAGGAGCCTGGATCGGACAACAGCCGGATCATCGGCAACAAAAAAGCCCCGCTTCCGCGGGGCTTTTTCGTATCCGGCTTCTTGCTCCTTAGGACTTCTTCTTCGGCGTCGGAGCCGAGTAGACGAAGTTGTCGAAGGTGTTCTCGGCGACGCGGAACCACAGGTATTCCTCGTCGCGGAACTTCCGCCACTGCTCGTAGACCTTGCGGAACTTCTCGTTCTTCGCGGCCTCCTCCTCGTAGACGTCGAAGGTCGCCTGGTAGCAGGCCTGCAGGATGTCGCGCGGGTAGGGCTTCAGCACGGTGCCGGCGCCGACCAGACGCTTCAGCGCGTGCATGTTCACCACGTCGTACTTGCCGACCATGTCGGCGGTCGCGTCGGCGCAGGCCGCTTCGAGGACCGCCTGGTAATGTTTGGGAAGCTGCTCCCACTGCGGCAGGCTGACGAGGAAGGACACCTGCGGCCCGCCTTCCCACCAGCCGGGGTAGTAGTAGTATTTGGCGACCTTGTTGAAGCCGAGCTTCTCGTCGTCGTAGGGGCCGACCCACTCCGCCGCGTCGATCGTGCCCTTCTCCAGCGCCGGATAGATGTCGCCGCCGGCGATCTGCTGCGGCACCACGCCCAGCCGCTGCAGGATGGTGCCGGCGTAGCCGCCGATGCGGAACTTCAGGCCCTTCAGGTCCTCCACCGTCTTCAACTCGTTGCGGAACCAGCCGCCCATCTGGGTGCCGGTGTTGCCCGCCGCGAACTGGACGATGTTGTAGCCCTTGAAGAACTCGCGCATCAGCTCCATGCCGCCGCCGTGGGTCATCCAGGCGTTCTGCTGGCGGGCGTTCAGGCCGAAGGGCATCGCCGCGTCGAAGGCGAAGGTCGGGTCCTTGCCGACGTAATAGTAGGAGACGGTGTGGCCGCACTCCACGGTGCCGTCCTTCACGGCGTCCAGCACCTGCAGGCCGGGGACGATCTCGCCGCTGGCGAAGGTGCGGATCTGGAACTTGCCTTCGGTCATCTCGGCGACGCGCTTGGCCACCCTCTCGGCCCCGCCGTAGATGGTGTCCAGGCTCTTGGGAAAGCTCGACGCGCAGCGCCACTTGATCTCGGGGTTGCTCTGCGCGATGGCGGGCGCGGCCAGCGTGCTGGCGGCGACACCGACACCGGCGCTGGTGATGAAGGTACGGCGTTTCATGGCGGTCTCCTTGGGTCCTCTCGTCCCGGCGCGGGCGCACACCGCCGTTCCCGCCCCCACGAAGGGAGCGCGGCGTGCGAACCGAAAGGCTGTTGTTTTTGAGGAAGTTGTCTGGCAACGCCGGATCGACGTCACCGTGCGGGTCACGGACCGGGACTGCCGGGGCCGATGGGCCCCCGTACCATCGCTGTGCCTTCACACGGATCTGTGGTGACCATGCGCGTGCCTCCCTGTCGCCCGGTGTTCCTCCGGCCCCTGACGCCCCTTTCGGGGCACCACTTCGGTCGGCGGCACCAAGTTCGTTTTGGTACGATCACTATGCCGGAATCGCGGGTCAGAGTTCAAGTCCGAGCATGGCTGAACCCTACCAATTCGAGAACTTTCCGTCGGAAATTCCGCCAAAAGTGAAACGGGGGGCCGAAAGCCCCCCGTTTGCGTGCAACGTTAGGTAATAGAGGTTCAGGTGAACCGGTTGACCTTGGGGAAGCCGTTGGGCGGCATCTTGCCCACGCCGGCACGGTTGCCCAGCCAGCCGGTCAGGTTGGTGACGTTGAACTGCCGCTCGCCGTGCTTCCAGCTCAGCCCCTCGGCGATGGCGAAGACCTTGAGATCGGACAGGCTGCCGTCCTTGTACTTCTGGAGCTGCACGCCCTTGCCGCGGGCCATCACCGGCACCTGCTCCAGCGGGAAGACCAGAAGCAGGCGGTTGTTGCCGATGACGGCGACATGGTCGCCCTCCGCCGGGATGCAGATCTTGGCGTCCTTGTTGTCGTCGGGGTTGAGGATCTGCTTGCCGGACCGGGTCTGGGCGACGACCTCGTTCTCTTCGACTTGGAAGCCGCGCCCGTCCTCCGACGCCACCAGCAGGCGACGGTCGGGCTGATGCCTGAACAGGGTGATGATGTCCGCCTCGTTGCCGAGATCGATCATCAGCCGCACCGGCTCGCCGAAGCCGCGCCCGCGCGGCAGCTTGTCGGCGGACAGCGTGTAGAACTTGCCGTTGGTGCCGAAGACGAGGAGCTTGTCGGTGGTCTCGCAATGGACCCAGAAGCCCTCCTTGTCGCCTTCCTTGTATTTGACGTCGAGGCGCTCGGCATCGGTCAGATGGCCGCGCACCGCGCGGATCCAGCCCTTCTGCGAGCACAGCACGGTCAGCGGCTCGCGCTCCACCATGGCGTCGACGGGGATGTCGATGACGGCTGTGGCCTCGGCAACCTGGGTGCGGCGGTCCTCGCCGAAACGCTTGCGCGTCTCCTCCGTCTCCTTGCCGATGGTCTTCCAGCGCAGGCTCTCGTCCGCCAGCAGCTCGGTCAGGCCGGCCCTCTCGGCGGTCAGCGCGTCGTTCTCGCGCTGGATCTCCATCTCCTCCAGCTTGCGCAGGTTGCGCAGCCGCATGTTGAGGATGGCCTCGGCCTGCACCTCGGTCAGGGAGAAGGCGCGCATCAGCTCCTGCTTGGGCTCGTCCTCCTCACGGATGATGCGGATCACCTCGTCCAGGTTCAGATAGGCGATCAGATAGCCGCCCAGAACCTCCAGCCGATGGTCGATCTTGGCCAACCGGTGGCGGGAGCGGCGCTCCAGCACCTCCATCCGGTGGTCGAGGAAGGCGTCCAGCACCTCGAACAGGTTCATGACGCGCGGGACGTTGTCCTTGTCCAGCACGTTCATGTTCATGGCGAAGCGGATTTCCAGATCAGTCGTCTGGAACAGCGAGGCCATCAGGACCTCAGGGTCGACGTTGCGGCTCTTCGGCACCAGGACGAGGCGCACGTCCTCCGCCGACTCGTCGCGCACGTCCTCCAGAAGCAGCAGCTTCCGGTTGGTCAGAAGCTCGGCGATCTTCTCGACCAGCCGGGCCTTCTGCACCTGATAGGGCATCTCGGTGACGACGACCTGCCAAGTACCCTGCCCCAGCTTCTCCACCTCCCACCGGGCGCGCAGGCGGAAGGAGCCGCGGCCGGTGCGGTAGGCCTCGACCACGTTGGCCCGCGGCTCGACCAGCACGCCGCCGGTGGGGAAGTCGGGGCCGGAGATCAGGGTGACCAGATCCTCGATCTTCGTCGGGGCCGGCTTCTCCTTGCCGGCCAGCGCCGCCTTGACGCAGTCCTGCTTGTGCTTCAGCACCAGCCGCAGGGCGGAGCAGAGCTGGGCGGCGTTGTGCGGCGGAATGTTGGTCGCCATGCCGACGGCGATGCCGCTGGAGCCGTTGGCCAGCAGGTTGGGGAAGTTGGCGGGCAGGACCGCCGGCTCGTCCCCGTCGCCGTCGTAGGTCGGGCGGAAATCGACCGCGTCCTCGTCGATGCCCTCCAGCAGCGCCTTGGCGACGTCGGTCAGGCGCGCCTCGGTGTAGCGCATGGCCGCGGCGTTGTCGCCGTCGATGTTGCCGAAGTTGCCCTGCCCGTCCACCAGCGGGTAGCGCACCGCGAAGTCCTGCGCCAGACGGACCAGCGCGTCATAGACGGAGGTGTCGCCGTGCGGGTGGAACTTGCCGATCACGTCGCCGACCACGCGGGCCGACTTCTTCGGCGGCGTCGAGGGATCCAGCCGCAGTTGGCTCATGGCGTAGAGCAGCCGCCGGTGCACCGGCTTCAGCCCATCGCGCACGTCGGGCAGCGACCGCGCCATGATGGTGGACAGCGCGTAGCTCAGATACCGCTCGCTCAGCGCGTCGCGGAGCGGCTTCTCCTGGATGTCGAGGACGGGGTCTTGGGACGTCATGGCGTGTGGATACCAAATCTAGCGGCCGCGCGCCACCGTGTTCTCGTAACGTTCTCTTAATCGCAGCCTTGCCGGCGGCAGCGGGCCGTTGAGCAGATGGCGCTCCAGGAAATGGCCGGTCAGGCGCAGCCCCTCCACCACCGCCTGCGGCCCGCCGCCGCCCAGCCCGATCAGAAATCCGGGCAGAGGCAACAGCCGGTCGCGGTAGGGCTCCCCGGCCGAGGCCGACACCGCGCGCCCGGTGCGCGGGCTGACATAGGCGAGGTAGTCGTTCGCCCCGGTGACCGCGCAACGGTCGAGATCCAGCCCGAATCCAAGCTCGGCGAGCAGCCCGACCTCCCACCGCACGTAGGACTCGGCCCAGGCGTCGCCGCCCAGCAGGCCGAACAGCGCCAGAAGACCGTCGAACAGCGCCGGGTGCGGCTGGTGCTCCGGCAGGGCGGCCTCGGCCAGCGCGCAGGCGGCGGTCAGGGTCGCGAGTCGCAACGGATCATCGAGAAAAACGGCGGAATAGCCCTGCACCACCTCCAGCGTCAGAGTGCCGAGATGCTCGGGCAGGCGCCCGCGCCAGCGCGCCGACACCAGCGTGCCGGGTTCCAGCGCCGCCCGGGTCCGGCTGGACCGCCCGCCCATGACCATGCCGGCGTGCCGGCCATGGTCCCGCGTCAGCAGGGTGACGACCGCCGAGGTCTCGCCATGCGGCCGCGCCGACAGCACAACGCCCTGATCGGACCATTCCATGCTTGCGCTTCCTCACAGTGACGGGACGAGCCCGACTCGCCGATGGCACCCCGCTGCGCTTCCCCGCACCCGCAAAGCGGGTCCGATCGCCTTCACCACCAGCATGACGCAAATCCTTCGCAACGGGGCTTCATTTCTCATTCACCATTCCGGCACTATGTTGCGAGTTACGGAATGCGGGCGCACCGCGGCGGTGAGGGGGCTTTGAGCAGCACGATCGAGCGATATCTGCTGGCCGAGAAAGCTGGCTCCGAAGGCGTCTGGGACTGGGACCTTCGCAACGATACGATGTTCCTGTCTCCCCGCTTCAAGGAGTTTCTCGACCTGCCGCCGGGCGACGTCAATCGCCCGGAAGATTGGCTCGACCGCGTCCACCCCGACGACATCGACTGGCTCTACGCCTCCTTCGAAGGCCAGATGGTCGGCGTCTCGCTGCCTTTCCAGATCGAACACCGCGTCCGCCGCGCCGGAGCCGGCTTGTCGACCCCGGACGACGGCGATTCCGGCTGGCGCTGGCTGGTCTGCCGCGGCATGGCGGTGCCCGACGAATCGGGCGATCCGGTGCGCCTCGTCGGGTCGGTCGCCGACATCACCGACCGCAAGCACGCCGAACGCCAGCTCCGCAAGAGCGAGGAACGCTACGCGCTGGCCGCCGCGGCCAGCAATGACGGGTTGTGGGATTGGGACCTCGACGCCGGGACCGTCTATTACTCGCCGCGCTGGCTGTCGCTCCTCGGGCTGGAGGAAGGCAGCGTCGGCAGCAGCCCCGACGAATGGATGGAGCGCGTTCATCCCGACGACCGCCCGTCGCTGCGCGCGACGCTGGACGCGCTGGGCGGCGGCGACACCGTGTTCCAGATCGAATACCGCATGCGCCACGCCGACGGCGGCACCCGCTGGATGGCCTGCCGCGGCATCGCCGTGCCGGACGCGCAGGGCCGCCCGGTGCGGCTGGTCGGCAGCCAGGCCGACGTCACCGACCGCAAGACCGCCGAGCAACGCCTGCTGCAAAGCGAGGAGCGCTACGCGCTGGCCGCCGCCGGGGCCAACGATGGGCTGTGGGACTGGCGGCTGGACACGGACGAGGTCTATTACTCCCCGCGCTGGGCGGCGATGCTCGGCTTCGCCGGGGACAGCCTGTCCAACCGCATCGGCGAATGGCTCTGCCGTGTGCATCCCGACGACCTGGCGGGGCTGCGCACCGCCATCGACCTGCATCTGACCGGCGAGCGGGAGCATCTCCAGCACGTCTTCCGCATCCGCGCCGCCGACGGGGACGAGTTGTGGATGCTGGTCCGCGGCCTCGCGGTTCGCGATGGATCGGGCCGGGCGGTGCGGATCGCCGGCTCGATGACCGACATCACCGCCCAGAAGCGGGCGGAGCAGCAGCTCCTGTTCGACGCCTTCCACGACGGCATGACCGGGCTGCCCAACCGCACCCTGTTGCTGGACCGCATCGGGCAGGCGCTGGACCGCAACCGGCGGGCCGGCGGCAAGGCCTTCGCCGTCATCTTCATCGATCTCGACCGCTTCAAGTCGATCAACGACGCGCTGGGCTCCAGCGTCGGCGACCGGTTGCTGAAGACCATCGCGGAGCGGCTGGACGAGACCCGCCGCATGGGCGACACGCTGGCCCGCCTGTCCGCGGACGAGTTCGCCGTTCTGCTGGACGGCATCGACGATGTCGGCGACGCGCTGTCCGCGGCGGAGCGCATGGGCGAGGCCGTCGCGCGGCCGCTGGCGCTGGACGGCCATGAGCTGGTGCTGTCCGCCTCCATCGGCATCGCGCTCAGCGTCTCCGGCTACGACCGGGCGGAGGAAATGCTGCGCGACGCCAGCCTCGCCATGTACCGGGCCAAGTCGGGCGGGCGGGCGCGCATCGACGTGTTCGACAGCAACCTGCGCCGTCAGGCGATGGCCCAGATGCGCACGGAGACCGACCTGCGCACGGCGCTGGAGCAGAACCAGCTCGTCCTCTACTACCAGCCGATCGTCGCCCTGTCCTCGGGCCAGATTGCCGGGTTCGAGGCGCTGATGCGCTGGAAGCATCCCGAGCGCGGGCTGGTCCCGCCGGGCGAATTCATCCCGCTGGCCGAGGAATCGGGCCTGATCGTCCCGATGGGCCGTTGGGCGCTGCGCGAGGCGGCGCGCCAGCTCGGCCAGTGGCAGGCCCGCTTCCCCCGCCCCGCCCCGCTGTTCATGAGCGTGAACGTCTCCTCCCGCCAGTTCAGCGACGACGACCTGATCGGACTGGTCAGCGAGGTGCTGCAGGAAAGCGGTGTGCCGCCCTCCAGCCTGAAGCTGGAGATCACGGAAAGCCTGCTGATGAAGGACCCCGCCAAGTGCCGGGTGCTGATGCAGGGCATCCGCGACATGGACGTGCGCCTGTCCATCGACGATTTCGGAACCGGCTATTCGTCGCTGTCCTACCTGCACAAGTTCCCGGCGGACACCCTGAAGATCGACCGCAGCTTCGTCCAGGCCATCTCGTCGGGCGAGGGCAACGCCGCCATCGTGCAGGTGATCGCCACGCTGGCCGCCATCCTGGGCATGGAAGCGGTGGCCGAAGGCGTGGAGACCGAGATGGAATCGGAGTTCCTGCGCGACATCATGTGCAAGTACGCCCAGGGCTACCTCTACGCCCGCCCGGCCCCCGCCGATGCCATCGAGGCGCTGCTGCTCCGCGAGGCGGAGGAACCGCTGGCCCTTCCCAGCTTGGCGTAAGGCATCCCTTCTCCCAATCCGGCCCCACCCCCGGCCCTATCCAACGGACACTTTCCCCGGCACCGCCCTTTGTGCGAGTGTCCGCGCTCTTTCATTGGGACAGATCAGGATCTCGCGTTATGGCCGACCGCAACTGCGGAGAATGCACGCTGTGCTGCAAGCTGATGGGCGTGCCCGAACTGAAGAAGCCGTCGGCCAAATGGTGCGTGTCCTGCGACCAGGGCAAGGGCTGCACCGTCTACGAGGAGCGCCCGCAGTCCTGCCGGAACTTCCAATGCTTTTGGCTGATGGACGAGAATTTCCCCGACGAGTTCCGGCCGGACCGCATCCACGCCCTGGCCGCCTTCAACGACGTGAAGGACAGCTGCGTTCTCCACGTCGATCCGGCCAAGCCGCGCGCCATGTCCAGCCCGAAGGTCAACGCCCTGATCGACGCGCTTCTCAAGAGCTACGCCAAGGTGTTCGTGCTGTCCGGCAAGGAAAGCGCGCTGATCCAGCGCTGAGGCCGGTTACGCCCCTCCACCGCCGCCGCGGAAGTTGAGCAGGCTCGGCGCCTTGTCGATGATCTCCTCCAGGATCAGGGAGGCGGTCTCCAGGTCGCGCTCCAGGTCCGCGCCGAGTTTGCCGGCGTAGTTGGGGCGCTTCAGCTTCTCGTGGGCGTCGTGCAGGCTGCGCAACTCGGCCACGAAGATCTCGCGGGCGCCCATCGGCAGGATCGGGTTGGCCGACAGCACGAAGAAGAAGCGCATGCTGGCCCGCACCAGAAGGGCCAGCATCACCGTGTCCAGCCGCTCGAACTGGTCGCGCAGGTCGTCGGAGCGGGTGTCCACGAGGTTGCGCAGCCGCTGCTCGATCAGAATCACCAGCGCCTGGAACTCGCCCACCTTGTCGCGGAATTCGCGGTAGGCGCCGAAGCTGTGCTTGCTCGCCTCATGCTCGGCCAGTTGGGCGAGCTTCGACGCCTCCCGGCACTGGCGTTCCAGCGCGGACAGCAGTTCCTTGACCTCGGCGCGGGTGTATTGGCGCTTGCTCATGACGGCGGAGAGACCCTTCGACGCGACGGCCAGCCCTATAGCACGAAGACGGGCGCCGGTCACCGGGACGCTTCACCGCCGCGATGGGACGGCGCCGAAGCGTCAGTGATCCGCCGCCGCCGGCTTGCCGCCCGGACGCCGCACCAGCGGCATCAGCAGAAGCCCGGCGAAGAACACGCCGGCCATCAGCAGCAGGCAGTCGTTGAAGGTCAGCACCATCGCCTCGCGCTCGACCATGCGGGCCAGCGTCTTCATGGCGGCGGCCTGCGGGTCGGCGACCAGCCCGTCGAACTTGGCCGCCAGCCCGTCCAGCGTCTCCTGCACCAGCGGGCGGGCGAGGTTCAGGTTGTCGCCCAGCCGGTTCATGTGCAGGGCCGACCGCTCCAGCAGCACGGTGTTGATCGCCGCCAGACCGATGGCGCCGCCCAGGTTGCGCATCAGGTTGTAGAGGCCCGACGCGTTCTTGAGCTGCTCCGGCGGCAGGGTGCCGAGCGCGATGGTGTTCACCGGGATGAAGCACAGCATCAGCGACAGGCCGCGCACCGCCTGCGGCAGGAACAGCTCCCAGAAGCCGGACTGGTTGGTCAGGTGGGCGTTCAGCCAGACGCCGGTCCCGAACAGGCACAGCCCCATGGCCAGCATCACCCGCAGGTCGAGCTTCTTCGACAGCGCGCCGGCGATCGGCGCGGACAGGAACTGGAAGGCGCCGGTCACGAACATGATCGTGCCGATCTGCAGACTGTTCAGCCCGCGCACCCGCGCCAGGAACAGCGGCTGCAGATAGACCGCCCCGTAGAGCCCGATGCCGATGATGAAGCTGTAGAGCGAGCCGATGGCGAAGTTGCGGTCCAGGAAGGCGCGCAGCTCGACGATCGGGTTGCGGTAGGTCAGGACCCGCCAGAAGAAGCCGATGGCGGCCACCGCGGCGACCACGGCGAAGATCGCCACATACTCGTCCTCGAACCAGTCCTGGCGCGGGCCTTCCTCGACCACGAACTCCAGGCTGCCGAGGAAGGCGGCCATCAGCCCCAGGCCGATGAAGTCGAACCCCTTGCGCAGCGCCGGGTTGGGCTTGTCCACGTCGACCAGGGTCCAGACCAGCGAGGTCACGGCGATGCCCGGCAGCACGTTGGCCAGGAACAGCCAGTGCCAGGAGAAGCTCTGGGTCAGCCAGCCGCCCAGCGTCGGCCCCAGCGTCGGCGCCATGGTGGCGACCAGACCGATCATCACCGACACGCCGGCCCGCTTTTCCGGCGGGAACAGCGAGAAGCTGGTGGCGAAGACGGTCGGGATCATCGCGCCGCCGATGAAGCCCTGGAGCGCCCGCCATACGATCATCGATTCGATGCTGGAGGTGAAGGCGCAGGCGACGCTGGTCAGGGTGAAGCCGGCGGCGGCGATGGTGAACAGCACGCGGGTGGAGAGGATCCGCGCCAGCATGCCGGACAGCGGGATCATCACCACCTCGGCGATGAGGTAGGAGGTCTGCACCCACGAGATCTCGTCGGCGCTGGCCGCGAGGCCCGCCTGGATCTCCGACAGGGAGCTGGAGACGATCTGGATGTCCAGGATCGCCATGAACATGCCGACGACCATGGACAGGAAGCCCAGCCAGTCGCGGGTGGTCACCGGGCGCGGCCCGGCGCTTGCTGGGGAAGGAGCCGCCGCGCCCCGGCCCGCGGGGGGCGGGGGAGTTTGGAGCCGGGACGCGGCGGTCTCGCCGCCCGCGTCCGCCGGGGGATTGGCGTTGCGGGCAGAGGGCGTGTCGTCGTTGGTGATGGCGGTCATGGTCGCCCTCTCCAGGACGAAATCGGTTGGAAAGAAAACGGTTTCCGGTGGTCGGCGCGCTTACTTCGACGCGACCGTGCGGCCGGGGACCAGCGCGCCCATGACGGTGCCGGCGCTGTGCGGCTGCTCCTCGGCGCCGCGGGTGTCGACCTCGGCGACCACCGACAGGCCGGGGCGCAGCAGGCCGGACAGCACGCTGTCGCGCGGCAGGGCGATGCGCACGGGCACCCGCTGGACGATCTTGGTGAAGTTACCGGTCGCGTTCTCCGGCGGCAGCAGGCTGAACTGCGAGCCCGACGCCGGGGCGAAGCTCTCCACCCGGCCGAGCAGATGCTTGTCCGGATAGGCGTCCACCTCCACCGTCACCGGCTGGCCGGGACGCATGCGGGCGAGCTGCGTCTCCTTGAAGTTGGCGACCACATAGACGTCGGGCAGCGGCACCAGCGAAAGAAGCTGCACGCCCGGGCGCGCGTACTGGCCGACCTGGACGCCGCGGTTGCCGACCACCCCGTCCACCGGGGCGCGGATGACCGTGTTGTTCAGATCGTTGCGCGCGGTCTGCAGGGCGGCCTCCGCCTGGCGCAGCCGGGCGTCGGTCTCGCTGCGGCTGGCGTTCAGCACGCCGACCTGATCCTGCTCCGCGACCAGCGCGGCGCGGCTGCGGGCGGTCTCAGCCGCCGCCTTGCGCAGGTCGGCGTCGGCCGTCTCGAACTTCTGGCGGCTGGCCCAGCTGTCGCTGGCGAGCGCGCGGGTGCGGTCGAAATCCTGCTGGGCGCGGCGCTGCTCGGCCTCGGCGCTGGCGACCGAGGCGGCGGCCTGATCGATGATCGCCTTCTGGAGCTGCAGCTTGCTGTCGATGGTGCCGAGCGCCGCCTTCTGCGCGGCGACGTTGGCCTCGGCCTCCGCGACCTTGGCGCGGAAGTCCTGGTCGTCGAGGACCGCCAGGACGTCGCCCGCGGCCACCTGCTGGTTCTCCGCCACCCGGACGTCCCGCACATAGGCGGAGACCTTGGGGCTCACCACCGTGATGTCGCTGTGGACATAGGCGTTGTCGGTCGACTCGAAGAAGCGGCCCTCGGTCCACCACTCCCAGCCGGCATAGCCGCCACCAGCCAGCGCCGCCACCGCCACACCCGACAGAACGATCTTCCGCACGGCCTTGACCATCGCAATCCAGCCCACCCGTTTCGATTCGTTCCTGGCCTGGACCGGCTTGCCCGCCGCCCCACCGGAACTGAACCGTTCAGTTTAGTCTTGCGGAAAAATGATCGCGGGCCTACCTGTTGTCAAGAGTGAACTGAACGGTCTAGTTTTAACGTTTGGGATTGTGGTTGAATGCGGAACGCGTTACGGCAGCGGGGACTCGGCGCACGAAGTCCCGCAAGCACCGCCGGCACCGTGGTAGAACAGGACGCAGGGCCGGTTTCAGGACACCCGGCTGCAGGACACCCGGCTTCAGGACATGAGGAACGCATGAGCACGCTGGTCGCCCCCACCCCGGAGGCAGGATCGAAGCCCGCGCAGATCCTGGAGGCCGCCGGAAAGCTGTTCCTGGACCATGGCTACGGCGCCGTCAGCATGGACGCCATCGCCAAGACGGCCAACGTGTCAAAGGCGACCCTCTACGCCCATTTCGGCAGCAAGGACGAGCTGTTCCGCGTCATGGTCGCCCGCGAATGCAAGGGGCAGGCGATGGCCGCCGTCTGCGAGGAGGCCCGCGCGCTCGACATGGCCGACGGTCTGCGCCTGATCGCCCGCCATTTCGTCACGCTGATCCTGTCGCCGCAGGCGCTGGCCGGCTACCGCGTGGTCGTCGGCGAGGCCCACCGCTTCCCCGAGCTGGCGAGCGCCTTCTACGAGGCGGGCCCGGCCCGCACCATGGAGCACATCAGCGCCTTCATGACCGACCTCGACCGCCGCGGCCTGCTGCGCATCCCCGACCCGCAGCTCGCGGCGGAGCAGTTCGTCGGCCTCGTCAAGTCGCACACGCATCTGCGCTTCATGCTGTGCCTGTCCGAACGCCCGACCGAGGAGCAGCTGACCCGGATCGTCGACGGCGCCGTGTCCCTGATCATCCGGGGCTACGCGCCGTAACGGACCTGCGCGCGGCGCGCCCCTCAGCGGCCGCCGTCGAAGGTGATCATGACCTCCAGCACCCCGGCGGCGTCCGCCTGGACATCGCGGAAGGTGGCGATCTCACCGGGAAGGATCTGCGGCGGCACCGGCTCGACGGTCCAGTTCCGCAACGGCTGTCGGTCGGCGCCCAGAGCGGTGACCCGCAGAACCGGCACCGTGCGCAGCGTCTCGGAGACGTTGACGATCTGCCCCTCCACCAGCAGGGCCGCCTTGCCGTCCTCGGCCTTCTGCTCCGAGCGGACGTTCTGAAGCTGGAGGCCGGTGCCCGGCGGTTCCACCGGCAGGCCGACCGTCTCGTAGAACAGCGCGGCCGGAGGCCACAGCCGCACCACGGTGGCGCGGCCGAAGTAGCCGGCGGCGCCGATGGCCAGCAGAACCGCCAGGAAGCTCCCCCAGCCGATCAGGGCGCGGCGCCGCGCGCCCGGTTCCGCCGGGGTTTTGGCCGGAGTCTTCGTCTTGGAGGACGATGTCTTGGAGGATGGTGGCGGGACCGGGTGGAACTCGGTCACCGCGTCGGGAGGAAAGGCGGCTTCATCCTGCGGCGACTGCCACCACATGTGGCCGCATTGGGCGCAACGCACCTTCCGGCCCTGCGGACCGACCGCCGAATCGGCAAGGGTGTACCGTGTGTCGCAGGCCGGGCAGGTGATGATCATAGATGCCGATCGTTGTCACCGAATTTGCAGACTGTCCTTATAGGTAGTCGTGGGGTGTGAAGCAAGGAACGCACGGGCCGTGCGCGCGGCCGCCCCGGACCGCGTCCCAAACCGGATGATCGGCGGGACGGGACGGACGGTGGTGGACGCGCCGGCCCCTGCCGGTGCATTGTCCATCCGCGCACCCGGCGGGACGCCGCCGGGGCCTTCCGTTGCGCCTTTGGTGGGACCGTGATCCGTTTCGAGAATGTGGGACTGCGTTATGGCACCGGACCGGAGGTGCTGCGCGACATCAGCTTCACCCTGCCGCCCGGCTCGTTCCACTTCATGACGGGGGCGAGCGGGGCCGGCAAGTCGTCGCTGCTCAAACTGATGTATCTGGCGCTCCGCCCATCGCGCGGGCTGGTCACCCTGTTCGGCAAGGACATGGCGCGGGTCAAGCGCGCCGACCTGCCGGCGCTGCGCCGCCAGATCGGCGTGGTGTTCCAGGACTTCGCCCTGCTCGACCATCTCTCGGCGCTCGACAATGTCGCCCTGCCGCTGCGCATGGGCGGCGCGCGCGAGTCCGACGTGGTGGAGCACTGCACGGAGATCCTGCGCTGGGTGGGGCTGGGCAACCATCTGAACTCCCTGCCCTCCACCCTGTCGGGCGGGCAGCAGCAGCGCGTCGCCATCGCCCGCGCGGTCATCAACCGCCCGCGCCTGCTGCTGGCCGACGAGCCGACCGGCAACGTCGACGACGGCATCGGCATGCGCCTGCTCTACCTGTTCGAGGAGCTTCACAAACTGGGCACCACCGTGGTCATCGCCTCGCACAACGAGGCGCTGATCCGCCGTTTCGAGCACCCGCGCCTGATGCTGGAGAACGGGCGCCTGCACGTCCTGCCGGCGCACGCCTCGCGCTGGGCGTGACGCGGAGGGAAGGAGACACGCCATGGCCCTGCCGCCGCTGACCCGCCGCAACTCCGACTTGCCGCTGGCCAAGGACCCGACCTCGCGCTTCCTGATGTGGCTGACCGCGCTGATGGTCTATCTGGCGGCGCTGGCGCTGGCCGGGGCGCTGCTCGTCTCCGACATGACCCGGCGCTGGGACAGCGGCTTGGCCGGCGGGTTGACGGTGCAGATCATGCCCTTGCCCGACAGCGCCCACGCTCCCCCGCTGGAGGAGCGGACGGAGGCCGCGCTGACCGTCCTGCGCGCCACCCCCGGCATCGCGACCGCCAACGTCCTGTCCAGTGGCGACGTCGGCCGGCTTCTGGAGCCGTGGCTGGGCAAGGAGGCCGCCGATCCGCTGCTGCCGATGCCGCGGCTGATCGATGTGATGACCAGCGGGCCGGTGGACACGGCGGCGCTGTCGGCGCGCCTGACCTCCGCCGCCCCCGGCGCCACGCTGGACGACCACGCGGTGTGGCTGGCCGACCTGCGCCGCTTCGCCGGGGCGATGCATCTGGCGGCGCTGGGCATCGTGGCGCTGATCGGCGGGGCGGGCGTGATGGCGGTGGTCTTCGCCGTGCGCTCCGGCCTCGCCATCCACCGCCATGTGGTGGAGCTGCTGCACCTGATGGGCGCCACCGACCGCTATGTGGCGCGGCAGTTCGAATCGCACGTCATCGGCCTGACCCTGCGCGGCGGCATGACCGGGCTGCTGCTGGCCGCCGGCACGCTGGCCGGGATCGGCCACGCCGCTGCCGGGCTTCACGCCAGCCTGCTGCCCGACCTCGCCACCTCGCCCTGGTGGGCCGTCGCCGCGCTGGCCGCCGTGCCGCTGGCCGCCTGCCTGCTGGCCGCGCTGACCGCGCGCTGGACGGTGCTGCGCACGCTGGAGTCGATGCCGTGACCGCGCTTCCGCCCCACCCGTCCGGAGGCTGAAGGATGGCGCTTCCCTCGCGGCGCTCGCGGGTCCTGCGGGCTTTCCGACGGCTGCTGCTGCTGGCGATGCTGGGCGGGCTGGTGTGGGTCGGCGGGCTGTTCTGGTTCGCCGCGTCGATCCCCCGCACCCCGCCGCCGCCCGGCAGCGCCGAGGCGACCCGCAACACCGACGCCATCGTCGTGCTGACCGGCGGCAGCGGCCGGCTGAGCACCGGGCTGGAACTGCTGGCCGACGGGCGGGCGCACCGGCTGTTCGTGTCCGGCGTCTACGAGGGGCTGGAGGTGCAGGAGCTTCTGAAGCGCTCCCGCCAGTTCCCCGGCGAGATGGAATGCTGCATCACGCTCGGCTATTCGGCGGACAGCACGATCGGCAACGCCTACGAGACGGCCGACTGGCTGCGCGCCCAGGGCTACGGCTCGATGCGGCTGGTCACCGCCAATTACCACATGATGCGCAGCCTGCTGGAGTTCCGCATGGTGATCCCGGAGGTCGAGGTGGTGCCCCACCCCGTCGCCTCCCCCAACGTGCATCTCAACGACTGGTGGCTGTGGCCCGGCACGGCGAATCTGCTGATGACCGAATACAACAAGTACATTGTGACGCGGCTTCGCTACACGCTTGAGAAGCTGATCGAATCCTGACAAGTTCCCGGCCATGATCTTCCTGCGCTCGCTTGCCTTCAACGTCGCCTTCTATGTGTGGACGGCGGTCGTCTGCGTCGGCCTTCTGTGGATGCTGCTGCTGCCGCGGCGGGGCATGATCCGCGTCGTCATGTGGTATTTCAGCACCGTCTCGTGGCTGGAGCGCACGCTCGCCGGCATCCGCTACGAGGTGCGCGGGCGCGAGCATGTTCCCCAGAGCGGGTCCTTCCTGCTGGCCGCCAAGCACCAGTCGGCCTGGGAGACGATGAAGCTGCACTTCCTCGTCAACGACCCGGCGATCATCCTGAAGCGGGAGCTTCTGTGGATTCCCATCTGGGGCTGGTACGCCGCCAAGGCCAAGATGATCGCCGTGGACCGCGGGGCCAAGGGCCGCGCCGTCGCCTCGATGGTCCGCAACGCCCGCCCGGTGCGGGACGAGGGGCGGCCCATCGTGATCTTCCCGCAGGGCACGCGGGTCGCCGTCGGCGCCTACCGCCCCTACCGGATCGGCGTCGGCGTGCTCTACGACAACCTCGGCATCCCCATCGTGCCGATGGCGCTGAACGCCGGCCTCTACTGGGCGCGCAATAGCTTCATCAAGCGGCCCGGCACCATCATCGTGGAGTTCCTGCCCGCCATCCCGCCGGGCCTCGGCCGCGCCAAGGCCATGAAGGAGCTGGAGGAGCGGCTGGAGGCGGCCACCGACCGGCTGGTCGTCGCCGCGGGCGGCCCGGCCACCGTGCGGCCCAAGACGACGGACGCGGTCGCCGCCCCGGTCACGGAAACCGCCTCCTGATGCGCTGCGGCGGCGCCATCGCCATTCTCGCCGGTCTTGTCCTGGCGATGCCGATGGCGACGGACGCGCAAGCCCAGTCGCAGCCGAGCGCGGAGCGCTTCTCCAACACGGTGGTGGCCGAGGGCGTCACCATCACCCGCGAGGCCTGCGCCACGCTGGAGGCGCAGGAAACCGCCGCCTGGGTCGAGGTGGACGGGCGCGGGGAGTGCCTGCGCTACTACGCGGCGGGCCTGCGCCCCGCCCCCGGCCCCAACCCCATCGCCGCGGCCTGGATGCACGGCGACATCATGGGGTCCAAGCCGACCTCCGTCGGTCATCAGGAGGGGCTGGGCGTCGCCGCCATGATCGACCAGGAGCGGGCGCTGGCGGAGCGGTTCGGCATTCCCTTCCTGTTCCTCGCCCGGCCCGGCGCCTATGGCAGCTCCGGCCGCTTCTGGACGACGCGCCACACGCCGCGCGAGGCGGCGCTGATGAACGTCCTGCTCGACACGCTGAAGGCCCGCTACGGGGTGACGGACTGGGCGTTGGGTGGGCACAGCGCCGGCGGCACGCTGACCGCCGAGTTCCTCGCCCGCCGCAACGATCTGCGCTGCGCGGTCATCTCCTCCGGCGCGCCGGCCTACCGGGCCTATCTGGAGGCGCGCGGACTCCAGAGGGTGCTGGCGCGTCCGCAGGGCTGGTTCGACCCCGCCGACTCGCTCGACCGCATCCCGCGCGCTCCCAAACGCCGCGTCTTCGTCATCGGCGACCCGCGCGAGACCAACATCCCGTTCGACACCCAGCGCGGCTATTACGACGCCCTGACGGCGCGCGGGCACGCGGCGTGGCTGGTGCCGCTGGAGCGGGCGCCCGCCCCGCGCCGCCACAACCTCGTGGACTTCGGCGAGACCGCCCTCGGCCTGTGCGGGTCCGGCGCCGACACCGGGCGGATCCTGGCGACGCTCAAGGCCATGCCGGACCAGCGGGACCGCATCAGCAATTGACCGACGGAACGCAAGAGGAACGTCTGGCCCTCCCCCACGGTTGACCCCCGGAAGGGCGGCACCTACTCTTCGGACATGGCTGTCGGCGGGCCGGCGCCATGGACCGGCCGGCCGCGCGAAGGGAGGACGCATGACGGGGATCGCCGCCATTTCCCAGCGGATCTGGGACATGAAGTACCGCTTCAAGTCCGCTGCGGGCGACCCCATCGACCAGACCGTCGCCGACACCTGGCGCCGCGTCGCCACGGCGCTCGCCGCGCCGGAGGCCGATCCGGCGGTCTGGGCGCCACGCTTCGAACGGGCGCTGTCCCGTTTCGAGTTCCTGCCCGCCGGGCGCATCCTGGCCGGGGCCGGCACCGGGCGGGCGGTGACGCTGTTCAACTGCTTCGTCATGGGGCGGATCGAGGACGACCTCGGCGCCATCTTCGCCCATCTGCGCGAGGCGGCTCTGACCATGCAGCAGGGCGGCGGCATCGGCTACGACTTCTCCACCCTGCGGCCCAAGGGCGCCTTCGTGAAGGGCGTCGGCGCCGACGCCTCCGGCCCGCTGTCCTTCATGGACGTGTGGGACAGCATGTGCCGCACCATCATGTCGGCGGGCGCACGGCGCGGCGCGATGATGGCGACCCTGCGCTGCGACCATCCCGACATCGAGGACTTCATCGACGCCAAGCGCGAGCCCGGCCGGCTGCGCATGTTCAACCTGTCGGTCCTGGTCACCGACGCCTTCATGGACGCCGTTCGCGAGGACCGTCCCTGGCCGCTGGTCTTCGACGGGCAGGTCCACCGCGAGGTGCGGGCCCGCGGCCTGTGGGACCGCATCATGCAGGCCACCTACGCCTATGCGGAGCCGGGCGTCATCTTCATCGACCGGGTGAACGGCCAGAACAACCTGAGCTATTGCGAATCCATCTCCGCCACCAATCCCTGCGGGGAGCAACCGCTGCCCCCCTACGGCGCCTGCCTGCTCGGCTCGATCAACCTCGCCGCCCTGGTGATCGACCCGTTCGAGGAGACGGCCCGGCTCGACACCGACCGGCTGAAGGAGCTGACGGCGCTCGCCGTGCGGATGATGGACAATGTGGTGGACGCCTCGCGCTTCCCGCTGGAGCCGCAGGCGCAGGAGGCCCACGCCAAGCGGCGCATCGGGCTGGGCGTCACCGGGCTGGCCGACGCGCTGATCCTCTGCCGCGCCCGTTATGGCGGCGAAACGGCGGTGGCGCTGACCGACTCCTGGCTGAGGACGATCCGCAACGAGGCCTATCGCGCCTCCGCCCGGCTGGCCGCGGAGAAGGGCGCCTTCCCGCTCTACGACCGCGACGCCTATCTGGACGCCCCGATGGTGCGCGGGCTGGACGAGGACGTGCGCGCCCTGATCGCGGAGCACGGCATCCGCAACGCGCTCCTCACCTCCATTGCGCCGACCGGCACGATCTCGCTGTTCGCCGACAACGTGTCGTCGGGGATTGAGCCGGTCTTCTCCTACAGCTACGAGCGCACCGTCCTGATGCCCGATGGCACCCGCCGGACGGAGGAGGTCAGCGACCACGCCCACCGCCTGTTCCGCGCACGCTTCGGAAGCGATGCCCCCCTGCCCGATTACTTCGTGGACGCGCAGTCGCTGACCCCGGCGGAACATGTGGTGATGCAGGCGGCGGCCCAGCGCCATGTGGACAGCTCCATCTCCAAGACGATCAACTGCCCGGAGGATCTGCCCTTCGACGCCTTCAAGGACGTCTATTGGCAGGCCTACGAACTCGGCTGCAAGGGTTGCACCACCTACCGCCCGAACGCGGTCACCGGTTCCGTCCTGTCGGTGAAGAAGGAGGAGGGCGCGGCCCCGTCTTCAACCCAGGCCCCGACGCAGGCCCCGGCTCACCTTCCCGGCCCAGCCCCGGCGGCCATGGCGTCGTCCAAGCCGCCCGACCGTCCGGAGACCCTGCCGGGGGAAACCTACAAGGTGCGTTGGCCGGACAGCGACCACGCCATGTACATCACGATCAACGACATCGTGGAGAACGGGCGGCGCCGGCCGTTCGAGGTCTTCATCAACTCCAAGAACATGGAGCATTACGCCTGGACGGTGGCGCTGACGCGGATGATCTCCGCGGTGTTCCGCCGCGGCGGCGAGGTCGGCTTCGTGGTGGAGGAGTTGAAGGCGGTCTTCGATCCGCGCGGCGGCGCCTGGATGCAGGGCCGCTACGTCCCCTCCCTGCTGGCCGCCATCGGGGACGTGATCGAACGGCACCTCAAGGCCATCGACCTGCTGCCCGAGGGCGGGACGGCCGGGGGGACGCTGGCGGCGCCCCCAGCCGGCGGGACCCCACCCGGCGGGACGGAGACGGCCGGCCTCCAGCAATGCCCGAAATGCGGCCAGCCCGGCCTGATCCGGCAGGAAGGCTGCGACAGCTGCCTGAATTGCGGCTATTCCAAATGCGGCCCCTGAGGGCGGACCGGTGACGCCGCGGCCGGTCCACGCATGAACCAGGATTTCGAAGAGGAGCTTCCATGAACGACGCGACCCGGACCATGCTCAGCGACGGCGTGGCGCGTTGGGGCGCCTTCATCGAGGCGAACGCGTCCTGGGCGGAGGCGATCCTGTTCCTGTGCGCCTTCGCGGAGTCGCTGGCCTTCGTCGGGCTGGTCGTGCCGGGCGTCGTTCTGCTCACCGCGGGGGGCGCGCTGGTCGCCACCGGCGTCCTCGGCTTCTGGCAGGCCTACGCCGCCATCGCGCTGGGCGCCATCCTGGGCGACGCCTTCTCCTATTGGCTCGGCCGGCTGTTCGGCCATCATGTGCCGCATGTCTGGCCGTTCCGCCGGCGGCCGGAGTTCCTGGAACGGAGCAACCGCTTCTTCCTGCGCCATGGCGGCAAGAGCGTCTTCCTGGCGCGCTTCCTGGGTCCGCTGCGCCCGGTCGTTCCGCTCACCGCCGGGATGATGGCGATGCCCCACCACCGATTCCAGGTCGCCAATCTGGCGTCCGCGGTCATCTGGGCGCCGCTGATGATGGCGCCGGGCATCGCCATGGCCAAAGGGGTCGGCCTCGACGAGCTGCTCACCGGGGGCATGGCGAAGCCCGCGGTGTCCCGGAGCGTGGAGGACGGCCCTTGCGTGCCGGCGCCGCCGATAGCCGGCGAACCGTCGCGCTGCTGATGGGCGCCCCGAGGCCGGGGCCGATCACTCCCCGACGCGGAGGATCACCTTGCCCCGGCCATGGCCCGAATCGAGCCGCTCGTGCGCCTTGGCGACCTCCTCGAGCGGCAGGACGGAATCCACGATGACCTTGGCCTGCCCGCGCTCGAACAGCGGCGCCATCTCGCGCAGCCGCGCGCCTTCGCGCGTCAGGAAGGTGCCGAACAGCGTCTGGTTCTTGGTGTAGAGGGCGCTCAGGTCGCCGGTCGGGTCGAGAATCGTGGCGATCCGGCCGAAGGGCCGGGTGACCTGGGTGCTCAGCGGCACGTTGCCGCCCGCCGTGTCGAAGGCGGCGTCGACCCCGTGCCCGGCTGTCTCGCCGATGATCCGCTCCGCCGCGTCGGCGGCGCGGTAGTCGACCGCCACGTCAGCGCCGAGGTCGCGCAGGGCCGCGTGGTTGGCCGCGCTGGCGGTCGCGATCACGCGGGCGCCCGCCGCCTTGGCGAACTGGATGGCGAAGGAGCCGACGCCGCCGGCGCCGCCGTGGATCAGCACCGTCTCGCCCGGCCGCACCGCCAGACGCCGCACGATCGCCTCCCAGGCGGTGCCGCCCGCCAGCGGGATCCCGGCCGCCTCGATGTGGCTGAGAGTCTCCGGCTTGCGCGCGACGATGGCGGCGGACGCGACGGTGTATTCGGCGTAGCTACCCTTGGGATTGCCGAAAATTTCCGGCGTGTAGAACACCGCGTCGCCGACCGCGAAGCCGGTGACTCCCGGCCCCAGCGCCTCGATGACGCCGGAGACGTCATAGCCCAGCACCGCCGGAAACGGGATGTTCGCCCAGGCGCCGGCCTGCCGGATCTTGGCGTCGACCGGGTTGGTCCCGGAAGCGACGACGCGCACCAGAACCTCGCCGGGGCCGGCCTCCGGACGCTCGATGTCCCGGCGCTCGAACACATCCGGGCCGCCGAACCGTGTGATGACCATCGCGCGCATGGGGTCCTCCATCGTTTCGCGATGAGCCATGTGGATCGCGGCCGACCGGCATCAAGTGGACGCCCGGCCGTGCCGCCTCGCGCCGGTCAGACCCCGGGCGACCGTTCGATCCCCGGAACGCCCAGGATGGCCTCGGCCAGGAAGTCCACCAGCAGCCGGACCCGCGCGATGCCCGACCGCTCCGGCACGATCAGCAGGTTGAGCGGCACTGAGGGCGGCGCGTGGTCCGGCAGGAGAATCTCCAGGCGGCCGTCGGCGAGCAGGTCGTCCACCAGCCAGGCATGGGCCGGGCCGATGCCGCGGCCGGCGAGATAGGCTTCGCGGGCGGCGAGCCCGTGATCGACCCGCAGGCGTCCCCCCAGGGAAACGCTGTGCAGGGCGCCGTCCGGCCCTTCAAGCGTCAACCGGTCGCTGCCCGCGATGTTCGACATGCGGACGCCGTCGAACCCCGCGAGGTCGCCCGGCGTCGCCGGCCGGCCGTGCCGCGCCAGACAGGCCGGCGACCCGACGAGGACGCGCCGGCTCAACCCGAGCGCCCGCCGCTTCAACGTGCTGTCGGTGAGCGGGCCGAGGCGGATGGCGAGGTCGACGCCGTCGCGGACAAGGTCGATGCGCTCATCGGTCAGGCCGAGATCAATGGCGATCTCCGGATGGCGGTCCTGGAAGGCGAAGATCAGCCGGCTGATGTGCCGGACGCCGAGCGCCGCGGTGCAGGACACGCGCACCGTCCCGGCCGAGGCGCGGCCGGTGGCGCGCGCCTCGTCGCCGGCCTGTTCGACGAGGCGCAGGATCTGGACGGCGTTGGCGTAGTAGCGCTCGCCCTCCGCGGTCAGCGTGACGCGCCGCGTGGTGCGGCTGAACAGGGCGACGCCGAGCGCCTCCTCCAGCTCGCGGATGTGGCGGGTGACGCTGGATTGCCCGATCCCCATCTCGCGCGCCACCGCCGACAGGCTTCCCCGTTCGGCGACGCGGACGAAGGTCCGCATGCGGTCCAGCGTGACGTTCGATTGATCCATTTTACGGCAGAGTTCTAACCATTCACCTTGTCTACCGGATTAATCTCCACCCGCATAGCTTGAGGCGCAAGCGTTTCAAGCGAACAGGTGCCTGTGATGAACGTGCTGATTGTCTTTGCCCACCCCGACCCCCGCTCCCTCAACGCCGCCCTGCGCGATGCCGCCGTCGCGGAACTGGAGGCGCAGGGCCACGCGGTGCGGGTCTCCGACCTCTACGCCATGAACTGGAAAGCGGCGGTGGACCACGCCGACTTCCCCAGCCTCGGCGAGGGCGAGCGCCTGAAGGTGGCCGCCGCCTCCGGCGCCGCCTTCGCGGCCGACGCGCTGACCGACGACGTGAAGGCCGAGCAGGAGAAGCTGCTGTGGGCCGACGCGCTGATCCTGCAATTCCCGCTCTGGTGGTTCAGCATGCCGGCGATCCTCAAGGGCTGGGTCGACCGCGTCTACGCCTACGGCCTCGCCTACGGCGTCGGCGAGCACAGCGACCGCCGCTGGGGCGACCGCTACGGCGAGGGCCGCTTCGCCGGCAAGCGCGCCATGCTGGTGGTGACGACGGGCGGCTGGGCCGAGCATTACGCGCCGCGCGGCATCAACGGCCCGATCGACGACCTGCTGTTCCCGATCAACCACGGCATCCTGCATTATCCCGGCTACGACGTGCTGCCGCCCTTCGTCGCCTACCGGGTGGACCGCTTCGACGAGACCGGCTTCGCGCAGGCGGCGGAGCAAGTGCGGGAGCGGATGCGGACGCTGGAGACGACGCCGCCGATCCCCTTCCGCCGCCAGAACGGCGGTGACTATGCGATCCCCAGCCTCGAACTCCGCCCGGGACTGGAAGCCCCCGGCGCGTCCGGCTTCGCCCTGCACCGCACCGTCTGAGAACGCTTACAGCCGGATCAGGACGACGCCGAGGATCAGCGAGGCGGCGCCGGCCAGCCGGGTCGGGCTTATCGGCTGCTGCGGCAGGCCGAGCAGACCGACATGGTCGAAGGCGAGGGAGCCGAGCATCTGGCCGACCACGATCAGCGCCAGCACGGTCGCCGCCCCCAGGCGGGGCACCATCAGGATGGCCGTCCCGATGAACAGCGCGCCGAACAGCCCGCCGGTCCAAGTGACCCAGGATCCGGCCCCGCTCACCGCTTCGGCGAGGCGGGGTCCGGGTGCGAGGAGGGCGACCGCCAGCATCGCCAGCATCCCGACGACGTAGCTGACGAAGCCCGCCCACCAGGGCGAGCCGAGGTCGGCCCGCAGATTGGCGTTGAGGACCTGCTGCAACGCGACGCTGACTCCGGCGCCGACCACCAGGAGGTACGAGACGACGGACAGTGCGGTGGACATGCCATGCTCCCAAGATTGGCTGTGGGCGCGCCGCCGGACCCTTGTCCGTGCGGCGCTCTCGGGCGGATGGATAGCAGGCGGAGCGGCGGCGGTCTGGTACGGATGTGACCTACCCGGCCCGGTAGCGGCCCGGCGTGACGCCGAAAGCGCGGCGGAAGCAACGGCCGAGATGGCTCTGGTCGGTGAATCCGGTGTCCGCCGCGACCGCGGCGATGGGCTCCCCCGCGCGGAGCAGGAGGCGCGCGTCGTTCAGCCGCTCCTGAAGCGCGAAGGCGTGCGGCGGCACGCCGTGCTGCTTGCGGAACCGGCGGGAATAGCCCTCGCGGCTCATTCCGGCGCGGCGGGCCGCCGCACCGACGCTGTCCCACGCGTCGCCCCCCGTGAAGGCGGATGCGGGCTCCACCCCGGTCCCGCTGGAGCGGCAATGGTCCTCGGCGATCCGCGTTAGGTCGGTCCAGCCCAGCCCGCCCGTCCTTCGCCAGTGCCGGGCCAGCCCGGCGATCACGTCCGGCGCGGCGTACAGGCCGGGCGGCGTGTAGAGATTGATGCAAACGACCTCGTCCGCCCCGCACAACGAGCGGTGCGGCAGGCCCGCCGCAATGTGCATCCCATCACCGGGACCGGCCTCGCACACCTCCCCCTCGATGACGAAGCGCCGCCGCCCGGCGAGAACGAAGGTCAGCTGATCCTCGCGATGGAAATGCACCGGCAAGGCCACGTCGAGCCCGCGCACGGTCCCAAGCTCGACGATGCTGCTTCCGTTGGGGCGCCAATAGCCCCAAACCTGCGGACGCCCCATGACGGCAATCCTTCCCATCGACCTGTCTCCGGACGGCGATTTTCGCATGGCGCCGATCTGGACTCCATCGCACCGCACATCCTGTGGCATAAGAGCCCCCGCCACGCCATGGGAACAACGCCGCAGGAACGCAGCCGCACATGATCCGCTTCGACAACATCAGCAAGCAGAATGGTCACCGAATCCTCTTCCTCGAAGCATCGGCGGCGTTGAACCGGGGCGAAAAGATCGGGCTGGTCGGTCCCAACGGGGCGGGCAAGACGACGCTGTTCCGCATGATCACCGGCGAGGATTTGCCGGACACCGGTCAGGTGGCGATCGAGAAGCAGGCGACCATCGGCTACTTCAACCAGGACGTCGGCGAGATGTCCGGCCGCTCCGCCGTCGCCGAGGTGATGGACGGCGCCGGCCCGGTCAGCACCGTCGCCGCGGAGCTGGCCGAGCTGGAGGCCGCCATGGCCGACCCCGACCGCGCCGACGAGATGGACGCCATCATCGAGCGCTACGGCGAGGTCCAGGCCCGCTTCGACGAGCTGGGCGGCTACGAGCTGGAGGGCAAGGCGCGCGAGGTGCTCGCCGGCCTCAGCTTCAGCCAGGAAATGATGGACATGGACGTCGGGATGCTGTCCGGCGGCTGGAAGATGCGCGTGGCGCTGGCCCGCATCCTGCTGATGCGGCCCGAGGTCATGCTGCTCGACGAGCCGAGCAACCATCTGGACATCGAAAGCCTGATCTGGCTGGAAGGCTTCCTGAAGGGCTTCGAGGGCGCGCTGCTGATGACCTCGCACGATCGCGAGTTCATGAACCGCATCGTCAACAAGATCATCGAGATCGACAGCGGATCGCTGACCAGCTACTCCGGCGACTACGGTTTCTACGAGCGCCAGCGGGCGCTGCGCGAGAAGCAGCAGGAGGCGCAGTTCGAGCGCCAGCAGGCCATGCTGGCCAAGGAGCTGAAGTTCATCGAGCGCTTCAAGGCCCGCGCCTCCCACGCCAGCCAGGTCCAGAGCCGGGTGAAGAAGCTCGACAAGATCGAGCGATTCGAGCCGCCCAAGCGCCGCCAGATCGTGACCTTCGACTTCCCGCCGGCCCCGCGCTCCGGCGACGACGTCGCGGTGCTGAAGAACGTGCACAAGGGCTATGGCAGCCGGACCATCTACGAGGGGCTGGACCTGACGATCCGCCGCAAGGAGCGCTGGTGCGTCATGGGCGTCAACGGCGCCGGCAAGTCGACCCTGCTCAAGCTGGTGGCCGGCGCGACCGAGCCGGACAACGGCACCGTCACGGTCGGCGGCAGCGTGCGCATGGGCTATTTCTCCCAGCACGCCATGGACCTGTTGGACGGCGACAAGACGATCTTCGAATCGCTGGAGACCTCTTTCCCGCAGGCGAGCCAGGGGGCGCTGCGGGCGCTGGCCGGCTGCTTCGGCTTCTCAGGCGACGATGTGGAGAAGAAGTGCCGCGTGCTGTCCGGCGGCGAGAAGGCCCGGCTGGTCATGGCGATCATGCTGTTCAACCCGCCCAACTTCCTGGTGCTGGACGAGCCGACCAACCACCTCGACCTCGACACCAAGCAGATGCTGATTTCGGCGCTGGGCGCCTATGAGGGCACCATGCTGTTCGTCTCGCACGACCGCCATTTCCTCGCCGCCCTGTCGAACCGGGTGCTGGAGCTGACGCCGGAGGGCATCCACCAGTACGGCGGCGGCTACACCGAGTATGTGGCGAGCACCGGGCAGGAAGCGCCGGGCATCCACTGATAATAGCCCTCTCCCCCCGCTCACGCGCAAACGAAGTTTGCGCTGACGCGACAGGCGGACCCTTGGTCCGCCGAAAGCGGGGAGAGGGTTGGGTGAGGGGGCCTTTACGCCCGGCAGGGTGGAGAGAAACTCTTGGGACGCTTACGTAACGCGCCTTCGGCGCCCCCCTCATCCTAACCTTCTCCCCAGGGGGGAGAAGGAAACCCGATGGCAACAAGCGGCTTGCGCGGCCTGCCCCCTCCATGGAAACTCGTGCCCGTGTCGTTCGGGCTGGGTTGCGCAACCATGGAGATTTTGGAATGGCTGGGTACGACAACGCCGACGGCCCCGCGGGGCTGGTCATCCGCCTGATCGACACCGCGGTGAAGGCCCTGAACGAGATGTCCGACGCCGCGGGCGAGATCGCGCCGGACGTCGGCAATCTGACGGACACGCTGGTGGCCGCCCAGCGCATCGCCGACCGCGCGTCGCAGGATCTGCAACGCCTGTCCCAGAAAGTGGCCGCCCCGTAACGGCCGAAGCGGTGCGGCGCCCTGACACGCCGCACCGCGTCTTCATCAACGGCGCTGGCCGGCGGTGAAGGTGAAGTTGTCGAAGCTGTTCTCGGCGACGCGGAACCACAGGTATTCCTCGTCGCGGAACTTCTTCCACGGCTCGTAGATCTTGGCGAACTTCGGGTTGCTCTTGGCCGTCTCGTCGTACAGCTCGTAGGCCGCCTTGTAGCAGGCCTCCATCACGTCGCGCGGGAAGGGGCGGAGCTGGGCGCCGCCGGCCACCAGACGCTTCAGGGCGGCGGGGTTGTCGGCGTCGTACTTGGCGTTCATGATCGCCAGCGCCTCGAAGCAGGCCGCCTCCAGAGCCGCCTGATAGGGCTTCGGCAGCTCTTCCCACTTCTGCTGGTTGACCAGCAGCGACACGTTCAGGCCGCCTTCCCACCAGCCGGGGTAGTAGTAGTACTTGGCGACCTTGTTGAAGCCGAGCTTCTCGTCGTCGTAGGGGCCGATCCACTCGGCGGCGTCGATGGTGCCCTTTTCCAGCGACGGGTAGATGTCGCCGCCGGCGATCTGCTGCGGCACGACGCCCAGCTTGGTCAGCACCTGGCCGGCGAAGCCGCCGATGCGGAACTTCAGGCCGCTCAGGTCCTGGACCGTCTTGATCTCCTTGCGGAACCAGCCGCCCATCTGGGTGCCGGTGTTGCCCGCCGGGAAGTTGACGACGTTGTAGCCCTTGAAGAACTCGCGCAGCAGCTCCATGCCGCCGCCCTGGAGAATCCAGGCGTTCTGCTGGCGGGCGTTCAGACCGAACGGCACCGTCGCGTCGAAGGTGAAGGTCGGGTCCTTGCCGACATAGTAATAGCTGGCGGTGTGGCCGCACTCGACCGTGCCGTTCTGCACGGCGTCGAGAACCTGCAGGCCGGGAACGATCTCACCCGAGGCGAAGGGGCGGATCGTGAACTTGTTGTCGGTGATGGCGGCGACGCGGCGCGAAATCACGTCGGCGGCGCCGTAGATGGTGTCCAGGCTCTTCGGAAAGCTGGAGGCGAGGCGCCAATGCACCTCCGGCGTGCTCTGCGCGATGGCCGGAGCGGCCAGGGTGCTGGCCGCGACACCGACACCGGCGCTGGCAAGGAACGAACGGCGTTTCATACGGGAAGTCCCCTCCTGTTCTTTTGTTCAGGAACGAACCTATCAGCGTCTTTCGAACCCCCGCAAAAGGTTAGCCGTGCAATGGGCGAATAGCTTCCCCGACGAAATATGTCGTGACAAATGGTTTGCGGTTGAAACTGTTGATTACGGCACCGCCAACCGGTGGTCGCGGAATCGCCCGTAGGTGTAATGGGCGGCACAGCCCCCCTCCGCCGACACCATGCAGGACCCCATCGGGTTCTCCGGTGTGCAGACGGTGCCGAACAGCCGGCAGTCGCTGGGCCTCTTCACCCCGCGCAGGATGTCGCCGCACTCGCAGCCCTTGTGATCGGGCACCGCGCGGCCCGGCACGGCGAAGCGCCGCTCGGCGTCGAAGGCGGCGAACGCCTCCTTCAACCGCAGGCCGCTGTCGGGAAGCGCGCCGAGGCCCCGCCATTCGAAGCTGGACCGCACGTCGAAGGTGTCGGCGACGAGCCGCTGGGCCTTCCGGTTGCCCTCCGGGGTCACCGCGCGGGTGAACTGGTTCTCCACCACCGCCCGCCCCTCGTTCACCTGCCGGATCAGCATCAGGATGGCCTGGAGCACGTCCAGCGGCTCGAACCCGGCGATCACCACCGGCTTGCCGTAAGCCTCCGCCACGAATTCGTAGGGGCGGCTGCCGATGACCACGGAGACGTGGGCCGGCCCGACGATGCCGTCGAGCGGCAGCGTGCCCATCTCCCGCACCTCCGGGCTGTCCATGATGCCCCGGATGGCCGCCGGGGTCAGGACGTGGTTGCAGAAGACGCTGAAGTTCCTCAGGCCCTTGGCCTGCGCGGCATGGACGGCCACCGCGGTCGGCGGCGTGGTCGTCTCGAAGCCGATGGCGAGGAAGACGACCTCGCGGTCCGGGTTGTCCTCGGCGATGCGCAGGGCGTCCATGGTGGACAGGACCATGCGCACGTCCGCCCCCTCGGCCTTCGCCTTCAGCAGGCTGACCCGCCCCGAGCCCGGCACGCGCAGCACGTCGCCGTAGGTGCACAGGATCACGCCGGGCTGGCGGGCGATGGCGATGGCGTCGTCGATCCGCCCGACCGGCAGGACGCAGACCGGACAGCCCGGCCCGTGGATCATCCGCACGTTGTCCGGCAGCAGATCGGGGATGCCGTAGCGGGACACCGCGTGGGTGTGGCCGCCACAAAACTCCATCAGGTGATAGGTCCGCCCGGTCGCGGCCTCCCGCGCGATGGCGGCGGCGATGCCGCGGGCCAGCGCCGCGTCCCGGAATTCATCGACGTACTTCATCGCCCCAGCCCCCTCCGCCTGCCATAACGGCATTTGGACGGCGGCGGGGAGCGCTGGCGTTGATGCGGATCAAGAATGGGGCGCGGCGGGGCGGCCTCATGCCCTCCCCGCCGCGGAGCGCCCTTACTTCGAAGCGCCCATCATCGGCAGCGACAGCTCCGGCCCCCGCCCCGAATCCTCGATGGCGATGGCCGACGAGCCGGGGGAGCCCAGCGCCACGCTGACGGGACGCCCGTTGTTGTGGTTCTTCCACATCTCGTAGAGCGCCAGCGCCGCATAGATCTTCGCCTCGCGGCTGGTGTTGTAGAGCCATTCCTGGGTCGGGATGACGCGCAGCGCGCCATTGCCCGACTGCTCCACCTTCTCCGCGAAGCGGTAGCCGAGCTGGTTGTTGATCCCGGCCAGCAGCCCGTCGAAGCCCGAGGAGATCCGCCCGAACCCGGCGTCCGACGCCGCGGACGACGCGCCGCCGAGCGTGCTCGGCGTCTGCCGCTTCACGAGGTCGCCGAAGACCCAGCCCTCCTCGCCGGTGCGCATCGAGCGCACGCCGATCCAGTTGCCCTCCTGCTTCAGCTCGATCACCTCGTCGCCGCGGGTGACCGTGGAACGGACCGAGGCGTTGTCGGACGGGGCCGCGCGCAGGTTGACCTTCTCGCCGGTCACCGTGTGGATGTCGCCGGAGGCCGCCGCCGCGGGCAGCGCCAGCGCCGCCGCCACGCCGAGGCCGGCCAGGGTTCCGAGGAAAGTCTTCGTCATCCGAGACATGTGCATTCTCCCGCAGAACGCGCGCATCGCGCGCCGTTTCCCCTACAACAGGCAAAGGCGGGGTATGCTCCATGGACAGAGGATGGGCGGGCGGAACTACTCGAAAGACACACGCAGCGGGCTGTCGCCGGCGGGCCAGACGCCACGGTCGACGGCGCGCGCACCCTCGAAGACCAGCCAGCTCTGCCGGCCGTAATGGGGCAGCGGGCGCAGCAGCGCCTGGAGCGCCGCCGCGTCGTCCGCGGCCACCGCCAGCAGCGGGCGGCCCTGCGGGGTCCGCGCGGTCCACACCCGCGCCGTCCCGCGACCCTTGAGGCGGTCCGGCAGCGGCGGCAGGCCGAGCCGGGCCAGGATCCGGTCCACCTCGCCCGCCGTCCCGATCACGGCGAGCGGAGCGGCAGGGTCGGCGCGGTCCGCCGCAGCGATGCGTGGCTTGCCGTCGGCCAACCGCTCAGCCAGCGCGCGGGCGGCCTCCGCGGCCGGACCGTCGGCGGCGATGACCGTGGTGGCCGCGTGGTCCAGCGTCACGTCGCGCAGGGTCGGCGGCGCCTCCCCGGGTGCCAGACGGCGGAACAGGGCGAAGCCGGGATCGACCGCGAGCGCCCGCGGTGATGCGGCGGTCCGGATCGTCGCGGTCGTTTCGCGCCCGTCGAGGCGGATGGTGTGGCGTTCCTTCCCCGCCGCGGTCCGCACCTCCACCGGCACGGTCAGACCGTAGGCCGGCTCGCCCTGGCGCAGGGTCAGCGCCACGCCGTCGCCGTCAGCCTTCGCTCCCGCCAGTTCCAGCGTCGGCGCCCCCACGCGGGTCAACCACTGATCGAAGAAGGGTCCGAGGTCCCGCCCCGACGCCGCCGCGAAGGCGCGGCGCAGGTCGTCCCACCCCGCGTCCTGAAATTGCTTCTCCTCCCAGAAGCGGCGGATACCCGCGTCGAAGGCCTCCGCCCCGATCTCGGCGCGCAGCATGTGGAACAGCATCGCCGCCTTGCCATAACCGACGATCTGGGCGGCGTCATGGACCTTGGCGCGGAAATCGGTCAGGGCGGAATCGCGCTCCGCCGGCAGGGCGGCGTAGTCGCGCAGCCAGTCCAGCCGCATCGCTTGCGCCGCGTCCTCGCCGCGCGCCTCCGCCGCCGCGTAGTCGGCCATGAAAGTTGTCAGCCCCTCCGACCAATTGCCGGGCAAGACGCCGCCGTCGCCGACGCGCACCCCATTGCCCCACCAGTTGTGCAGGATCTCGTGGGGCAGCGACTGGGCGCGGATGAAGGGCAGCGGCATCACCTGACGCCCGATGTAGGTCAGGCCCGGAAAGCCCAGCCCGACCGGCAGCGGCGCCGAGAGGATGGCGAAACCGGCGAAGGGATAGGCGCCGATCCGCGCCGCCTGCGCGTCGATCGTCCGGGCGCTGAGGTCCAGATACTCCTCGGCCAGCGCGGCCTGCTCCGGATGGAAATAGGTGCGCAGGCGCACATCATTGTGCAGCCGCTCGGTCACCTGCCAGGGCCCAGCGAAGAGCGACGGCTCCTCGACGCTGCGGTCCTCCGCGAAGGCCGCGGCGTAGCCGGCGCCGTCGCGCGTCTCCTCGACCAGACGGCCCGTCGCCACCGCGACGAAGGGCGCCGGCACCCGGACCGACAGGCGCCAGGAGGGCGGGGACTCCGCGCTCTCGGGGGTGGGAATCCAGCCGGTGCCGGCGGGCAGATAGGCGCCCTCCTCCCCACCGCCACCACCGCGCGAGTCCGGCGTCAGGAGCGGCAGGGTCCCGGCGTAGCGCAGGCGAAGCTCGCCGCCGCCCTCCGGAACGGTTACCGGCAGGGCATTGCCGCGCACCGCGACCGGCTTGCCGTCGAGCCGGGCCTCGCCGACCGCCAGCCCCGGCGCCAGCAGCAGCCGGTGCGTGCCGGCGGGCAGGCGCAGCCGGTCCTCCACCTCCAGCCGCCGCGCGGCGGGGTCCAGCGTGACGGTCAGGTCATGGTGCAGGCCGGTGGCCCAGCCGGGCGCGGCGGCGAGGATGCCCAGAAGGGCAAGGAGGAGGGTGCGCATGGCCCAGACTATAAGGCCTGGGCCGCGCCGCGCCAGCGTTTGCCCCCACCCCGGCCCTCCCCCTCTTCGAGGGAGAGGGGGCCTTCCGCGAAGCGGCGGCAGTCCCCTCCCCTGCGATAGCGGGGGAGGGTTAGGGTGGGGGCAACACCGGAACCACCTCACCCCATCCGGGCGCGCACCGCGGTCAGCAGGCTGCACAACCCGCGGTCGTGGATGCCGATGGCCTCCAGATGGGCGACCGTGTTGGCGAGATAGTCCAGGTTCGGACCGCGCTCGCCGCGGCAGCAGGCGATGCGCTCGGCCATCGCGGTCTCGTCCATGCAGCCGCAATATTGCCGGTGGCGGCGGTCCACGACGAAGGTGCAGGCGGTGACCGGCGCCCCGCCGTCGCGCGGGCGCACCGGCAGCAGCTTGGGCCGGTAGACGCGGTTCAGCATCTCCCGGTCCCACAGGTAATCCAGCGTCTCCGGCACCCGATCCGCCGCCACGCGGAAGACGATGCCCCGGCAGGAGCCGCCGCGGTCGAGCCCGAGCACCAGACCCGGCCGCTCGGGCGTGCCACGGTAGCGGTGGGAGGACACGCAGAAGCGGCGGTGATAGCCGCCCAGCACCGCCGGATGTCGCTCCAGAAAGGGGAACTCCGGGTTCCACATCAGGGAGCCGTAGGCGAAGACCCAGAGGTCGGCGCCGGGTGTCACGACGATGTCGGCGGACCAGGAAGAGGCGGAAGATGCCGTGCGCTGCGCCGGTGCGGTGACCGGAAGCTCGGCAACAGGCGATTGCGTATCGAGCAGCATGACCCTTAAGTAATGCAGCGTGCGCCGACTGGTGGCGACACGGTGAATCCTAGCACGGCCCCTGGCCGCCCGCTATAAGGTGGGTGCCACAAAACGGAAATGCCACAGATGCGCGTTCGGAAGATCTTGGGCTTCGCCGTTCTCGCCCTGGCCCTGCTGGCCGGCGCCTATTCGGTGTGGTGGTGGCAGGCCGCGTCGGCGGTGGAGCGCGGCGTGCTCGCCTGGATGGACGAGCAGCGGGCGGCCGGCGCCGTGGTGGCCCATGGCGGGCTGAGCGTCGGCGGCTATCCCTTCACCATCCGCGCCGCGCTGGAGTCGCCGCACCTCGCGACCCGCGACGTGGAGTGGCGGGGCGCCCGGCTGGTGGCGGAGGCGCCGCCCTGGAACCACACGCGCATCGCCCTGTCGCTGCCCGGCGAGCAAAGGGTGACGGTGGTGCAGGCGAGCCAGCCGCCCGTCACGCTGGTCGCCCGTGACGGCGGCCAGGGGCACGTCGGCCTCACCCTGACCGGCCAGCCGGTCGAGGCGCGGCTCGCCTTCGCCAACCTCGTGGCGCAGCCCGACGCCCTGCCCGTTCCCATCGCCGCCCTGGACCTGACCGCCACCCAGCCGGCCGAGCCGCCGGCCAGCCACACCGACACCGGCCTGTCCGTCACGCTGGAAGCGCGCGGGGCCACCCTGCCCGACGGCGCGCCGGACTCGCTGGGCCGCGAGGTGCAGCGCCTCCTGCTGACCGCGCGCATCCTCGGCCAGCCGCCGAAGCCGGAACCGGTCAGCCTGTCGGCCTGGAGCCGCGACGGCGGCACGCTGCAGGTCGATGGGCTGAATGTGGATTGGGGGCCGCTGAAGCTGGCGATGAACGGCACGCTGGCGCTCGACGCCGCCTTGCAGCCGCAGGCCGCGCTGACCGCGGAGGTGCGCGGGTATCAGGCGGTTCTGGACGCGCTCCAGGGGATGTTCCGGCCCAAGGAGCTGGCGATGGCCCGCACCATGCTGGGCCTGCTGGCCCGCCCCACCGGGCCGAACGGCGAGCCGGTGCTGACCGCCCCGGTCACCGTGCAGAACCGCGGGCTGTTCCTGGGGCCGCTGAAGGTCGCGGCGCTGCCGGCGGTGGTCTGGTAGGGGCGAACTGTTGCCCCCACCCCGGCCCTCCCCCGCTGGCGCAGGGGAGGAGACCAATCTCCCTCCCCTGCGCCAGCGGGGGAGGGTTAGGGAGGGGGCAACGCGCCGCTGCGCGACACCCTCACGCCGCCTTCAGCATCCCCTGCATGTCCTCGTAGGACGGCAGATGGTCCAGCTTGCCGACCGCGGACACCGCCATCGGGCCGGCGAAGACGCGGTTGGCCGCCGCCGCCACATCCTCCGGCGTCACGGCGTCGATGCGCTCGAAGATCTGCTCGATGGTCCGCACCTCGCCGGTGCGCAGCAGGGTGCGGGCGAAGCGGTCGGCGCGGCGCATGGTCGATTCCAGCGACTTGCCCACCGAGAAGCGCATCTGCTCCTTGGACCGCTCCAGCTCCACCGCGGTCACGCCGTCGCGGGCCTTGCGAAGCTCCTCGAAGAAGACCGGCACCAGCTCCGCCACCTCCTCCGGCCCGGTCCCGGCGTAGAAGCTCAGCGCGCCGCCGTCCGAGTATTGGATGGGTGCCGCGTAGACCGAATAGACCAGCCCGCGCTTCTCGCGGATCTCCTGGAACAGGCGCGAGGTCATGCCGCCGCCCAGGATGTTGGCGAGATGGCGCAGCGCGTAGCTCGCCGAATCCTCGGTGCCGACGCCGGGAAAGGCCGCCATGAAATGCACCTGCTCGGCCTCGCGTTTGAGCAGCGCCGCCCCGCCCTTGTTGACGACCGTCTCGTGGAACGGGTCGTCCTTGGCGGTCAGATGACCGAACAGCGCCTCCGCCCGGCGCACCACGGTGCCGTGATCGACGTTGCCGGACACCACATAGACCATGCGGCGCGGGTCGTAATGGGACACATAGTCGAACAGATGCTCCCGCCCGAATCCCGCGACATTCTCCTTCGGGCCGAGGATCGGGCGGCCCAGCGCCTGCCCGTCGAAGGCGGTGCGGCGCAGCGCCTCGTAGACCACGTCCTCCGGCTCGTCGGCGTAGCGGCCGATCTCCTGGATGACCACGCCGCGCTCCTTCTCAACCTCCTCCTCCGGGAAGACGGAGTTGAGCACGATGTCGCCGATGATCTCGCAGGAGACGTCGACGTGCTTGGCCGCCATCTGCGTGTAATAGGCGGTGACGTCGTAATCCGTGTAGGCGTTGAACTCACCGCCGCGGTTCTCGATCTCCAGCGCGATGCCCAGCGCGTCGCGGCTTTCCGTTCCCTTGAAGATCATGTGCTCCAGGAAATGGGCGATGCCGTTCACCGCCGGCCGTTCGTTGCGCGCCCCGACGCCGACCCAGACGCCGCTGGTCACCGTGCCGAGATGCGGCAGGTGGTCCGTCAGCACGCGGAATCCGTTGGCGAGGGTGGTCAGTTGGATCGTCACACAGGGTCTCCTGATAGGGCACGGGATCGCCCGGAACATCGGGGGCGTTGCATTGACGTGGGGCGCCGTCCGCGCAGGAACAACGCTCCGCGGTTTGGGGTCAAGTCCGGAGTCGGTCGCGCCGTCAACCGCGCGGCGGGGCCAGGGCGGCGCTGAGGGCGCGGCGGTTGCGGTGGGCGCGCATCAGCAGCGGGGCCGGAACGTCGCCCGGCACCAGCAGACGCCCGCCCGGCAGCAGCCGTACGCCGTGCCGTTCCAGTTCGTTCAACAGCTCCGCCATCGATCGGCGCATGGCTTCCTCCAGCGAGCAGATTTGCACTGCTCGCATCATGGCGGAGAACTTGGATAGGATCGATGCGGATCATCCTATCTCACCGATAGGATGATCCTATCCATCGTTTCAATGCCGGCTTTTCAGGGCGGCCAGACGGTCGGTCAGGCTGCTCGGCGCCGGCTTCGCCCCCGTGGCGGCATCGAGCGCCGCCTTGATGTTGGGATCGTCCTCTTCCGGCTTGGACGGCTTCAGCAGGCGGGCCTTGGCGCTGGACGCCTCCGCCTGGGCAAGGTCGCGGGCCGCCGCGTCCTGCATCGCCTTCAACGCCGTGCCGAGGCTGGAGGTGGCACCGCTCAACCCCGCCGCCTGCCGGGCCGCCTCCGCCCGCTGCTCGGCCATGTCGCGCTGCTGGGCGGCACGGCCCATGTCCCGTTCGGCCCGCTGCAACGCGCTGCGGGCGGCCTTCAGCTTGCCGCCGGCCTCGGCGTAGGTCGTTTCCAGCATGGTCAGGAACTCGCGCGCGTCCACGGCGTCCTGCTCCTCCCGGTCGATGTCCGGAGCCATCTGCTCCAGCATCCCCACCAGCGTCTCCAGGCTCTTTTCGAGCTGGGCCTTGCGGCCGGCATCGGCTTCCGCCTCCAACTGGCGTTGCAGATGCTCGGCGGCGGCCATGCGCTGGCGGGAGAGTTGCAGGATGGCCTCGGCTTCCTTCTGCTCCTTCTCATAGGCGGCGCGCGCTTGCGCGACCTGGAGGCCGAGGCTGTCCAGATGCTCTTCCATCGTGCGCAGTTCGGCCTCAGTCGCGGCCTTCGGGTCCCAGCGGACGAGGGCCTCCACCGCCGACTGGACGGCCTGATCGGTCTTCACCCCGACGAGGTTGCGGATGAACGAGATCATGGTTGCGGTTCCTCTCTGGTTCGGCGGGCCTTCAGCCCGCCATGGCTCCGGCGTTCAGCAGCGCGATGGCGATCTGGAGTCCGGCCAGCGCCGTGCCCGCCGCGACGTTGCCGGATTCGATCATGGCGCGCAGGTCGCGAAACAGCCGGATGGCGATCAGGAAGGTAATCAATTGCAGCACCAGCGCAACGGTTCCCCAGATCAGGATGTCCACCAGGACGAGGCTGGTCGCCAGGGTCGCCGCCAGCGGGATCGCCAGCGCCACCATCGTGCCGCCCAGCACCACGCCGGCGGCCTGGTTGCCGCTCGCCAGCAGCTCGCGCTCGTGCAGCGGCGTGACCGCGACGTAGACGGCCACTCCGATCAGGAACAGGGCCAGGGTCGCTCCGAAATGCAGAAGCAGCAGCGGCAGGCCGGATTCGAGGCCCTGCAGGATTTGCGCGACGCTGGTGTCCATGGTGTCTTCCGTAGGGGCTGGCGGGATCGGATGAGGAAACTCAGGCGAGGGAGAGCGAGGCGGGGTTGACGTCGATGCCGGCGCGGACCTCCACCCACGCCTCGCCGCCGTCCTCCACCGCCGCGACCAGCACATATTCGGCGCGGGGCGCGGGGTCCGCGGCGCCGGTGGGGGCGGCGTAGAGCATGGCGGTCACGCGGCGGGTGCGGCTGCCGCGGTGGTCGGTCAGCGTCTCGTCGAAGGTGACGGGGGCGATGCGGGACGCGCCGGGCGACCACTGCCGCCCGTACAGCTTGCCGTCCTTGGTCTGGAACTGCGGGTAGCCGATCATCCCGTCGCCGGGGTCCAGCCAAAAGCCCCATTCGTCGTTGTCGGTGGGGTGCACCTCGTCCAGCACGGAGAACCAGCGGCATTCGTCCGGCGTGCCCCCGGCCCCCAGGTGAAGCTGGTAGAAGCCGTTCCCGCCCGGAAGATAGAGCCGGTGCAGCGTCACGCCGCCGCCCGTCAGCGTGCCGACAGCCTCGACGCTGACCATCGAGCCGGCGCCCTCCGGCGCCGTGGCCTTGATCGCGCCGCCGCCCAGCAGGAAAGGCGTGGGATCGGGCGTCAGCGTCATGCCCACGCGGAACAGCGACGGTTCGTAGGACGCGCCGGTGGCCTTGGCCTTGATGATGCCGGCAGCCGTGCCGGCGGCGGTGCCCCAGGGCGAACGGGTCATGGTGGAACCTCCGGATCGGGAGCCCGACGAGCGGCGGCGCAGGAGGGCCACCCCCGCCACCATCCCCCCGACGAGCACAATCAGAAGAAGCAAGGTGCCCATGCCACCCCCGCCTCCCCCTTCGGACTCGGCCTGGGGCGACGGCGTCTCCGGCGCGGCCTGCGCGACGTCGCGCGGGATGTCCGGCGGCAGATAGTTGGGGTCGCGCGGCCGGTCCTCCTGCGCGCGCAGGCGGGTGTCGAGATCGTCCAGGCGCCGGCGCAGGTCGGGATCGTCCTGCGCGCGCCGTTCCGCGTCCGCGCGCCATTCCGCGTAGCCGGGGTCGCCCTGGTGGTTGTGGAACCAGTCGGCGTAGCCGGGGCGCGACAGGTTGTCGAGCAGGAACCACAGGAACAACCCGTTCCACAGGCCGAAGCTGGGGCGGCTGCCATAGGCCCAGCCCGGCGGACGCCAGCCGCCGTACCAGCCGCCCGGCCCATAGCCGCCGGTGCGCCGCTGTCCCCAGCCCGATCCGGAACTCGACCCCCAGCCGCCGCCCTGCCATCCCCCTCCGCCCCAGCCGGACCCGGAAGCGGACCCGGACCCGGAACGGGGCGGCGGCGCGGCGACCGGCGGGGTGCGTTCCCGCTGCTGCTGTTGCTGCTGTTGCGCGCGGTAGCGGTCCAGCGCCTCGCCGCTCGACCGCCGCGACACGCCGAGATCGCCGCTGCCGGACTGCGCCCCGCCGGGCAAGCCATAGGACGGTCCGCTCTGGGGACGGCTGTAGCCGCCGCTGCCGGTGGACGGCGCGCGCGACGGGGCGGCGCGGGTGGAGAAGGACGGGGTGCGCACCGACGGCCGGCTGTATCCCCCGCTGGAGCTTCGCCCGCCTCCGGCCCGCGCCTCCGCCGCCTGCGGCCAGAGCAGCGCGGCGCTGGCGGCGGCCAGCCCGGCGGGCACCGCCGCGGGCAGCGGTTGCAGCGGCGCCAGCGCCAGAAGGACGCTCAGGAACCGGGCGATCATCCGGTATCGAAGGGACATGGGGCCTGAGGGCATGGGGCCTGCGCGGTGCCGTGGATGCACAGCCAGAACACCCTACATGCCCAATTGTTCGCCATCAACCTCTTCGCCGGCTCTTCGCCAGCGGGTTAGACATGGTGATGCGGCGGCCCGCGCAGAAACCCCGCCGGGGCGATCATTGCAAAGACCATGAGGAATTCAGGAAATCGCCACCCCTCCACAGGGCCGGCGGGAGCAAGTTGTAATACCACTTCTATGGCCGGCGCCTGAAAACGTGTCGCAGGCGGAGCGTTGACTTGACGACTCCCAAGGCGGCGACGTAAGACATCTCCGTTCCGCGGAAGTTCCTTCCGGAATGGTAGGACCGGCGGCGTGGCAAGACGCCGCAAGGGCAAAAAAGCCGGGTCCGCGAGCGCGCCCCCCGGGTCGGGGAATCGGACGACTGTTGAGCAACCTTGGATGAGAGGACCGCACCGTGCTTGAAGCTTACCGCCAGCATGTCGCTGAGCGTGCCGCGCTCGGAATTCCCCCGCTGCCGCTTTCGGCCAAGCAGACCGAGGAGCTGGTCGACCTTCTCCTGAACCCGCCGCAGGGCGAGGAAGCCTTCCTGGTCGATCTCATCACGCACCGCGTCCCGGCGGGCGTCGACGACGCCGCCAAGGTCAAGGCCGCCTTCCTGGCCTCGCTCGCCAAGGGCAACGAGACCTCGCCGCTGATCTCCAAGGTCAAGGCGACGGAGCTGCTGGGCACGATGCTCGGCGGCTTCAACATCAAGCCGCTGATCGACCTGCTGGGCGACGCCGAGTGCGGCGAGGCCGCCGCCGCCGGTCTGAAGACCACGCTGCTGATGTTCGATTACTTCCACGACGTCAAGGAACTGGCCGACAAGGGCAACGCCAACGCCAAGGCGGTGATCCAGTCCTGGGCCGACGCCGAGTGGTTCACCTCGCGTCCGGAGGTCCCGGCCAGCCTGACGCTGACCATCTTCAAGGTGTCGGGCGAGACCAACACCGACGACCTGTCGCCGGCCCCGGACGCCTGGTCGCGCCCGGACATCCCGCTGCACGCGCTGGCCATGCTGAAGAACCCACGCCCCGGCATCGTGCCGGAGGAAGCCGGCGTCCGCGGCCCGATCAAGCAGCTTGAGGATCTGAAGGCCAAGGGCAACCTCGTCGCCTATGTCGGCGACGTGGTCGGCACCGGCTCCTCGCGCAAGTCGGCCACCAACTCCGTGCTGTGGTGGACGGGCGAGGACATCCCCTACGTCCCGAACAAGCGCTTCGGCGGCGTCTGCCTGGGCTCCAAGATCGCCCCGATCTTCTACAACACCATGGAAGACGCCGGCGCCCTGCCGATCGAACTCGACGTCTCCCAGATGGAGACGGGCGACACGGTCGAGCTGCGCCCCTACGAGGGCAAGGCGCTGAAGAACGGCGCGGTGATCGCCGAGTTCACCGTCAAGTCCGACGTGATCTTCGACGAGGTGCGCGCCGGCGGCCGCATCCCGCTGATCATCGGCCGCGGCCTGACCGCCCGTGCCCGTGAGGCGCTGGGCCTCGCCCCGTCGACTCTGTTCCGCCTGCCCTCCTCCCCGGTCGACAGCGGCAAGGGCTTCACGCTCGCCCAGAAGATGGTCGGCCGCGCGGTCGGCCTGCCGGAAGGCCAGGGCGTGCGCCCGGGCACCTATTGCGAACCGAAGATGACCACGGTCGGCTCGCAGGACACCACCGGCCCGATGACCCGCGACGAGCTGAAGGATCTGGCCTGCCTCGGCTTCTCCGCCGATCTGGTCATGCAGTCCTTCTGCCACACCGCGGCCTATCCGAAGCTGGTGGACGTCAAGACCCACCGCGAGCTGCCGACCTTCATCTCGACCCGCGGCGGCGTCGCCCTGCGTCCGGGCGACGGCGTGATCCACTCCTGGCTGAACCGCCTGCTGATGCCCGACACCGTCGGCACCGGCGGCGACAGCCACACCCGCTTCCCCATCGGCATCAGCTTCCCCGCCGGCTCGGGCCTCGTCGCCTTCGCCGCGGCCACCGGCGTCATGCCGCTGGACATGCCGGAATCGGTGCTGGTCCGCTTCAAGGGCACGCTGCAGCCGGGCGTCACGCTGCGTGACCTCGTCAACGCGATCCCGCTCTACGCCATCCGCCAGGGCCTCCTGACGGTGGAGAAGAAGGGCAAGAAGAACATCTTCTCCGGCCGCATCCTGGAGATCGAGGGCCTGCCCGAGCTGAAGGTGGAGCAGGCGTTCGAGCTGTCCGACGCCTCGGCCGAGCGGTCCGCCGCCGCCTGCACCGTCCGGCTCAACAAGGAGCCGATCATCGAGTACATGCGCTCCAACATCACCCTGATGAAGTGGATGATCGCCAGCGGGTACGAGGACGCCCGGACGCTCGGCCGCCGCATCAAGGCGATGGAGGACTGGATCGCCAACCCGTCGCTGCTGGAGCCGGACGCCGACGCCGAGTACGCCGCCGTGATCGACATCGATCTGGCCGACATCAAGGAGCCGATCGTCGCCTGCCCGAACGACCCGGACGACGTGAAGCTGCTGTCGGAGGTTGCCGGCGACAAGATCGACGAGGTCTTCATCGGTTCCTGCATGACCAACATCGGCCACTTCCGCGCCGCCGGTAAGATCCTGGACGGGAAGACCGACATCCCGACCCGCCTGTGGATCGCCCCGCCGACCAAGATGGACGCCCAGATCCTAACCGAGGAAGGCTATTACGGCGTTCTCGGCAAGTCGGGTGCGCGCATGGAGATGCCCGGCTGTTCGCTGTGCATGGGCAACCAGGCGCAGATCCGCAAGGGTTCGACGGCCATCTCGACCTCGACCCGCAACTTCCCGAACCGCCTGGGCATCGACACCCGCGTCTATCTCGGCTCCGCCGAGCTGTCGGCCGTCGCCGCCCTGCTGGGCAAGCTGCCGACCCCGGCCGAGTATCTGGAGCAGGTGACCGTCGTCAACCAGAAGGCCGGCGACATCTACCGCTACATGAACTTCGACCAGATCAAGGAGTTCCAGGACGTGGCCGACACGGTCGCCGCCTGATCCTCCTGCATCTCTTCCCCTCCCCTCGCGCAAGCGGGGGGAGGCCAGGAGGGGGGCCGGGTGCGAGAGCTTCCGCGTTTATGAAAAGCCCCGCCGGGATCGCTCCGGCGGGGCTTTTCGTCTTTGTCATCGGGATTTGGAACGCAGGGATACAGAGCGCCTCAGGCCGAGCGCTCCGATCCATCAGCACCGGCCTTCGCCAAGTAGGCGCGCGGTGACGCCCCCAGCGTCCGCTTGAACATCGTCGTGAAGGCCGCCGGGTTGTCGTAGCCGAGGTCCAGCGCCACCGTCGTCACCGGAACCCCCGCGACCAGCCGCGGCAGGGCCGACACCAAGCACGCCTGCTGGCGCCATTCCACGAAGCTCAGCCCCGTCTCGCGCCGGAACAGCCGGGTGAAGTTGCGGCGGCTCATGCCCAGACCGTCGCTCCAGTCCTCGATCGTCGCCTGGATCGTCGGCTCTTGCAGGAACCGCCGGCAGCGCTCCGCCAGGGCGGCGTGGGTGGGAAAGGGCAGCGACAGCGGCTCCACCGGAAGTCGCCGCATCTCGTGCAGAAGCAGGGCCATCACCGCGCCGTCGTGGCTATCCGGGTCGTAATCCACCGGCACGTCGATCGCCCGCCCGATCAGGCTGCGGAAGAAGGGCGACAGCGCCAGAACCTCGCAGCGGTCCGGCATGGTGTCGGCCAGCGCGGGGGCCAGATAGAGGCTCTGCGTCATCACCATCCCGATCATCCGGACTTCGTGCGGGACGCCCGGCGGAATCCACAGCCCGCAATGGGGCGGCATCACCCAGCGCCCCTGGGCGGTGGACAGCAGCAGCGTCCCCGTCGCCCCGGACAGCAACTGGCCGCGCCGGTGCGTGTGGGCGGCCAGCACGGTGCCGTCCGCGTGATCCTGTCCCAAGGTGATCAGCGGGCGGGGCGACTCCTCGACCGTCTCGATGCGCAGGTTCCGGACCATGGCCCAGTCTCGTAAGAAATCGGCCTGACCGCGGTGGCAGGCCGTCGAGGCCCACCTTAGGCTGTTGCTCCACACCAAGCAACGCGCCGCCCGCCCGCCGAGCAAGCGCCAAAAAAGGCTTCCTTCCGTGACCGACACCACCCTGTCCCGGCCCAAGGCCGGGGAGACGGCGCTGCCCGTCCTGGGGACGATCAGCGTCTGCCATCTGCTGAACGACCTGATCCAGTCCCTGCTGCCCGCGATCTACCCGATCCTGAAGGGCGGATTCGACCTCAGCTTCGCGCAGATCGGCCTGCTCACCCTGACCTACCAGATCACCGCCTCGCTGCTTCAGCCGATCATCGGGCTCGCCACCGACCGGCGGCCGGCGCCCTACTCCCTGACCATCGGCATGGGGGCGTCGCTGGTCGGGCTGGTCACGCTGGCCTTCGCGCCGAACTACGCGGCGCTGCTGATCGGGGCGACCCTGCTGGGCTTCGGCTCCTCGGTCTTCCACCCCGAGGCGTCGCGGATCGCCCGTCTCGCCTCCGGCGGGGCTCACGGGCTGGCGCAGTCGCTGTTCCAGGTGGGCGGCAACGCCGGGTCGGCGCTGGGGCCGCTGCTCGCCGCCTACATCATCCTGCCGCGCGGGCAGGAGAGCCTGTCCTGGTTCGCGCTGGCCGCCCTGGGCGGCATGGCCCTGCTGACCGGCATCGGGCGCTGGTACGCCCGCAGCGACCACGCCCGCCCGGTCCGCCGCGGGGCCGCGGTCCATTACCCCGGCCTGTCCCGCGGGCAGGTGAACCAGGCGCTGGCCGTGCTGATGGTGCTGATCCTGTCCAAATACGTCTATCTGTCCAGCCTCACCAGCTTCTACACCTTCTTCCTGATGGAGCGTTTCGCCCTGGAGCCGGACGCGGCGCAGCTCTGCCTGTTCGTCTTCCTGGCGGCGGTGGCGATCGGCACGATCATCGGCGGCCCGATCGGCGACCGGATCGGGCGCAAGACGGTGATCTGGGTGTCGATCCTCGGCATTCTGCCCTTCACGCTGCTGCTGCCCCATGTCGGGCTGACCGCGACGGTCGTGCTCAGCGCGGTGATCGGGCTGGCCCTGGCCTCGGCCTTCCCCGCCATCATCGTCTACGCGCAGGAGCTGATGCCCGGCCGCGTCGGCATGGTGTCCGGCCTGTTCTTCGGTCTGGCCTTCGGGATCGGAGGCATGGCCGCCGCCGGGCTTGGCGTTCTGGCCGATTGGAAGGGCATCGGCTTCGTGTTCCAGGCCTGCTCGGTCGTGCCCCTGCTCGGCCTCGCCGCCGCGCTGCTGCCCAACGTTTCCCCGCACAAGGACTCTTAAATCGCCTGAAAGCCGCGCCGTCCTTGGCGGCGCGGCCTTCCCTTCACAGAATTCCCACAAACCGTTCATGGTCATCTTGCAAATGCGAATCATTCTTATTATCATTCGTTCCAGGCCGGACGTTCTCGCCTTTGCTTGCCGGCCCTGATCCGATTGGCCCACAGGATTGCCCAGAGAGAGACCATGAACGTCACGATCATCTATGGCTCCGACGGCGGCGCGACCAAGTCGGTCGCCTCGCGCATCGCGAAGAAGATTCAGGGAAAGACCGTCGACATCGCCCGCGCCTCCGCCGCGGATTTCGAGAATTGCGACCTGCTGATCCTCGGCGCGCCGACCTATGGCGTGGGCGATCTGCAATGCGACTGGGAAGCCAACTTCGGCACGCTGAAGGCCGCCAACCTGAACGGCAAGAAGGTCGCCCTGTTCGGCACCGGCGATCAGGTGACCTACCCGGAGTCCTTCGTGGACGCCATGGGCACGCTCTACGATCAGGTGGTGGCGCAGGGCGGGGTCGTCGTCGGCTTCACCGACACCACCGGCTACGAGCATTCGGGCTCCACCGCGGAACGCGACGGGCGGTTCGTCGGGCTGGCGCTCGACCAGGACAACCAGTCCTCCCAAACCGACAAACGGATCACCGCATGGATCAGCCAGCTGGCGTGATGCCCCATGATGGGTTGACCCATGATGGGTTGGCCATGCCCGTCCACCTGCTCGGGCACCATCTGTACGAGTACAGCAAGGGCGTCCGGCCCATGGTCATGATGACGCTCAGCACGCGGGACGCCGACGCGGTGACCCGCAAGCTGGCGGAGCGGTTCGTCGACTACCACGTCCAGACGGTGACGGAGGCCAAGGTCAACGTCTTCTTCGGCCACCCGGCCTGCGTCGCGATGGTGCGGAGCGTGGTGCGCAAGCCATTGAATCAGTTGACGCCGGAGGAGGATTTCATCCTCGGCACGCTGCTCGGCTACGACCGCGAGCAGCAGTGCCGGCGCTTCCTGGCCATGGCGCAAGCCGGAAGGGAGGGGGCCGGGCGGGACGGGGCGGTGTCCTGATCCATCCGTCGGGACACCGTCTCCACCATCCGGAAAAAGGCCGTTTCGTCCTCGACAGGCCGGACCGCCGTCGTCCAGACTGCCTCCCCAAATAGAATGGAAAACAACCAAAGGGAGGCAGGGATGGCGGCGGCTCCGTCCGGGATGATGTTCGAGAATCCCACGAACGGCCAGCGGGAGGCGGTGACCAACCGCGAGATCCTTTGGGCCTTTCTGCTCGGCCCCGTTTACTTCGCGAAAAAGGCCGAGTGGCTGCACGCCGCAATTCACGCGGCCCTGATCCTCATCTCCATCCCACTGTGGCCGGTCGGCGCCCTGATGACCCTGGGCGTCTGGGTCGGCTACGCCTGCGCGGCGCCAACGATCCTGGAATACCGGTACCAGAAGATGGGGTGGGAGAAGGTGGCGGGCTGACTCCACCTCACGGACGGCGCCCGCTTTCGTGGAGCGGGTGGCCCGGCAGAATCGCCAGAATCGCCGCGACGCAGGCGTCGACCTCACGCCCCGCCGTGTCGATGACGGCGTCCAAACCGTCCCAGGGCTCGTATTCCCGCCCCCTCACCGCCGCCCAGGAGGGCGGACGGTGCCCGGCGATGTCACTTTGACGGGTTTCGACCCGGTGCCGGTGCTCGACCGGGTCCGAGCACACAACCTCCACCTCGACCAGCCGCACCCCGGCCTGAAGCGCCGTGGCGCGCCACGCCTCGCGCGTGATCCGGACAGGGTTGACGCAATCCGCGATCACGGTGGCACCCAGCCGTAGATTATCGCCGGCCAGGGCGTAGGCGACCACATAGCCTTGCGGACCGACAGCCTCACCGTCGGCGCCGCCGGCCATGCGAATCGCCTGCTCGATCGTATCGATCCGCAGATGAAACGCGCCGAGCCGGCGCGCCAACACACGGGCGATGGTCGTTTTGCCGGTTCCAGGCAGCCCGCCGAAGACGATCAACATGCGCCACTCTTTTCAGGGCCGGAGCCTGCCTCGTTCCACACCCGTCACGCGGTCGTGCCGAACTCCTCCGGAGTCAGCACCAGCACGCCGTCCTCGTCGGCGAAGACGAGATCGCCGGGATTGATGCGGATGCCGGCCAGCGTCACCGGCAGATCCTTCTGCCCCTCGCCGTTGCGGACGGTCTTGCGCGGGATCGCCGCCAGCGCCTTGATGCCCAGGTCCAGCGTGGCGAGCACCGCGGCGTCGCGGACGCAGCCGTGGATGACCACGCCCTCCCAGCCGTTCTTCACCGCGTCCTTGGCGATCAGGTCGCCCATCAGGGCGGCGCGCAGGCCGCCGCCGCCATCGACCACCAGCACCTTGCCCCGCCCCGGCGTACCCAGCAGCTCCTTGACGCGGGAATTGTCCTCGAAGCACTTCACGGTCACCGCGGCGCCGCTGAATTGGCGACGCCCGCCGAAGTCGCGGAAGACGGGATCGGCGACGCGGGCGGTCTTCTCGAACCGGTCGTAGAGGTCGCAGGTGCTGTCGAAATCGGTCATGCGGTTTCGCTCCCCTTCTTTGGCTTTGACGGCAGGATACCCCCATTGCAGGGATGGTCAATCCTCCGGGGCGGCGATGGCCCCCGTGCTGGTGCGTTCCAGGATGGCGCTGCGGCGGAAGCGGTACAGCTCGGCGGGGCGCCCGCCGGTCTGGCTCTCATACTGGCCGGTCGGCTCCACCAGCCCGCCGGAGATCATCAGGCGCCGGAAATTCTGCTTGTGCAGCCGCTCGCCGGACAGCGCCTCCACCACCTGCTGAAGCTGGTGCAGGGTGAAGGTCGGGGGCAGCAGCTCGAACACGATGGGGCGGTATTTCAGCTTGCCGCGCAGCCGCTCCAGCGCCGTCGCCAGGATGCGGCGGCCGTCGCGGGCCATCGGGCGGCCCAGCGCGCGGGGCATCTCCAGCCGCACCGTCCGCTCCTCCACCCCCGCCCGGCGGGCCAGGTCATGGTCGCGGAACGCCTCCACCACCAGCCCGGCCTCGTAGAGCAGCTCGTAGCGCTCCAGCACCCGCTCGGAATCCCACTCACCGCCGTCCAGCGCGAAGGCCATGCGGGCGCGCTCGCCGCGGCGGGCACGGGCGGGCTCGTCCGGGGCGGCGGCGACCCAGCGGGCGAGCGCCGGACGGATCACCGAATCGAGCAGCGCCGGCGGCGACTCGCGCCAGTCCTCCCAGGGAAAGAACTCGTACAGGCCGCGCCATTCCGCCCCGTCGATGCGCAGCGGCGCCTCGCGCAGCAGGGCCAGATAGCCGACCACCAGCGAGCGCGGGCCGCCGAACAGCTCGTGCGGGTCGCGGTGGCGGTCGCCGAAGCTGTAGAGCTGCTCCACATAGCGCAGGGTCAGCCCGGCCGCGTCCTCCGCCACCGCGCGCAGGCCGTCCTGGAGGGTGCGGAAACGTTCGGGATCGAAGGGGGCGCCCGGCAACGCGTCGCGGTGGGGCGGCGGCTCGTCGCCGCGGCGGTGCGATTCGGGGATCTCGAAGCCGCTGCGCACGGTCACCACGCGCGGCTCGGCGCCGTTCGCCGAGGAGACGCCCACCGAAACGATGGCCGCGGTCAGGCCGACCTGTGTTCCCGGTCCGCTCTGTGTTTCCAAGCCGATCTGTCTTTCCCCCGCCACGCGCCACCCACCTCCCCGCTGCCGATCCGTCGGCGGCAGGATAAGCGGCCCGCCGCGGCAAATCACCGGTCTTTCCGCCGGGCATCCCCGTGAAATCTCGCCGCAAGCCGGCCCGGCATGACACTTTTGTGACTCCCCACGGGCGCCGGGGATGTTACACCAGCCGCGACGCTGAGGCTCGCGCGCGTCCGTGCGGGGGCCCCGGCAGTGCAGGCCGGCGTAAGTTGGAGAACCACGCATGCTGAATTTGTTCCGGGCCCTGATGCCGCGCGAAGAACGGTTTTTCGACCTGTTCGCCGACCATGCCCGGACCGTCGCAACGGGCGCGGACGCGCTGCGGGCGATGATGGCCAGCGGCCAGGACCTGGAGGAGCGGTTCCAGACCATCCGCCGGGTCGAAAGCGAGGCCGACGCCATTGAGAGGAACATCCAGCTCGCCGTCCACCGCACCTTCATCGTGCCTTTCGACCGTTCGGACATCCAGGAACTCGGCAAGCGGATGGACGACGTGCTCAACCTCATCGAGGAGACCGCGCGTCACCTCGTGGAGGCGGGCTTCATCGACTACACGCCGGAAATGCACGCGCAGGCCGACGCCATCGTGCGCTGCACCGCCCGGCTGAGCGCGGGCATCCCCCTGCTCCGCGACATCCCCAAACACGTCGAGCAACTCCACGCGATGACCGCCGAGGTCTCGCGGATCGAGAGCGAAGGCGACCGGCTCCTGCGCGAGGCCAAGCACCGGCTGCGCGACGAGAGCGGCGGGCTCGACGCCCCCATCACCCACCGCCACGCCCTTCAACGCGAGATCATCGAGCTGCTGGAACGCGTGCTCGACGCCTGCGAGGACGTGGCCGACACCATCGACGGCATCATCGTCGAACAGGTCTGATCCCATGGAAGCCGCTTCCCTCGCCCTGCCCATCCTCATCGGGCTGATCGGCGTCGCCCTCCTCTTCGATTTCCTCAACGGGCTGCACGACGCGGCCAACTCCATCGCAACGGTCGTCTCCACCCGCGTGCTGAAGCCGCGGACCGCCGTCGCGATGGCCGCCTTCTTCAACTTCATCGCCTTCCTGTTCTTCGGGCTGCATGTGGCGACCACCATCGGCACCGGCATCGTCGGGGCGGGTGTGGTCGATCCGCACGTCATCTTCGGCGCGCTGATGGGCGCCATCGTCTGGAACGTCTTCACCTGGTGGCTGGGCATTCCCTCCAGTTCCTCCCACGCGCTGATCGGCGGGCTCGTCGGGGCCGGCGTGGCGAAGGCCGGGCTGGACGCCGTGGTGGTGTCCGGGCTGGCGAAGACCGCCGCGGCCATCGTGGTCTCGCCGGTGGTCGGCTTCCTGCTCGCCAGCGTGATGATCGTCGCGGTGTCCTGGCTGTTCCGACGCAGCACGCCCTTCGCGGTCGACCGGCTGTTCCGCCACATCCAGATCGGCTCCGCCGCGCTCTACAGCCTGGGGCACGGCGGCAACGACGCGCAGAAGACCATGGGCATCATCGCCGTGCTGCTCTATTCGCAGGGCATGCTGGGGGAAACCTTCCACGTGCCCTTCTGGGTGGTCATCACCTGCCAGGCCGCGATGGGGCTGGGCACGCTGTTCGGCGGCTGGCGCATCGTCAAGACCATGGGGTCCAAGCTGACCGACCTGAAGCCGGTCCAGGGCTCCTGCGCGGAGACGGGCGGGGCCATCACCCTGTTCGTCGCGACGTGGCTCGGCGTGCCGGTCAGCACGACCCACACCATCACCGGGGCCATCATCGGCGTCGGCGCCGCCCGCCGCACCAGCGCGGTGCGCTGGGGTCTGGCGCAGGGCATCGTCATGGCCTGGGTCATCACCCTGCCGGCGACCGCCATCGTCGGCGCGCTCTTCTACGAGCTGTCGCTGGCGCTGTGGTGACGGACCCGGTGGAGCCGGCGGGCTGAAAGGCCCGCCACACCGGCTTCCGCCCCGACGACACAGAGCGCTGAACGCGAAAAGGGCGGCCCGCGAGGCCGCCCTTTTTCGTACCATCCGCACTGGACAATGGAGCGGGCGAAGGGATTCGAACCCTCGACCCCAACCTTGGCAAGGTTGTGCTCTACCCCTGAGCTACGCCCGCGCCGCTCCAGCGGAGGAGCGCCCGTATACGCCCCGGCGACGGCCAAGGCAAGCCCCTTTTTTCACGCGACGCCAATCCGGGCGCCGCAACACGGCGGGAATGCCGGGGAGGCTGGGCCGCCGCTTGCGGATTGCATGAGAAAGCATACCAACATATGTTAGGCTGCCTCGTTCAGAACAAAATTGCCAATGCGTTGTTTTGAATGTCTGCGCATTTGAATTTGTTTCCTCTAACATGCCGATGACGCTCCGCAGGGGGGCTTCGATGGCCGGAACGGACATGGATTTGGGCGGACCGCAACCGATGCCCATGGCGGCGCCTCGGGAGGTGGCGGGCCGGCCCGTGACCGCGCCCGACTCCGCGCCCGACCTTGCGCGCACCGCCGAACCATCGGATGGCGCAGCCGCCCGTCGCAACAGCGCGGAACGCAAGGTCGTCACCGTCCTGTTCGCCGACATCGTCGAATCCTCCAGCATGGTCTCGGGCCGCGACCCGGAGGAGGCCGACCAGACCCTCCTCACCATCCTCGAGGTCCTGACCGACGCGGTCGAGCGCTACGGCGGCACGGTGGCCCAGGTGCTGGGCGACGGCATCATGGCGGTGTTCGGCGCCCCCTCCGCGCTGGAGGATCACGCGTTGCGCGCCTGCCTCGCCGCTCAGGACATCGCCCGATCGGCCATCGATTCCGACGAGTTCAAGGTGCGGATCGGCATCAGTTCCGGCGAGGTCGTGGCCCAGATCATCGAGACGGGCGTCTGGACCGACTACCGCACGGTGGGCGAAACCGTGCATGTCGCCGCCAAGCTGCAGCAGCGGGCGCAGCCCAACAGCGTTCTGCTGAGCCGCGAGACGCTCGACCTCGTGCCCAAGGGCCTGACCGTCCGCCCGGCCGGAACGCTGCGCCTGTCCGCCACCGCGGAGCCGGTGACCGCCTTCTCCCTGGAGGCGGCGCGGGCGATGCGGCGCACGGCGATGGACCTGCTGTCCGCCGAGGGCACGCTGTTCGTCGGGCGCAAACCGGAATTGGCGGTGCTGACCGGCGCGCTGCGGCAGGCCGAGCGGGGCCGCGGCGCCTGCGCCGTCCTGATCGGCGAGGCCGGCATCGGCAAGTCCCGGCTGACCGGAGAGCTGATGCGCAGCCCGGAGGCCGCGGCTTTCACAACTACTATTTGGCCGCAGTTCCCGATCCGCCGCCTGGGCGACCCCGACGACCTGGAGGCGGCGGCCCGCTGCCTCGCCCTGTCGGTCTGCGGGGCGGCGGATGGCCCGGCCTTGGATGGCCCGACATTGGACGGCTTGGCGGTGGCGCGCCTGACCGCCGCCGCGACGCGCAACGGCGGCGAACTGGCCGGCGAGGCGATGCGGGAACTGCTCGGCCAGCCCTCCGTCCACCCGCTGTGGCAGGGGCTCGACCCGGCGCAGAAGGCCGACTTCAGCGTCGAAGGGCTGGTCGCGGCGATCCGCGAGCTGTCCGCGGAGCGCCCGCTGCTGATCCTTGTCGAGGACGCGCACTGGACGCGCGGGCTGACCAACCGGCTGCTGGACGCCCTGGCCGAAGGGGTGGAGGACGCCCGGGTCTTCGTTCTGGTCACCTCGCGGCCGGACACGCCGGGCGGCTGGACCGTGCCGGATTCCGCCCACGCCATCGCGCTCGAACCGCTGGAGCCGCTGCAGGCCGACGAGTTCCTGGACCATTGGCTGGGCCACAGCCCGTCGCTGGCCGACCTGAAGGCGCGAGTCGCGACGCAGAGCCAGGGCGTGCCGCTCTATCTTGAGGAATCGCTGCGCACCCTGGAGACCACCGGGGTCATCGTCGGCAGTCCGGGCCGCTACAGCCTGGGCAAGACCGACGCCCGGATGGCCCTGCCGGCCACGGTGCACGGCCTGCTGGCCTCACGGATCGACGCGCTTGAGCCCGGGCCGCGGCGGGTTCTGATGCACGCGGCGGTGATCGGCACCTCGGTCGACCTGGGCCTGCTGCGCGCGGTGTCGCCGATCCCCGCCGCCGACCTGCCGGCCGCCCTGGCCCGGCTGGAGCAGAGCGGCTTCTTCGCGCGCTCCCGCCTGCTGCCGAACCTCGAGCTGACCTTCCGCCACGCGCTGGTCCAGGAGGTCGCCTACGCCACCCTGACCAAGCGGGAGCGCCAGCCGCTGCACGGGCGGGTGCTGCACGCCCTGCGGCGGCGGTCCGACCGCAACCTGCCCAACCGGGCGGAGCTAATCGCCCATCACGCCTTCTACGCCGAGGATTGGCCGCTCGCCTGCGCCTACGGGCGCCGGGCCGGGCGCCGGGCCGAGATGCGCTGCAAGCATTTCGACGCCGGGCGCTTCTATGAACAGGCGCTGAAGGCGCTGGACCATCTGCCGGACACCCGCCGCAACACCCAGCGGCGGATCGACCTGTGGATCGGCATTCCCCTCGTCCTGCTGCCACAGGGGCGCCAGTTGGCCGGCGACCCGCTGGAGGAGGCGCGGGACATGGCGCTGGGCATCGACGACCGCATCCGCTACGCCCGCGCGACCTCGCTCAAGGCATCCTTCCAGTGGGTCTACGGCGTGCTCGACGGGGCGATCGCGCTCAGCCGCAGCGCGCTCGACCATCTGGGCAACCAGGGAACGAAGGAGCTGCGCATCCAGGGGCTGATGCGGCTGGGCGGCATGCTCGTGGACAAGGGCCATTTCCCGGAAGCCCAGGAGAAGCTGGAGCAGGCGCGCAGCCTGGCGCTGGCCCACGCCCCCCATGCGCGCTTCGGCCTGACCGCGGTGGCGGTCGCCATCACCGCCGCATACCAGGGACGCTGCCTCGCCGAGCTGGGGCGCGACGACGAGGCCGTCCAGGTGATGCTCCACGCGCTCGACATCGCGGAAGAGGTCGGGCACGCCTTCTCCGTGTCGTCGGTGAAGGTCCATCTGGCGTTGGTCCACATCATCGGCGACCGCTTCACCGAGGCTCTGCCCCTGCTGAAGGACGCCGTCACGATCACCGAGGCGACGCGCCTGCACATCTTCCAGCCGATCACGCTGGGCGCGCTGGGCTACGCCATCGCCCGCACCGGTGGCGCCGCGGAAGGCGCACGGCTGCTCAACGCCAGCCTGGAACAGGCGCACATCCTAAACCACTCGCTGCCCAGGCCGCGCATTCTGAACTGGATGTCCGACCTCGCCCTGGAGACGGCCCAGCACGACACCGCGATCGGTTGCGCCGCCAAGGCGCTGGGCATCGCGACGGACGCCGGGCAATTGTCCGAGCAGGGCTGGTCGCACTTCGCCCTGGCCCAGGCCTTCACCGCCGTCGGCCAGCATCGCGAGGCCATGGAGCATCTGGCGGCTGCCGAGACGATGAGCCGCCAGCTGTCCATGATCCCGCTCGCCGACCGTTGCCGGGCCTTCCGCCGCTGCCTCGCCGCGTCAGGCCCAGTGACCTGATCGGATGACCTGAACGGGTGACCTGATCCGGGCGCCGTGATCCTGCGGGCGCCGCCGTGGAGCGTCAGGCCACCAGCGTGGTGGCGCCCGCCGCGGTGCGGCGGAAATGGTTCAGCACATAGACCCGGACGCTGGTGGCGAAGGGGATGCCTTCGGTCCGGCTGTCGTGGATGTCGGCGCACAGCGCCTCCAGCGACTTGCCCTGGGACTTGGCGATGTCCTTCAGCCCGTCCCAGATCGTCGCCTCCAGCCGCAGGCTGGCGCGGCGCCCCCCGATCGTCAGCGAGCGCGTCACCACGGCGGGCGGAGCCGCGAGCGAGCTGAGGTCGGCCATCTCGTCGAGGCTGCGGGGAATGCGGCGGTCCAATTTCATCGGTACGCTCCTGTCTCGGCTGGCCGGTTCTCGGCTTGGCGATTTTTTCCCGGGTCACCGGAATTTTTCCGGGACTAAACATGCGTGTGTGCGCGTGTAGGCGATTTTTACCCGGCGCCGGGGCGTTCGGCATGTGAAGTTCTTCACAGTCCGGACGGGTCACAGCGGCCAAGGTTTCGACATACCGCAGTATTCGCGGTTCCTCGAAACCCACGCCCAGGAGCTGTTCCCATGACCGCCATCATCGACCAGACCGCCCTCATCCGTGGTGCCGACGGCCGTCTCTTCGCCGTGACCGCCCAGGGCGTGACCGAGGTCGCCGAGCAGGCCGCCGAGCTGACCGCCGCCGCCCGCATCGGCGACCGCCGCGCCTTCAACAGCGACGATCACGAGGCCGCCCGCCACGCGATCACCCCGGGCCTCTGACCGGCGGGGCGCACCCGCCAGGGCCCCATTCGGGCCTGATCTTCGGGCCGTGGCGACCGGCGTTTTCCCTGGCCGGCCTGCCACGGTCCCCGCCCGCTCCCTCGTCCTTCGCCGGTTCCCATCCGGCTCGCCACGGGCATTCCACGGCGGAGACCCTCTCCCATGCCCCTTGATTTCGTCCGCGGCATCGCGCGGGATCCGGCCATGTCCGACCAGCCGCTGAAGGTCCACACCACCGGAACCCACCGGATCGCCACGCCGGACCAGACGCTGGCCCGCGTCGCCCCCTTCCTTCCCGTCATGGGCATCACGCGGGTGGCGAACGTCACGGGGCTGGACCATGTCGGCATCCCGGTCGTGATGGTGACCCGGCCGAACGCGCGCTCCATCTCCGTCGCCCAGGGCAAGGGCGTGACGCTGGCCGCCGCCAAGGCGTCGGGCGTCATGGAGTCGATCGAGAGCTACCACGCCGAACGCATCACCCTGCCCCTGAAATACGCCAGCTACGACGAGCTGCGCTGGACCCACCGGGTGGTGGACGTGACCCGGCTGCCGCGGCTGTCGACCAGCGCCTTCACCCACCACACCCCGATGCTGTGGATCGAGGGCGACGACCTGCTGGGCGGCGGGCGGACGTGGGTGCCCTTCGAGACGGTGCATCTGAACTTCACGCTGCCGATGCCGCCGGGGTCCGGCTGCTTCCTCGCCGGGTCGAACGGGCTGGCCTCGGGCAACAGCCTCGCCGAGGCGACCGCGCACGCCATGACCGAACTGGTCGAGCGCGACGCCGCCACCCTGTGGCGCCTCGCCTCCCCGGAGGCCCAGGCCGCCACCCGCATCGATCCGGACAGCATCGCCGACCCGGTGTGCCGCTCGCTGCTCGACCGCTTCGGCGACGCGGGGGTCGCGGTCGGGCTGTGGGACATCACCAGCGACATCGGCCTGCCGGCCATCCTCTGCCGCATCGCGACGCGGGACGACGCGCCGCAGCACAGCATCCGCCCGGCCATGGGGATGGGCTGCCACGCCGCGCCGGAGATCGCGCTGTCCCGCGCCCTGACCGAGGCGGCGCAGAGCCGGCTGACCTTCATCGCCGGGGCGCGCGACGACATGCCCCGCTCCGAATACGAACGCCACCTCGACCCGGCGCAGCACGCGCGCTGGACGGCGCTGATCACCGAAGGCGCCGGGCGCCGCGACTTTGCCGCCACCCCCAGCCTTGCCGGACGCACCATCGAGGAGGATCTGGCAAGCCAGCTCGACCGGCTGCGCGCCGTCGGCATCGAGGAGGCCGTGGCCGTGGACCTGACCAAGCCGGAATTCGGCATTGCCGTGGTCCGCTTGGTCATTCCCGGCCTGGAAGGGCTGGATTCCTCCCCGGACTATCTGATGGGTGCGCGGGCGCGCGCCGTCGCCGGCCTCTGAGGCCGGACACTGTATCGTCGCCGGCCTCTGAGGCCGGACACTGTATAATGAGAGCGCAGGCGGAGACTCCCATGCACACGCCGGACGGCCTTTACGTCTTTCTCGGCCCCACCCTCCCCCGCGCCGAAGCGGCCCGGCGTCTGGACGCCACCTATCTGCCGCCGGTCGCCCAGGGCGACATCATCCGGCTGTGCGCGCGCCAGCCGCGGGCGATCGGCATCGTGGACGGCTACTTCGAGAACATCCCGTCCGTCTGGCACAAGGAGATCCTGCACGCCATCCACCTGGGGATCGCGGTGTTCGGGGCGTCCAGCATGGGCGCCCTGCGCGCCGCGGAACTGCACCCCTTCGGCATGATCGGCGTCGGCGCCGTCTTCGAAGCCTTCCGCGACGGGCGGCTGGAGGACGACGACGAGGTGGCGGTGATCCACGGGCCGGCCGAACTCGGCTATCCCGGCCTGTCCGAGGCCATGGTGAACATCCGCCGCACGCTGGCCGACGCCGCGCAGGAGGGCGTCGTCCCCGCCGCCACGGCGCGGCGGCTGGAGGCGATCGCCAAGGGCCTGCCCTACCGCGAGCGCGGCTATGGCCGCCTGCTCCGTCTGGCCGCCGCCGAGGGGCTGCCGGAGGAGGAACTCGCCGATTTCCGCCACTGGCTGCCCAACGGGCGGTGCGACCAGAAGCGGGAGGACGCGCTGGATCTGCTCCGGACCATGCGCCGCTGGGCCATGGACGGCAGGCGGGCGCCCGAGGTGCGTTTTCATTTCGAGCACACCGCCCTGTGGGACCGCGCCCTGCGGGACGGAGCGCATCGCCAGGCGGGGAATCCGCTGGACTGAACGTCCGCCGGGTGCCATCAACGGTCCAACGGAACTCAACCGGGACCGCGAGCGCCATGGCCTTACTGAAGGACGTCGCCGGCATCCTGCGGCGCAACCGAATGTTGGGCGTTCTCGACGACGCCCGGATGCAGGAGCTGGTGGCGCTGGGCCGGGTGTCGCGGTTCCACGAAAACCAGACCGTTTTCAGCAAGGGCGATCCCGGCGATTGCCTGTACGCCATCATGAAGGGGCAGATCGCCGTCTCGACGTCGTCGGAGGACGGCAAGACGATGCTGCTCAACATCCTGAACCCCGGCGACGTGCTGGGGGAAATCGCGCTGATCGACGGCAAGGACCGCACCGCCGGAGCCACCGCGCTGCGCCCGGCGGAACTGTTCCGCATCGACCGCCCGGAGTTCATCTCCTTCCTGGAACGGCACCCCTCGCTGTGCATCCGCATGATGGGCGTGCTGTGCGAGCGGCTGCGCTGGGTGTCGGAAAACATCGAGGATGCGGTTTTCCACGACGTGCCGCGCCGGCTGGCCCGGCGTATCCTGCTTCTGGCGGACACCTATGGGCAGAAGACGCCCGCCGGCGTCCGCATCAACCAGCCAGTGTCCCAGGAGGCGCTGGCGTCGATGCTGGGTGTCACACGCGAGATGGTGAACAAAAGCCTGCGTGCATTGCGCAGCGCCGGGGCGATTACCTATAACAAAGGTTTTATCGTCATCACCAATCTATACATGCTTAAGGATATGGCGGGAGAGTCGGGCGACGTGCCCTAAGGCCACTCAGCACATCCGCCGAGTTTTATCGTCGCAAATTTTTTCAATCGCGCTATATTGGCTGCACGACAGAAAACACGGCTGACAGTCGAGGAATACAGGGCTATGTCGGGTCAGGATTCACAGGCGTCCAACGCGCCATCGCCGCTGAACGCCATCCCGCTGGTGGCACGCACCGTCAAGCTGTTCGGAAACCCGACGCAGCTTCGCCTGGAGCCGTCCTACTGGGAAGCGTTGGACGACATCTGCCACCGGGAAGACCTGACCGTGGACGAGCTGTGCAGCGACCTCAAGGACCGCCTGGATTCGCAGTCCCGCCGGTCGCGCGGCAACGCGGTGTCGCTGGCCAACGCCGTCCGCGTGTTCATCGTCGGCTACTACCGCAAGGCGGCGACCGAGAAAGGTCACGACCGCGCCGGTCATGGCCGCGGCGACCCCTTCGTCAGCACGCCCTTCGACCTTCCTCCGGCCCAGCCCGCCAAGGAAGGCTGATTTTCCGGCGGTGTTCCCGCTGACCAGCGCGTGTCCCGAGGACAGGACGGCGGGCATGCATTCCCTGTGAGGAATCGCCGCGTCCGCTGAAGAGGCTCAACGTCCGGCTTGCACCCCGACGGGATTTGGTGTGTTGATCGGTCCAGCGGCATCGCACGGTCGACCGACCAGGCCGTCCGTGGGTCGCTTCACCCGTCCACCGCGGAGCCGACCGTTCATGAGCGGGACCCAGCCGTCCGCCATCAAACCGACCTTTACCCGCTGGCTCCGGGACCGCGCCGTCCTGTCCGGCCTTGCCGCCCTGCTGACCCTCACGGCGACGCTGGCCATACTGGCCCATCACAACTACTTGCTGTTCCATCTCTGCGTGGAGATGTTCGCCGTCGCCATCTCCATGACGATCTTCACGATCGCCTGGAACACGCGCGACACGAACCAGTCGCCCTTCCTCGCCTTCGTCGGCCTGTCCATGCCGGGCATCGCGCTGTTCGACCTGCTGCACGCCATCACGTTCCCCGGCATGAACGTCATCGGCGAGGCCGGCGCCAACCAATCCACCCAGCTCTGGATCGCCGCGCGTGGCCTTCAGGCCGCGGTCTTCCTGGCCGCCCCGCTGCTCACCGAGACTCGGCTGCGCGCGGGCGACGTGCTGCTGCTCCAGGCCGCCGTCGTGGCCTGCACCCTGCTGTCGATCTTCACCTTCGGCATCATGCCGGACAGCTTCGTGCCGGACATCGGACTGACCCCTTTCAAGATCGGAGCCGAATACACCTTCAGCGCCGCGGCGGTCGTCGCCTGTCTGCTGCTGTGCGCCAAGCGCCGGCAGTTCGAACCCAGGGTGTTCGGCCTGACCTTCGCCGGCATCGCCCTGCTGGCCCCGCAGGAGCTGATCTTCACGCTCTACAATCATCCCCACGGGGCGGTCAACGCGCTGGGGCATTTCATCAAGATCCTGTCCTTCTACCTGCTCTACCGGGCGATCATCGTCACCGCCCTGCGAAACCCCTACGACCTCGCCTTCTACCGGATGCGCCGCAGCGAGGAGGCCCTGCGCGACCATCTGAGCGGGCTGGAGTCGCTGATCGCCACCCGCACCGCCGAACTGCGCGAGAGCGAGGCGCGGTGGCGGGCGCTTCTGGAATGCTCCAACGACTGGTTCTGGGAAACCGATGAGCGCGGGCGTTTCACCGCCCTGTCGCCGCGGGCCCAGGAGTCCACCGGGCGTGGCGGGTCGGAGCTTCTGGGATTCACCCACGCCGATCTTCTGGACCGCAACCGTCCCGAGGAGGATTTCCCCGCCCTGATCGAGGCCCTGCACCGCCGGGAGCCCTTCCGCCGCCTTTCCTTCCCGCTGGCCTCGCCGGGAGGGGCCGCGCGCTGGGTGATGGTCAGCGGCACGCCGCGCTATGACGGCAACGGCACCTTCCTCGGCTACCGCGGCACCACCAGTGACATCAGCGCGCGGCGCCAGTCGGCGGAAGCGGCGCGGCAGAAGCAGACCATGGCGGCGCTCGGCAGCCTCGTCGGCGGCCTCGCCCATGAGATCAACAACCTGCTGCAACCGGTCATCAGCCTGTCCGATCTGGCCCGAGGCCGCGCCGGGGAGGATCGCAAGCTCCAGACCTACCTGAACGCCATCCACGACAGCGGAGTGAAGGCCCGCACGATCATGCGCGACGTCCTCCAGTTCGCCCGCGTCGAGGTGGCCGAGTCGCCGCCGGGCAACCTTGAGGAGGCCGTTCATTCGGCCCTGGAACTCGCCGCCCCCTCGATGCCGCCGTCCATCGGGACACGGACGCCGCTGGAACCCGACCTGAAGGCGGTGACGATCACCGCGACCGAACTGACCCAGGTCCTCCTCAACCTGATCCAGAACGCCCGCGATGCCATGCCGCAGGGCGGCACCCTGACCATCGGCGCCCGTTCCCTGAGCCTGAAGGAGCGGGACGCGTCCCGCCGCCAGCTCGGCGAGGGCGACTATGTGCGGCTGACCGTGACCGACACCGGCACCGGAATGGACGAGGCGACCCGCCAACGCGTGTTCGATCCCTTCTTCACCACCAAGCCGGTGGGCAAGGGGACGGGGCTTGGGCTTTCGGTGGTGTATGGTATCGTACGGAACGGGGGTGGCGACATTCTGGTCGAGAGCGCCCCCGGACGAGGAACGTCCTTCATCATCGACCTGCCCACCGCCCTGACCGGCGGTCCGGGCCAAACGACACATGGGATGCTGGTTCATGGCGAAGGTGCTGGTCGTTGAGGATTCGGCCGCCGTGCGGCTGGCGGTCACCGAGGTGATCGAACAGGCGGGCCATGAGGTCGTGGAGGCGGAAAACGGCCGCGTCGCCATCACCCTGCTGGAGGGCGGCGCCGTCTTCGACCTGATCGTCACCGACGTGCTGATGCCCGAAGCCGACGGGGTGGAGGTCATCAAGGCCGCCCGCACCCGCAACCCCGGCGCTCAGGTGCTCGCCATGTCGGGCGGGGCGCCGAACCTGCCCGCCGGCTATGCCCTGAAGATGGCGGAGATGTTCGCGGCGGACGCCGTGCTCTACAAGCCCTTCCTGAACGAGGAGCTGCGCAAGGCCGTCGCCCGCCTGCTGTCCGCGGCGGGAGAGTCCGCCGCCGGCTGACCGAAGACGGCGCCGTCCCGATGTGTCCTCCGATACACACTGTGTCCGGGATGCATCGCGGCGGCCATCGGTTCTCTTGACCGAAGTTATCCACAAAAAAGTGCATAAGATGGTGGATAAGGCTGTTGAACCTTCGGTTCCGCCTGCCCGCCGCGGGGGTCCTGGAAAAAGCCCCTGAAACGGCACCGATTCGGGGGACGCCACCCCGAACGGCCAGGACCGGCGCATCCCTTGCGCCCTCCGCTACCCCTAAGATGGTCTGGCCCGTTCCGCGTCGCCTCACCACTATGACACCATGCATGGCGATGGTGGAAAGGACGGCGCATGGCCCATTATCTCGTGACCGGCGGCTGCGGATTCATCGGATCGCATCTGGCCGACCGGCTGATCGGCGACGGGCACCGGGTCACCATCCTGGACGACATGAGCACCGGCCGGCTGGAGAACAAGCCGCTGCTGGCCAAGCTGGTGGTCGGCGACGTCGCCGATCCGGACGCGGTCCAACAGGCGATGCGGGGGGTGGACGGCGTGTTCCATCTGGCCGCCGTCGCGTCCGTCCAGCGCTCGCGCGAGTTGTGGGCGGAAACCCACCGCACCAACCTGTCGGGCACCGTCACCGTCTTCGAGACGGCGCGCAGCGCCCGCAACGGCAGCCCGGTCCCGGTGGTCTACGCCTCCTCCGCCGCGGTCTACGGCGACAACACCGCCACCCCGCTGCGCGAGGACGCCGCGACGCGCCCGCTGTCCGCCTACGGCGTGGACAAGCTGGGCTGCGAGCTGCACGCCAACGTCGCCTGGGCCATCCACGGGGTGCCGACGACCGGTTTCCGCTTCTTCAACGTCTACGGGCCGCGGCAGGACCCGTCTTCGCCCTATTCCGGGGTGATCTCGATCTTCGCCCGCCGGGTGGCGCAGGGCGAGGACGTGACGATCTTCGGCGACGGCGAGCAGGTCCGGGATTTCGTGTTCGTCGGCGACGTCGTGCGCTTCCTCGTCAAGGCGATGGAGCGTCAATCCCAGGGGGCGGAGGTCTTCAACCTGTGCACCGGCCGCCCGACCTCGCTCCTGATGCTGCTTGAGGTTCTGCAGGAGCTGTGCGCCAGCCGGGTGCGCCGCCTGCACCAGCCGGCGCGTGCAGGCGACATCCGCGTGTCCATCGGCGACCCGGCCCGGCTGCGCGCCACCTTCGGCGAGGGCTGCCGCTTCGGCCTGCTGCAGGGTTTGAGCGCCACCCTGACCGGGGAGATGCCACGGTAACGCTGCGGCCCCCTTCCCCTACACGTCGCGGCTTTCCAGCCGCGGCAGCCCGACCACCTTCAGGCGGCTTTCGCTGAGTTCGCCCACCTGATCGAGGATCGGCAGCGCGATGGCGGCGACATGGGCGTTGATGCGCTTCAGGTCGCGCAGGATGTCCAGCACGAGGGCGCTCGTCTCGATGCTGGCGGCGTCGCCGCGGCGCACGCGGTCGAGGTGGCGGGCGGTGGCGGTGCGCTCCAGCGCCCGCACCGCGTCCTTGCCGGCGATGAGCTGCCGGGCCAGCCGCCGGTCCTCCCCGATCAGGATGCCGAGCGCCGTGCGCAAATTCTCCACCGTGCGGCGGTGCAGTTCCTCGACCTCCCGAAAATCCTCCGGGGCGAAATGCAGGTGGTGGCGGATGCGCTTGGCGGCGAGTTCCATCAGGCTTTTGTCGATGATGTCGCCGATGTGCTCCAGGTTGATGGCGAAGGCCATCAGGTCGTCGACCCGCCGGGTCTCCTCGGCGTCGAGATGGCGGCGCCCCAGCTTGGCGAGGTAGAGCTTGAGCGCGGTGTGCAGCCGGTCCACCCGGTCGTCGGCGCGGCTGACCTCGGCGATCGGGCGTTCGTCGTTCTGACGCAGGGCGGTCAGGCTGCGGCGCAGCATGTCCTCCACCAGATCGCCCAGCCGCAGCGTCTCGCGCACCGCACCGGCGATGGCGACGGAGGGCGTCTCCAGAGCCGATTCATCGAGATGCCGGGGCGTCGCCGCATCCTCCCCCGCGTCCTCCGGCTGGGGCAGCAGCCCTTCTGTCAGCCGGGCCAGCGGCGTCACCAGCGGCAGGAAGAGCAAGGCCAGCGCCGCGTTGAAGGCGACATGCGCGCTGACCACCGCCGTCAGCGGGGCCATTCCGGCCAGGAGGGCCGCCGCCATCGGCACCAGCGGCAGGGCCAGCAGCGATCCGGTCACCCGGACCAGCAGATTGCCCAGCGGCACCCGCCGCGCCGCAGCACCATCCGCCGAGGTCGCCAGCACGGCCGGCACCGCACCGCCCAGGTTGGCGCCCAGGACCAGGGCCACCGCCGTCTCGGTCCCGATCACCCCCGCCCCGGCCAGCGACCCCGCCAGCATCACCGTGGCGAGGCTGGAATGCACCGCCGCGGTCAGCGCCGCGGCGACGATCAGGGCGAACAGCGGCTCGCCGCCCAGCGCCTCCAGCATCGCCTGGACCAGCGCCGACTCCCGGACCGGCAGGGTGGCCGCGCCGAGCAGCTTCAGGGCGAGCAGCATCAGCCCGATGCCGACCAGGATGCGGGCCAGCGCCCGCCGCCCGCGATGCTCGCCGCCCAGCGCGTGCAGCGCCCCGCCGAGCAGCAGCAGGCTGGGCGACAGCCAGTGCAGGTCGATGGCGAGCAGCCGGGCGACGAGGCTGGTCCCGACGTCGGCGCCCAGCATCACCGCCAGCGCCATGGGGGTGGTCATGAAGCCCTGCCCGGCCATCGAGGCGGTCATCAGGGCGGTGGCCGTGCTGCTCTGCACCGCGATGGTGGCGGCGACCCCGGCCAGGAAGGCGGCCAGACGGTTGCGCGTGCCGTAGCCGACCCAGCGGCGGACCGCCGCGCCGCCCCACCGGAAGACGCCCGTCCGCACCAGCCGCAGCGCCCACAGCAGCAGCGCCACGGCGCCGAGGATGTCGATCAGGACCAGGGTGGGCGAGACGGCGATGGTCGAGATGGTGGGCCTCCCGGCGTGTGGGCCTCAACAACAGGACGATGGAGAGTGGGGCGTCATGAAAACGTAACAATCGCAGGGCGCAACCTGATCCCCCGCGAAAGGCGTATCCCTTTTGCCGGGATGCGGCCCTTACCCCCGCGTCACCAGCCGGATGCCCAGCGCCACCGGCAGGATGCCCAGCAGGTCCCAGGGCTGCACCGTTTCGCCGAGCAGCGCCCAGCCGAACAGCATCCCGAGGGGCGGCATCAGGAAATGATAGGCGCTGGCCTCCGTGGCGCTCGTCCGTTGCAGCAGGCGGAACCACAGCAGATAGCCGCCGATCGACACCACCAGCGCCTGATAGACCAGCGACCCGGCGAAGCCGGCGGTCAGCCGGATCGACCCGGCGTCCTCCAGCAGCAGCCCGAGGGGCAACAGCGCCAGCCCCGCCGCCAGCACCTGCACCCCGGTGCCGGCGAGCAGCCCGGTTCGCGGCGCCAGCCGCTTGAACAGCAAGGTCCCCGCCGACAGCGCCACCAGAGCGCCGACCGCGAGCGCGATGCCCAGCGGCGCGTCGGTCCCGCTGCCCAGCCGTCCGCGCACCACCAGCGCCACCCCGGCCACCCCCAGCGCCAACCCCACCGCCTTGCGCCGGGTCATCGCCTCGCCCAGCAGCAGGGCGGCCAGCGCCGCGGTCAGCACCGGGTTCGCGCTGACGATCAGCGCCGTCAGGCCGGAGGACACGTGGGTCATGCCGCTGTAGCTCAGCCCCAGATAGAGCGCGTGGTTGAGCAGGCCGAGCAGCGCCAGCAGGCCGAGGGTTCGCCCGCCCATCCCCCGGTACTCGCCCCGCCACGCCGCAACGGCGGCCAGCAGCGCCCCGGCGATCAGGAAGCGGAAGGCCAGCAGCAGCAGCGGCGGGCAGTCGGCCAGCCCGATCTTCCCGGCGGCGAAGGCCGAACTCCAGGCGAGGCAGAAGGGAACGACCAGGGCGAGCGGCGCCGCCCGCGGGTCGGTCAGGGGTAAGGAATGCGTGGCGGCGTGCGTGGCGGCGTTCGTGACGGCGTTCGTCATGGCCGGTCCTCTCCCATGCGGAAGGCTGTGCGTCGGAGAGAGGATGGCGCGGAGCCTTTCCATTTGGAAATTGGATGATATCATCCATTGCATTCGAAATCTGAATGGTTGGTCCGATGCGCGAAATGGATCTGGGCCTGCTGCGCACCTTCGTATCGGTGGTGGATGCCGGTGGCTTCACGCGGGCCGGGGAACGGGTGCACAAGACGCAATCGACGGTCAGCCAGCAGATCCGCCGGCTGGAGGAGCAGGTCGGCCGGCCGCTCCTCGACCGCAACAGCCGCGCCGTCGCGCTGACCGACGACGGGGAGCGGCTGCTCGGCTACGCCCGCCGGCTGCTGGCGCTGAACGACGAGGCGAACGCCGTGCTGTCCGGACGCCCGGCGGCGGAGGTGGTGCGGCTCGGCGTGCCGGAGGATTACGCGGTGGAGCGGCTGCCCCGCCTGCTCGCCGACTTCGCGCGGGCGAACCGGCGGCTGCGGCTGGACGTGCGCTGCGACCTGTCGGTGCGGCTGCGCGCCGACGTGGACTGCGGCGACCTCGACATCGCCCTGGTCAAGCAGGAACCCGGCCACCCCGGCGCGCTGCGCGCGTGGCGGGAGCCGCTCTGCTGGGTCGGCCCGGCGGCGGAGGACCTGCACCGCGAGGACCCGCTGCCGCTGGTGCTGTTCCCCCAGGGCTGCGTCTACCGCAACCGCGCGGTGCATGAGCTGGAGCGCGCCGGACGGCGCTGGCGGGTGGCCTATTCCAGCCCCAACCACGCCGGGGTGCGCGCCGCGGTGTCCGGGGGGCTGGGCGTCAGCGTGCTTCCCCACAGCGCCCTGCCACCCGGCGCGCGCTTCCTCGGCGTGGCAGACGGCCTGCCCGCGCTGCCGGAGACGGAGCTGGCCCTGCTGACCGGAGGCGCGGCGCGGAGCGCGGGGGTGGAGATGGTCACCGCGCTGCTGACGGAAAGCCTTCCCGAACCGGTGTGGGCATGACGGGCCGGCGGGACGGGGCCAGGGACGGGTTACCTCTTTCACGCACCCCAAAAAGGTCACGCCCCTAGCGGCGGTCGGATGGATGAAGACGTCGCCCCCGGATGTTCATTCGGGTGAGACGTATCCTGGAGCCATCATGACGCACATTCGCTTCACCCCCAAAACCCTCGCCATCGCGCTGCTGGCCGGTGTGGCGGCCTTGGGCGCTGGAGCGTCCCCGGTCCTCGCCGACCCGCCGGACTGGGCGCCGGCACACGGCTGGCGCGCCAAGCAGGAGCGCCATCACGAGCGCGACCGCCATGACCGCGACCGGCACGAGCGGGCCCGCTATTACGAGCATGGCTACATCGACGGCGGTTATGGCGACGGGCGCGTGGTGATCGTCCGCCGGCCCCCGCCGGTGGTGGTCTACGAGGAGCCGCCGGTCGTGCATTACGCCCCGGCCCCCGTCTACATCGAGGAGCCGCCGCCGGTGATCGTCCAGCAGCGCCCGCGCGTGGTCCGCGCGGCGCCGCAGGTGGTGGAGTGCGGGCCGCTCGACGGCGACCTGATCGGCGTGCTGGGCGGTGCGGCGGTCGGCGGGCTGGTCGGCTCGCAGTTCGGGCGCGGCGACGGCAAGCTGGCGGCGACCGCCGCCGGCACGCTGGGCGGCGCCATGCTGGGTGGCGCGATGACGCGCGGCGGCGGCTGCTAAAGCGAACTTCCGTTCGCTTTAGACTCACATCGCCTCATTCGCCGGCGGGCTCCGGTCGCATGCGCGACCGGGACCGCCGTCGCGGTCCAAAGCGGATTGCAATCCGCTTTAAGCCCTTACAGAGGTCAACCGACGCCCCAGCCACCGGTGTCCGGGAAGGGGACCGGCGGCGGCGGGGCCGTGCTCGTCGCTGAGGGCGCCACCAACCCCGTGGGCAGCGGCGGCGCGTCCGCCGGGGTCGGCAGCAGGCGGGCGGCCCTCGTCCACCAGCGCGGCTGCGCCGCCTGGATCGACCGGGCGGCGGCGGCGGCGCGCTCCGCATCGGCGTAGAGGCCGAAGCAGGTCGCCCCGCTGCCCGACAGGCGGGCCAGCAGGCAGCCGTCCGTGCCGTCCAGCGCCTCCAGCACCGCGGCGATCACCGGAGCGACGGTCAGCGCCGGCTCGGTCAGGTCGTTGCGCCGTTCCTTCAGCAGCGCGGCCAGCGCCGCGGCGTCGGCGGGCGCTTCGGTGAAGCGGGCCGGGGCGGAGAAGCCCCCCCGGCGTGCCTTGAACACGGCGGGGGTCGGCACCGGCACGCCGGGGTTGACCAGCACCGCGAAGGTCTCCGGCAGGGCCGGCGCCTCCTCCAGCACCTCCCCCACGCCGCTGAAATAGCAGCTCCGCCCGGCGACGCAGACCGGCACGTCGGCGCCCAGCGACGCCGCGACCTCGTAGAGGCGCTGGTCGGCCACCGGCATGTCCCACAGCCGGGCCAGGGCGCGCAGCGTCGCCGCGGCGTCCGCCGAGCCGCCGCCGATTCCGGAGGCGATGGGCAGCATTTTCTCCAGCGCGATCATCGCGTCGGCCTCACGCCCCAGCCGGGCGGCCAGCGCGTAAGCGGCGCGGATGACGAGGTTCTGTGCCGGATTCTCGCCCATCAGCGCCGGGCCGAAGGGGCCGGAGATGGCCAGCCTCGGCCCGACCGGCGGCAGGTCGGCCCCGCGCAGCGCGATCCGCGCCACGCCCGGCTGCACCGTGACCCGGTCCGCCACGTCGGCGAAGGCGACGAGGCTGTCCAGCTCGTGATAGCCGTCGTCGCGGCGGCCCACCACATGCAGATAGAGGTTCAGCTTGGCCGGCGCGGCTTCGGCGATGGCGCTCATGGTCGGGTCCCCGCAAACGAAAAACCCTTCCTCCCGACAGGGGGAAGACGGGCTTTATGCGGCATGGGTGCGGCGAGCGCCAGACCCCACATGGCCGGCCACCGGACAAAGGATCGGCACCGGCGCGTCATCCACCCTTGACGCCTCGCCCCCGCGCGCCTAGCTTTCCGGCCATGACGACGCGCACGCACCATTCCAGCCGCTATTATCCGCTGCTCCCATAGGGCGGCGCGTTCAGTCTTGACCATATGAACCATGCCGCCGCGGACCGGCGGCATGTGCTTCGACAGATGATCTCCGGGACGCGGCCCTTCCCTTCCGGAGATCAGCACCATGGCGACCCCCGCCGCTTCCAGCCCCTTCCAGTCCGACTTCCTGCGCGTGCTCGACGAGCGCGGATTCCTGCACCAGGGCAGCGACCTGTCGGGCCTCGACGCCCTGCTGCGCCGGGGGCCGGTTGGCGCCTACATTGGCTTCGACGCCACGGCGGACAGCCTGCATGTCGGGCATCTCGTGTCGATCATGGTGCTGCGCTGGTTCCAGAAGACCGGCAACCGGCCCGTCGTGCTGATCGGCGGCGGCACCACGCGCATCGGCGACCCCAGCTTCCGCGACACCAGCCGCCCCATGCTGGACGACGCGCAGATCGCCGCCAACATGGGTGGCATCGGCCGGGCCTTCACGCAGTACCTGTCCTTTGGCGAGGAAGCGAACGGCGCGGAGATGGTCGACAACGCCGACTGGCTGGACGAGCTGCGCTACATCCCGATGCTGCGCGACATCGGGCGGCATTTCACCGTCAACCGGATGCTGAGCTTCGACTCCGTCAAGCTGCGGCTCGACCGCGAGCAGCCGCTGACCTTCCTGGAGTTCAACTATATGATTCTCCAGGCCTTCGACTTCCTGGAGCTGTCGCGCCGCCACGGCTGCCGGCTGCAGATGGGCGGGTCGGACCAGTGGGGCAACATCGTCAACGGGATCGAGCTGGCCCGCCGCGTCGACGGGACGGAGCTGTTCGGCCTGACCACGCCGCTGCTGACCACTGCGTCGGGCGCCAAGATGGGCAAGACGGCGGCGGGGGCGGTGTGGCTGAACGCCGACCGGCGCAGCCCGCACGATTTCTGGCAGTTCTGGCGCAACACGGAGGACGCCGACGTCGGCCGCTTCCTGCGCCTGTTCACCGAACTTCCGCTGGACGAGATCGCCCGGCTGGAAGCCCTCCGGGGCTCAGAGATCAACGAGGCCAAGAAGATCCTCGCCCATGAGGCGACATCCCTCTGCCACGGCGCGGCCGCGGCGGCCGAGGCCGGGGAGACCGCCCGCCGCGTCTTCGAGGAGGCCGGGGCCGGCGATGGCCTGCCGACGGTGGAGGCCGCCCGCGCCGACCTCGCCGCCGGCGTCCGTCTGGCCGACCTGCTGGCCGCCGCCGGGCTCGCCGAATCCAAGGGCGCGGCACGGCGGCTGATCCGCGACGGCGGGGCGCGGGTGAACGGCACCCCCGTCACCGACGAGGCGGCGCTTCTGACCCTGGCGGACCTCAACGGCGAGGGGCTGATCCGCCTGTCCGCCGGCCGCAAGCGCCACGCGTTGGCCCGGGTTCGGTGAGCGGAGCCGAAGCCGGGCGCCCTCAGCGGCCCCCGGCTTCGGCCACCACCTGCTTCAGGTGATGGGACGACACCGGCTTGTGCAGGATGGCGAAGCCGCTGCGCTGGGCCTCGACGATGCGTTCGGGGGCGGTGTCGCCGGTCAGGATGATGCTGGGGATCGCCGCCCGGCAGTGGGCGTGGATGGCGCGCAGCGCCTCCGGCCCGGTCTTGCCGTGGCGCAGCCGGTAGTCGGCCAGGATGACGTCCGGCCGCCGCCCGGCCTCGTCGAGCAGGCGGATCGCCTCGTCCCCGGCGGTGGCGGCGATGACCTCGTAGCCCCAGCCCTCCAGCATGGCGCGCAGTCCCATCAGGATGATCACCTCGTCGTCGATGATCAGGACGAGCCGGCTCCCACCGCCCTCCGTCCGGCCGACCGCGGGAACGGTCGTCACCGGGGGGCGGGGCGGCTCGGCGGCGGGAACCGTGACCAGGAAGGACGACCCGCTGCCCGGCCGCGACCGCAGGGTGACGGAATGGCCGAGCAGAGCGCACAGCCGCCGCACGATGGCCAGACCGAGGCCCAGCCCCTTCTCGCGGTCGCGCTCCGGGTTGCCGAGCTGGGTGAACTCCTCGAAGATGTCCTCCTGGCGGTCCGGCGGGATGCCGGCGCCGCTGTCGCACACGGCGATGTGGAAGCGGCGGCGCGACCGCCGCACGCCCAGAACCACCCCGCCCCGCCCGGTGTAGCGCAGCGCGTTGTCCAGCAGGTTGCGCACGACGCGCTCCAGCAGCATGGGATCGCTGCGCGCGTGGAGCGTGGTCGGGGCGACGCGCAGGGTCAGGCCGCGCCGCGCCGCCTCCGGCGCGTATTCGGCGGCGAGGCGTTCGAAGAGGGGCTGGATCGCCACGGTGGTGATCACCGGCTCGACCACCCCGGCGTCGAGCTTGGAGATGTCCAGCAAGCCGTCGAGCAGACGCTTCAGCGCCTCCAGCGCCTGCTGCATGGTCTTCAGCGTGCCGTGGGCCGGGGTGCCCAGCGTCTGCTCGCCCAGCGCGGAGGTGAGGAAGAACAGCGACTGCACCGGCTGGCGAAGGTCGTGGCTGGCCGCGGCGAGGAAGCGCGACTTCGCCCGGTTGGCCCGCTCCGCCTGCTCCTTGGCGCGGCGCAGCGCCGATTCGGTGCGCTTGCGCTCGGTGATGTCGCGCAGGATGGCGGTGAAGAAGCGGTCGCCGCCGTCGCTCCAGGCCGACAGCGACAGCTCCAGCGGCACCGCCAGCCCGTCGCGCCGCCGCCCCTCGACCTCGCGCGCGACGCCGCCGGCCAGCCGGTCCGTGCTGAGAGGCTCCGAAACGAGGCCGTCCGGGATCAACCGGCGCACGTCCGTCCCGACCGCGTCGGCCGGGCGATGGCCGAAGATGCGCTCCGCGCCGCGGTTGTAGGTGTGCACCGTGCCCCTGGCGTCCACCAGAAGGATCGCGTCGGCGGCGGTTTCCAGCAGGGAGCGGTGGCGCTCCACGGCCCGCCGGATCGCCCGTTCGTCCTCCTTGCGGCGGGTCACGTCCTGGGCGTAGACGGCCAGCCGGTCGCCGGTGGCGAACAGGCGCAGGGCGTACCAGTCGCCACCGCTCCCTTCCTCACCGCCTTGCCGTTCGACGCCGCCCAGCCGGATTTCGAATTCCTCCGGCTCTCCCCGGTCCAGCGCGTCGCGGAAGCGCGCGGTGAAGGGCTCGGCCACGCCGGGCGGCAGCAGAGCCACGAAGACATGGCCCACGAGGTCCCCGCCGTCGCCGAACAGGCGCGCCGCCTTCTCATTGGCGAAGGTCACGCGGCCCTCATGGTCCAATTCCACCACCGCGTCGGTCGAGGCGGCGAGGATCGCGGCCATGCGGTGTTCCGCGGCGTGGGCGGCGTCGCGGGCCAGTTCCCGCGCCTGAAGCTCCTGCGCCATGGAGTCGAAGGCGCGGCCCAAGGCACCGATCTCCGACCGGTCGGCCGGCCGGCCGATCCGCGCGCTCCGGTCCCCGGCGCTCCAGCGCTCCACCACCCGCTTCAGCCGGGCCACCGGGCGCAGCACGAACAGGCGCGCGCCGACCCAGGCGGCGGCCAGGGACAGCGCCGCCGCCAGCGCCAGCAGGAAGGCGCTCCGCTCGGCCGCGGCGGTGACGGGGCGCAGCGCCTCCGTCCGGTCCAGCCCGACCGCCAGGAACAGCTCGCGGACCTTCTGGTCCACCGGCGCGTAGGCCATGATCCGCGGCTCGCCATCCAGGCCGGCGACCTCCGCCACGCCGTCGGACGGCGCCCGCAGCAGAGCCATCAGCGGCTCGGGCAGCGGCTTGCCCACCCGCTGGTCGTCGCTGCCGGGGAAGCGGCCCAGCACGGTGCCGTTGCGGTCGGCCAGCACCAGCATGGCGTTCGGCGGCAGCGGCTTTTCCGCCAGATACTCGCGCAGCCATCCGGCGTCGAGCGCGATGGACACCACCCCCGCCATGCGGCCCGTCCCGTCGGCGTAGGGGGCGGCGAAGGGCAGCACGGGACGCCCGTCCGTCCGCCGCACCGCGTAGTCGCCGACGACGAAGCCCTGCCCGTAGAGCGCCATGCGGATGTGCGGCAGCGCCGCCACCATCAGGCCGTTCAGCTTGGCGTCGCTGGCGCAGCGGACCGCGCCGTCGAGGTCGGTCAGCGCGATTCCCTTCACCCGCGGCAGCCGGTCGCGCAGGCGGTTCAGGGTGGAGGAGCATTGCTGCGGGTCGACGGCCAGCCGCGGCGCCAATTCGGCCACCGTCACCAGCACGCCGCGCATGCCCTCCACGACCCGCTGCTGCTCGTCCTGGATCAGGGTCAGCAAGCGGCGGGCCTCCGCCTCGGCCTGCCGCTCCCCCGCCTCGATGGCGGTCAGGCTGTTGTGGGCCAGGATGCCGATGGCCGGCAGGCTGGCGAGAAGAACGAGCAGGACAAGGCGTGTGAGAATGCTCATCGGCGGCCCGGGAACAGCACGGCGGAAGGGAACGGCAAAACCCTGCACTTCCCAAGGGACGAACGGCACCCCGGGTCCGATGCACGCCGTCATACCCGCGGCAACGGTGTCCCGCTACCCCGCCGGCCACATCCTTACCTTGCGTTTACCAAAAGGAGGGGCCGCGCTCAACCGACTATTTCGCATACGAATTATAGAGGCGCCGGAGGAACGGGCGTCCGACACCCCGGCGCCACGGGATTGTCCGCCCGTCCTCAGGCGGAGTCGGCGATGGATTCGACGCTGCCGTCGAGCGCCATCAACAGCAGTTCCACCTTCAGGTCGGGGTGCCGTTCCTTGATCGCGGCGCCCAGCGCCCGGAGCTGTTCGGCGTGGACGGCGGTCTCCTTTTCCGGGTCCGCCATCAAGTCCGCCGCCAGATCCGTCCCCAGGAAGACGCGGTAGGCGCCGCAGTCGCGGTGGTCCATGACCATGACGCGCCTGATCCGGTGCAACTGCCTGGCGACCGCCACCTGGTCCCAGAACGCCTCGCCCCACGCCTTCTTCCGGTCGGTCAGGGCGCCCAGCGACGCGCCGGCCAGGATCACATGGTCGTAGCGGTTGGTCAGCCCGCGCCCGTCCATGTAGCGGCCGATGTCGTCGATCAGCCGGTAATCCATGCAGGAGAGCAGAAGCGCCTCCACCTCGCCGGTGGGCTGGGCGGCGCGCGCGGCGCCGGCGGTCAGGGGCGCCATCAGCGCGGCCCCGGCGCCCAGCGCGGCGATCTTCAGGAAGGTCCGGCGGGAGTCGTGCCGAAGGCCGCCGCAGCAGGTCGAGCCGAAGTCGATTCCGGAGCTTTGTCGGTGTTGCATGAGGTCTCCACGTCGTTGAGGTTTCGTGGGGCCGAACGCCCATGGAGACCGCAGTACAGCACCGCTTCCGAGACAGCATTATTCGTGAACGAATCTTTCATGGACCAGAAGGGCACAACATGATGACAGGACGATCTGGATAAATTGGAACGAGAACCTTCGGTCCGTCCACTGGACGCCAAAAAGAAACGGGCCGCTTCCCGGATGGGAAACGGCCCGTTCGGCATGGTGCTGCCGGTGTTGCGTTGCTGGTATCAGCCGCGGGTGCTGCCCGAAGCCCGGTCGCCCGTGGCGACCGTGTCGCTGGCAGGCTTCTGCGTGCCGGCGCTGGCGCTGTGGCTGGAGGAGCAGTCCGCGCTGGCGACCCCCGCCGTCAGGAGGGCGGCGAGACCGAACAGAACGGCTACCGGCTTGGCTCCATGAGACATTGGATCACCTCCTTTCAAATCTGTTGAACACCGCAACAGCATGTGAGGACGATCCGACGCGAGTCAACGCCTTATACCGCCCGTACAGGGTGCGGCGCGCGACGGAGACCGCCTCAGTTCGCCGTCTCCAGCGCCTCCCGCATGGTACGGAACAGCTCCGCCTTGTCCTCGAAGCCGATGCCCGGCAGCTCCGGCAGGCGGACGCGCCCGTCCTCGACCGCGATGCTGTCGGCGAAGCCGCAGAAGGGCTTGAACACGTCCGGATAGGACTCGTTGCCGCCCAGATGCAGGCCGGCGGCGATGTTCAGCGACATCTGGTGGCCGCCATGCGGCACCACGCGGCGGCTCGACCAGCCGTTCTCCGCCAGCATGTCCAGCGTGCGCATGTACTCGACGAGGCCGTAGCTGAGCGCGCAGTCGAACTGCAGCCAGTCGCGGTCCGGGCGCATGCCGCCGTGGCGGATCAGGTTGCGGGCGTCCTGGTGGCTGAACAGGTTCTCGCCCGTCGCCATGGGACCGTCATAGTGGTTGGCCAACTCGGCCTGGAGCGCGTAGTCGAGCGGGTCGCCGGCCTCCTCGTACCAGAAGAGATTGTAGGGCTTCAGCGCCTCGGCGTAGGCGATGGCGGTCTTCAGGTCGAAGCGGCCGTTGGCGTCGACGCAGAGGTTCCGACCGTCGCCGACCACCTCCAGCACCGCCTCGATGCGGCGCAGGTCGTCCTCCAGCGAGGTGGCGCCGATCTTCATCTTCACGACCTTGTAGCCGCGGTCGCGGTAGCTGCGCATCTCGTCCTGGAGCGCCTCCACCCCCTTGCCGGGGTAGTAGTAGCCGCCCGCGGCGTAGACCCAGACCGACTCGTCGGCCACGCCGCCGCGGTAGCGGTCGGCGAGCAGGCGGTAGAGCGGCTTGCCGGCGATCTTCGCCACGGCGTCCCACACCGCCATGTCGATGGTGCCCACCGCGACCGAGCGTTCGCCGTGGCCGCCCGGCTTCTCGTTGGTCATCAGCCGCGCCCAGATCTTGAACGGGTCCAGGTTGCCGTTCGCCTCGTCGATCAGGCTGTCGGGCGTGGCCGAGGTCAGGCGGGGGATGAAGCGCTCGCGCATCAGGCCGCCGGCGCCGTAGCGTCCGTTGGAGTTGAAGCCGTAGCCGATCACCGGCTTGCCGTCGCGCACCACGTCGGTGATGACCGCCACGGTGGAGCAGGTCATCTGGCTGAAGTCGATGTAGGCGTTGGCGATGTCGGACTTGATGCCGACGGTCTTTTCCCGGATCTCCACGATGCGCATGGCGCTGCTTCCCTTTGGCTTTTCCGATGCCCTGGGCCGCAGGATAGGGATGGACGGGACCGCCGGGCCAATGCCAGTTTCCAATCGCGTGATGCGCGTCCGGCATGGGCTGATGAGTCACCGATGGAACTGAACTGGCTCGAGGACTTCCTCGCCCTCGCGGAGTGCGGCAACTTCTCCCGCGCGGCGCAGCGGCGCAACCTGACCCAGCCGGCCTTCAGCCGCCGCATCCGTGCGCTGGAGGACTGGACCGGCACGCCTCTGTTCGACCGCAGCACCCAGCCGGTCGGGCTGACCGAGGCCGGGCGCCGCTTCCGCCCCTTCGCCGACGAAACGGTGCGCCGCCTTCTGCAAGGGCGGGAGGAGGCGCGGCTGGCCGGCGGGGCGGCGGCCACGGCGCTGCGCTTCGCGGCGACCCACGCGCTGTCGCTGACCTTCTTCCCGACTTGGCTGAGCCGGCTGGAGGGACAGGCGCGGCTGGGCGCCATCCATCTGCTGTCCGACAGCATGCAGGCCTGCGAGCAGGTCATGACCCAGGGGCAGGCGCAGTTCCTGCTGTGCCACGCCCATGCGGCGGCCCCCTCCCGGCTGGAGGGCGGGGCCTTCCGCTCGGCCGCGGTGGGGAGCGACCGCTTGGTGCCGGTCTGCGCACCGGACGAGGCGGGCGCGCCGCGCTATCCCTTGTCCGGCGGTGGGTCCGCCCTGCCCCATCTCGCCTACAGCCCGGAATCGGGCATGGGACGCATCGTCACGGCGGCGCGCGGCGGCTTTCCGGCGCCTCTGGCGCTCGATACCGTTTTCACCTCGCACCTCGCCGCGGTGCTGCGCACACTGGCCCGCGACGGGCGCGGCGTGGCGTGGCTGCCGGACAGCCTGATCGGTGACGACGTGGCGCAGGGACGGCTGGTGCGGGCCGGCGGGACGGGTTGGGAAATCCCGGTGGAGGTCCGCCTCTACCGCCCGCGCGCGCGCCAGAGCCCGGCGGCGGAAGCCTTTTGGGCTTTGGCGGCGGAACAGGCACCCCAGGATGGGAGGGATCGGGAATGAGCGGAGCGGGCTACAGGCTTTACGGCGCCCCCGGCTGGGGGTCCGTCCTGGCCGAAGCGATGCTGGTCCAGTGCGGCGCGCCCTTCGTCTTCAAAAATGTCGAGGGCTTCGACGCGCCGGGCGAGGCGCGGCAGACGCTGCTGGCGCTGAACCCGCTGGGGCAGATTCCCACCCTGGTCCTGCCGGACGGGACGGTGATGACGGAAAGCGCGGCCATCGCGCTGCTGCTGGCCGAACGGCATCCGGAATCCGGACTGGCCCCGCCGCCGGACTCGCCGGAGCGCGCGGCCTTCCTGCGGCTGCTGGTCTGGCTGGTGGCCAACGTCTACCCGACCTTCACCTACGGCGATTACCCGGAGCGCTGGGTGACGGAGACCCCGGAGGCGCTCGGTGCGGCGATGGTGGAGCACCGCAAGACGCTGTGGCTCTGGCTGGAATCGCAGTTGGGCGAAGGCCCGTGGGTGTTGGGGGAGCGCTTCAGCGCGCTCGACATCTACGTCGGGGCAATGGTGCATTGGCGCCCCCGCCGCGCCTGGTTCACAGAGCATTGCCCGAAGCTCTCGGGCGTGGCGGAGCGGGTCCTGGCCCTGCCGACCCTGGAACCGGTCTGGAACCGGAACTTCACGCCGGCGTCCTGAACCGGGACGCACCGCGTTGATACAGCACGGGGGCGACCGCTGGGCCGCCCCCGTTCAACATTCAGCGTTCGTGACCCGGCGCTCGCCAATCAACGCTCGTTGATGGAGCGATACACGATGTAGGCCGGCGTCGCGCGCAGCCAGGCGGCGAGGAACTCGCGGACGGCCTGGAGGGCGGAGGACGGGGCGCGGTCGCTGCCGATGTGGGTGTAGGTCGAGCTGTTCATGATGGTCTCCAATCGTTGGGAGGCGTTATCGGGGGCGTTGTTCGTTGAGACCAATATGCTCTGGTATACCTAATACCACACGCGCGCTTATTGCAGGGCAGACCCCAAAAAACGCAACGCTTTCAATGCTTTAAATAACTGACGTTCAGGTTTGCGAACTGTTTCGCTGACGAACGCCGCGTTCCTGCCGCATCGCGGAAGACGGCGGTCTAGCCAAAGCCGCCGCACCACCCCACTTCTCGTGTCATGCCGCGCGACGACAGCCAGCCCCGCTTTCCCGCCGTTCCGTCCGATCACTGGGACGGGCGCCGTTTCTTCAACCCGCACGCCGACACGGACAAGGGCCCGCGCGATCTGTGGCGGCTCTACAAGGCGCGCGGCCCGCGCTGGACGCCGCCGGACCCGGAGCCGCCCCGCCCCTTCCGCCCTGTCACACCGGCGCGCGGCGAGGTCGCGGTCACCTTCATCGGGCAGGCGACCTTCCTGATCCAGATCGGCGGAGCCGCCTTCCTGACCGATCCCGTCTATTCCGACCATGCCGGTCCCTTCGGGCGGCTGGGGCCGAAGCGGGTGCGCCCGCCCGCGGTGCGGATGGAGGATCTGCCGGCCATCGACGCGGTGCTGCTCAGCCACAACCACTACGACCATCTCGACGCCCCGACGCTCCGCCATCTGGCGCGGCGGCGCGGCGTGCCGCAGGTGATGACGGGGCTCGGCAACGGCCCGATGATGCGCCGCGCCGGCTTCGACGCGGTGCATGAGCTGGACTGGTGGGACAGCCTGCCCGGCCCGCACGGCACCCGCATCACCTTCGTCCCGGCGCAGCACTGGTCCGCCCGCAGCCCCTTCGACCGGCGCAAGACCCTGTGGGGCGGCTTCGTGGTGGAGACGCCGGAGTCCGCCGTCTATTTCGCGGGCGACAGCGGCTATTGCCCGCATTTCCGGGAGATCGGGCGGCGGTTCGGCGCGATCGACGTCGCCCTGCTGCCGATCGGCGCCTACGAGCCGCGCTGGTTCATGGCCGCCCAGCACATGAACCCGGCCGACGCCGTGCGGGCGCACCGCGACCTGGGGGCGCGGCACAGCGTCGCCATGCATTTCGGCACCTTCCAGCTCACCGCCGAGGGCATCGACGCCCCGATCCGGGCGCTGCACCACGCGCTGGCCGAGCAGGCGGTCGATCCCGCCCGTTTCGCCGTCCCCGGCTTCGGCGAACCCCTGCGCTTCCGCCGCCCTCCGACCTAGTTCCCTGCCGAGTGGATGGGGGGATTCGCCCTGCGGCCTATGGCGCAAGCGTCATGGACGGGACCGCGCGGATCGGAGTAACGCCTTCAGGGGCAGCACCCACCACACAGGCGGAGCCGGGCGCAAATGCAGTTGGAAATCAGTGCCTTCGTCAGTTCTCTCGACAGCGAATCGGACCATGGTCCCGACGCGCTGGAGCGGGTGCGGGACAGCATGCGATCCTTGGTGGACACGCTCGCCGCGCTGAACCTGGGCATCGTTCTGGAAGTGCGCGACGTGCAGCGTCTGCAAACCGTCGCACGCATCGTGCAGGCCGAGGCGCCGAACCGCTGACCGCCCGGTTATCGCCGCAGCGGGCAGGCCCGGCGGGCCAGCCGGGCGTTCAGGTCGCCGGTGTCCACCACCGGCTCGCCCTGGCTGCGCATCACGAAACCGAAGGTGTCCATCACGCGGTCCAGGACGATCTCCTGGTCGTCCGGGCGGCGGCTGACCATCACCACGGCGTAGCCGGCGGAGCGGGCCACCGCCGGCTCGCCGCGCAGGCCGCGCACGCCCCAGCCGGCCAGCGCGCTCTTGCAGCGGAACAGCTCCACCGACAGGCCGGCGCCGCCGGTCGCCCCGGCCACCACATAGCCGGCGGCCACCGCCAGCGGGGCCAGCAGCCCATCCCAGTCCAGGCAGTCCTCCCGCGACACCCACATGCCGCCGACCGAGCAGGGGGCGGCGCCGATGGCCTCGCCCAGCCCGGCGCGGAAGGCGCGCAGCACCTCGACCGCCTCCGTTGCGGGCATCGGCTCCACCCGGTCGCCGTCCGGCATCAGCATCAGGCGCCCGGCCCATTCGGTGGAGGGGGGAAGCTGCTCGGTGAGGCGGGCGAGAAGGGCTTCGCGCGCCTGGGCGAAGGGAACGACCTTGGACATGGCGGACGGGGACCAGCGGCAGGGGATGGAGACGGGAACCGGCGCCGGAAGGAAGCGAAAGCCGCGCCCCCTGTCAACCGGCGCGCGAGGCTTTCGCCACATTTCCGCCCCATTGTCACGGCCCTGCATCGCCGCCGCGGGCGTCGCTCGAAAAATTCTGCCGACAGTCCGTTTTCCCCTTGCCAGCCCCCGGAAAGGGGCTTATAAGCCGGCCTCCGTTCCGGATTAGCTCAGTCGGTAGAGCAGCGGACTGTTAATCCGCGTGTCGCTGGTTCGAGTCCAGCATCCGGAGCCATATTGCGGGTGTAGCTCAGTTGGTTAGAGCGCCGGCCTGTCACGCCGGAGGCCGCGGGTTCAAGTCCCGTCACTCGCGCCACCTTCCCTCCTCGGTGGCTTTCTCCTCTTCCCTCATCGCATCACGGTGACCGTGGCAGCCTCCGTCCGGCTGATGACCACCTCGTCGCCGGGCTTCACCGTCTCCAGCCCCTGCACGTCCGGCGGCACCGGAACCGTGCGCGTGCGGCCCTGCGGCCCGCGCAGCGTGACCGTCCGCCGGTTGAGGTCGATGGCCTCGACGACCTCGGTCACCTGGGTCGTGGTGATCGCCGACGCGCGCGGCATCTCGCCGACCGCGGCGCGGTCCGTGCTGCTCCGCTGAACGGCGCCCGGCCCGCCGCCCGGCGGCTGGGTGACGATGTTGGTCAGGCGGGCGTACTCGATCTGCACGGTGTCGCCGACCTTGATGCGGTCGAAGTTCCGCACCCCGCTTCCGGCGGTCACCGCCTCCTCCCGCCCGTCCTGGAATTGCAGGATCACCGTCCGCGCCGCCTTGTCGACGCCGCGGACCTTGGCGGTGGAGCGGACATTCTCGACCATGGACAGGCGCGGCGTGGGATCGGCGCTCGCCGGGGCCATGGCGGCGGACGGCGGCGCGGTTTCGGAGGCCGGCGCGCAGCCGGCCAGGACCGCGCCGGTCAGGAACACCGCAAGGATGGCACGGACTCGGCGCTTCATGGATCGTCTCCGCCTGTGTTTGGGTCGCTTGGATGGTTGGGTCGTCCGGACGGCAACGTTACACGGGCGCCCGGCGTTCCCGACACGGCAGCGGGCGTAAGTTACCGTATCCCTCCGCAACCGTCGCAGCGGATGGCGGCGCCCCGCCGGCCGCGGCACGCTTCAGGGGCGGATGCGTTGCCGGAAGGCCAGGAGTTCCTGCCGGTCGAGCGTGGAATCGCGGTTGGTGTCGGCGATGAGGAACGCCTCGTCGATGACCGTGATGAACTCCAAGCTGTCGATCCGCCCGTCCGGCCCGGCGGCGGCGGTGAACACCTCGGGCCTCAGCGGTGTCTCATCGGGTGTCAGCACGAGGTCCCGGTTCCGGTCCCAGACATAGAAGACCAGAATCTTGTTGTTCTGAAACTCCGCGTTCGAAATCCGCCCGTCGTGATTTTCGTCGAACAGGTCGAACACATCGGCCCCCTGCGCCGCCCGATCCGGCATCTCGGCGGCCATGGCCGGCGCCTGCAACCCAACCGGCAAGGCGAGAATTGCGAGGAGGAAGGCCGGACCGGTGCTGCGGAACATGCTGCTGCGCCCCTGTGCATCATGACATTCGCAACCATGCCGCCAAAGGAGGGGGCCGGCGCAGGTACCGTACCGAAACATACCCATGGCCCATCAGAACTTGAACACCGCCTCCATCCCGACGAAGTGGATCGTCTTCGCGGGGCCGGTGTCCTGAAGGAAGGAGCCGGGCCGGAACAGCGAGTAGGACAGCAGCCCCTCGACCGTGCGCCCGGCGGCGTAGGACAGCACAAGCTCCCCCTGCGTGCCGATGTAACGCGACCGCGATTCGGCGCCGGAGCGGAGCAGGTTTCCGGACAGGTCGTAGACGCCGTCCTCCAGGCTCATCCGCCAATAGGCGATGGCCGAGGCGGAGAGGCTAAAGTCGTCCGACAGCGCCACATCCACGGACGGATGCAGGTTCATCAGGTTCAGCGGCCCGACCGGGGTCAGCTCCCCGAAATACTTCGCGCGGGGGAAGAGGGGGTTGAAGGTGCCGAGCCGCCCGTCGCCGGGATCGCGGTCGCCGCTGGCGATGTTGGCCTTCAGCCCGAGCCGCGGGCGCAGCGGCAGGCCATCCCAGCGGTGACCGGTGTCGCTGGCGACCGACCATGCGGCGATGGTATCGCCGTCGATCCGGCCGGTCTGGAGCATGGCCTCCCAGTTCCAATCCCAGCCGTCGGCCTTTCCGAACAGGCGGGTGCCCAGCGTGTGCCGCTCCTCCCGCCCCTCCCCGCCCTCGAAGGACGCCGCCCGGTTGCCGTAGCCGATGTAGTAGGCGTCCAGTCCGGTACCCCAGCCCTCGCCCGCGCCGCGCGTGGCGTACAGCCCCCAGGCGGAGCGCCCGCCGTCGCGCCGGTCGTCGAACAGGTCCGGCGCCGCGCGGACCGGGCGGCCGAGGAAGCCGTCCACCCGCCAGGGGCCGGCGTTCACGATCCCCGTCACCGCGTCGAAGGCGCGGGGCACGTTGGCGCCGTAGCGCAGGCTGATCAGCCGCTCCGACCCGTAGGCGAGCATCTGGCGCCCGGCCCGCAGCGTGCCCTGCGCGCTCCCCAGCGGGACGGACAGATCGGCGAAGCCCTGCAGCAGGTCGGCGCGGTCGACGTCCGGCGCCCCCTCCGGCCCGAGCTTGCCCGCCGAACCGGCCATGATCAGTTGCCCGAAGACGCGCAGGGCCGACCCGGCGCGCAGGTCGGCATAGGGCAGCAGCCGCCACAGGCCGTAGGCGTCGTTCCTCGGCTCGTCCTGCCCCCAGCCGCTGTTGCGCACGGCCTCACCGCGCAGCCGCGCCTCCAGCCCGGTGGACAGGGAGACGGTGCCGCCGGGGGTGAGCGGGATCGCCTTGAAGCGCTCCCAGAAGGCGCCGCTGCCCGCCGCGGGGTCGAGGAGGTAGCGGTAGTCCTCGTCGTAGCGGCTGTTGGTCAGGGGCGGCGGCGTCTCCGCGAGGGTCTCCGCAGGGGCCGGGGCGGATTGGAGCAGCAGAGCCGCGACCAACGCCCCGCGCCACCGCCTCACGACGCCTTTCCCGCGCCGTGCTCCAGCGCCAGGAAATGCGACACCCGCGGCGGCCCGTCGCCGCGGTGGAAGGCCAGCGCCTCCTTCTGCACGTCCGCGTCGGCGTGCGACACCCGGCGGTGCTGGCGCTGATGCTCCGCCCAGGATTCGACGAAGAACCACTCCAGCACCCGCTCCGGATCGCCGGAATCCTGGCTGACGCCCCAGGCGTAGGCGCCGTCCCGCCGCCGCGCCTCCGACAGACGGCGGAGCGCGGCGTGGAAGGCGTGCTGGTCGGCGGCGGCCACCCGGTACTCGATGGTGATGAGGACCGGACCACGGTCGTTGCGCACCGGCTCGGCGGTCAGCGGCTCCGGCCAGTGGTTGGACGGGGTGAGGTCGGCCTCGCCCTCCGGCAGCGGCACCGCGCGGGACAGCACCGCGACGGCCAGCAGCCCGGCGGCGCTGACCCACAGGGTGGCCGGCACGCCGATCGCGTCGGCCAGAGCCCCCCAGCCGAGACTGCCCGCCGTCAGGGCGCCGTTGAACACGGTTAGGTAGAGCGCCAGCCCGCGCCCGCGCACCCAGTTGGGCAGGATCGCCTGGGTCGTCGCGCTCAGCGTCGTCAGCACGGCGATCCAGGCCGCCCCGGCGCCCAGCAGCACCGGCAGCGCCAGCCAGCGCGGCGGGGCCAGGGCCAGGATGCCCATGACGACGGCGGTGACCAGCGCCGCCGCCAGCATGAGGCCGTCCGCGCCCAGGCGCTCGCGCAGGCGCGGCAGGACGGTCGCCCCGCCGATGGCCCCCGCCCCCACGGCGCCGAGCAGCAGGCCGTAGAAGCCCGGTCCACCGCCCAGCATCGGCCCGGCGACGATGGGCAGCAGAGCCCACAGGGCGCTGGCGCAGGCGAAGAACAGGCCGGCGCGCAGGAAGACGCGGTGCAGCTCCTTGCTGGCGCGGGCGTAGCGCAGCCCGGCGCGCAGCGCGCCGCCGAACTGCTCCGACAGATCGTCGCGGGTGTCGGGGGTGCGCCGCCACCACAGCAGGGCGGCGATGACGATGATGTAGGAGGAGACGTCCACCGCGTAGGTGGCGGCGGCCCCGGCGGCGGCCAGGATCGCGCCGCCCGCCGCCGGGCCGATGGCGCGGGCGATGTTGATGCCAAGGCTGTTCAGCGCGACGGCGCCCTTCAGCTCGCCGCGCGGCACCAGCTCCGGCACGATGGACTGCCAGACCGGCGCCATCAGCGCCGCCCCGACACCGCCCAGGAAGGTCAGCCCGGCGATGGAGGCCACGCTGGCGACGCCCAGCGCCGCCTGGATCATCAGCGCGGCGCTGACGCAGGCGAGCAGGCACTGGATGACGATCAGCATCCGCCGCCGGTCCATGATGTCCGACAGCACGCCCGCCGGGATCGCCAGCAGGAAGATGGGCAGCGAGCCCGCCGCTTGGATCAGCGCGACGGTGGACGGCGATCCAGACAGGTCGAGGACCAGCCACGCGCTCGCCACGTCGCGCATGAAGGTGCCGACGTTGCCCAGAACCGCCGCCACCCACAGCACGGCGAACAGACGGTTGCGCAGCGGCGCGAAGGCCCCGGCCGGCTTGGTCCCGGGGGAGGGCACGGTCTCGGCGGTCATGCGGACCCTCCCCGGCGGTGGGAGTCGCGGTGGGTGAGCGCCGCCGCCGCGGCGAAGCCGCCGACGATGGCGAGATGCTCCAGGAAGGTGGCGGTCTGGCGGGCGCGGTCCGGCCCCTCATAGGTCCAGAAGGCGTGGGCGAGCAGCGTGGCGACCACCGTGAAGCCGGCGAGAATCCCGGCGCCGAGCCAGCACCAGCGCCGTGTCAGAAACAGCGCCGACCCGCCGAGCTGGGTGACGATCACCGCCACCGCGACGAGGACCGGCAGGCCGAGCCCCAGCCCCGCCGCCTCGGCCACCGCACCGTTGAAGTCCGTCAGCTTGACCAGCCCGCTGACCAGGAAAGGCGCCGCCAGCGCGAGGCGGGCGAGCCAGGCGGTCCCCGGCCAGTCGAGCAGGGCGGCGACCGGCGCGGCGGCGGCGTCCTTGCGCGTGTAAAGGCTGTCGGCCATCGTTCCGCTCCCCCTCACACCGCCCAGCAGCCGCAGCCGAACACGCCCCAGAAGCTGCGCGCGTCGGACGAGGGCACGTCGGCGCCCAGCGCCGCCGCGTGATCGTGGCCGTGCACGGCGCAGCCGGAATGGCAACCGCACTCCGCCGCCTGCTTCTGCACCGTCTTGGGATCGCGGTAATAGCCGCCGACCGTGGCGACCGGCGACCAGTCGGGCATCGGCTTGGGCAGCGGCGGGGCGAGCTTGCCGAAATCGCCCTCGCCATGCACCACGGCGCCGCCCAGCAGGGTCAGGACGGAGCGGATGTGGGGGATGCGGTCCTCCGGCACCGCCATGTAGTCGTCGCTGAGCAGCGCCGCGTCGGCGAGCTGCCCGGCTTCGATCCTGCCCTTCTTGCCCTGCTCGTTGGAGAACCAGGTGTTGGCCTCCGTCCACAGGCGCAGCGCCGTCTCGCGGTCCAGCCGGTTGGCCATCGGGTAGAGCGACAGCCCACCCACCGTCTTGCCGGTGACCAGCCAGGACAGCGAGACCCAGGGGTTGTAGCTGGCGACACGGGTGGCGTCCGTCCCGGCGCCCACCGGCACCCCGGCGGCCATCATCTTCGCGATGGGCGGCGTGGCCTCGGCGGCCTTGGCGCCGTAGCGCTCCACGAAATACTCGCCCTGATAGGCCATGCGGTGCTGCACGGCGATGCCGCCGCCGAGCGCCGCGATGCGGTCGATGTTGCGCTCGCTGATCGTCTCGGCGTGATCGAAGAACCAGTTCAGCCCCTGCAGCGGGATGTCGCGGTTGACCTTCTCGAAGACGTCGAGCGCCCGGCCGATGGTCTCGTCGTAGGTGGCGTGCAGCCGCCAGGGCCAGCGCCGCTCGGCGAGCAGGCGGACCACCGGCTCCAGGTCCGTTTCCATGTTCGGCGGCATCTCGGGCCGGGCGACGCGGAAGTCCTCGAAGTCGGCGGCGGAATAGACCAGCATCTCCCCCGCCCCGTTCAGGCGATAGCGGTCGTCGCCGTCGCCCGGCTTGACCTTGTCCGACCAGGTGGCGAAGTCCTTCAACTCCTCCTTCGGCTTCTGGGTGAACAGGTTGTAGGCGATGCGCAGCGTCATCTCGCCGTCGGCGTGCAGCTTCTCGATGATCGCGTAGTCGTCGGGGTAGTTCTGGAAGCCGCCGCCGGCGTCGATCACGCTGGTGACGCCCAGCCCGTTCAGCTCCCGCATGAAATGGCGGGTCGAGTTGACCTGATACTCCTCCGGCAGCTTCGGCCCCTTGGCGAGGGTGGAGTACAGGATCATCGCGTTGGGCAGGGCGAGCAGCAGGCCGGTCGGGTTGCCCGCGGCGTCGCGCTGGATCTCGCCGCCCGGCGGGTTGGGCGTGTCCTTGCCGTAGCCCACCGCCCGCAGCGCAGCGCCGTTCAGCAGCGCGCGGTCGTAGAGGTGCAGGATGAAGACCGGCGTGTCGGGGGCGGCGGCGTTGAGCTCCTCCAGCGTCGGCAGGCGCTTCTCGGCGAACTGGTGCTCGGTGAAGCCGCCGACGACGCGCACCCACTGCGGGGCCGGCGTGCGGGCCACCTGGGCGCGCAGCATCGCCATGGCGTCGGCCAGCGTCGGCACGCCGTCCCAGCGCAACTCCATGTTGTAGTTCAGGCCGCCACGGATGACGTGGATGTGGCTGTCGATCAGGCCTGGGATCAGGCGGCGTCCCTTGGCGTCGATCACCGCGGCGTCGGGAGATGCTGCGGCGCGCACCTCGGCCTCCCGCCCCACGGCGAGGAAGCGCCCGTCGCGGATCGCCACGGCGTCGGCCTGCGGGTTGGCGCGGTCGAGCGTCGTGATCTTGGCGTTGACGATCAGAAGGTCGGAAGACGGCATGGCGGCATTCCCAAGGCGGGTGAGCAGGGGCGAGGCGAGCAGGGCGGCGGCGGCGCTTCCGGCGATGGCGCCGCGGCGACCGATTCCGGTCCCGGTCATGCCCGGCCCCGCGGGGGTGCGTCGGCGGCCGGGGCCGGCGGAGTCGCGGCATCGGGAGCGGCGCCGGCCTGCGGCCCCAGGATGTGGCGGGCGCAGTCGTTCTGGATGAAGGCCAGCACCGGCTGCCCGGCGATCAGCCGCTTGACCACCGGCACGGCCTGCTCGCCGACCAGCATGCCGAGCAGGCCGATCAGGGCGATGGTGGGCGGTGCTGGGGAGCGGACGCCGAGCAGCGCGTAGAGGACGCCGACCAGGATGCCGGCGCCGAGGGAAAGCAGATAGGGCATCATGGCGTGCCTGTTCTTCGTCCGGATGGGCGGGAAAAGGCGGACCGGCCCCGGGGAGGGTCGGGACCGGTCCGCCGCGGCGCGGGGCATCGCGCGCCGCAAGCTGAGCGCTGCGGCTCAGCGCCGCAATCAGGCGGCGGCGCTGTGGCCGCCTTCCGACGCGCCGAACATCGTCTTGGCGTAGATGATGCCCAGGCCATAGGCGCCGCCGTACTTCTTGGCGATGCCGGTGGTCATCTCGTAGGTCTCGGTGCGCGCCCAGTCGCGCTGCAGCTCCAGCATGTACTGGAGCGAGGTCATCGGGCGGACGCCGGCCTGAACCATGCGGTCCATGGCGCGCTGGTGCGCCTCGACCGAGACGTCGCCGCAGGCGTCGGCGATGACGTAGACCTCGAAGCCCTGGTCGAGCGCCGACAGGGTCGGGCCGACGATGCAGACCGAGGTCCACAGGCCGCAGAAGACCAGCCGGGTCTTGCCCAGGCCGTTGACCCGCTTGATGACGTTGGCGTCCTCCCAGGTGTTCATGGAGGTGCGGTCGGTGACCTCCGCCCCCGGGAAGGCCTCGGTGATCTCGGAGAAGATCGGGCCGGAGAAGCTCTTTTCCGCAACCGTGGTCAGGATGGTCGAAACGCCGAAGCCGGCGGCGGCGTGGGCGACCAGCGCGGTGTTGGTGCGCAGCGTCGTGGCGTCGATCGAATGGGTCGCGAAGGCCATCTGCGACTGATGATCGATCATGATCAGCGCGTGGTCCTTCGGCGAAACAAGCAGTTTGCCAGGAGTCGCGGTGGCGGTGATGGTCATGTCTCTATCCCCGTTGTTTTTGGCGCCGGTGCCAATGGCGATGGCCGTGTGGCGATGGCCGTGGCGAAACACGTGACGATGTCTGTGGCCCGGCGGTGTGTCGAAGCATCGGTCAGGGACGGAGGACGGCGACATTGAACTTGCGTTTGCGGGCCCTATACCTTGGTATATCAGGCCAAGGCGCCGCTCGCCGCCGGTGCCGGACAGGATAAAGGACAGGGTTCGAGGCTTGAGGGTTGAGGGCGGACGTGACCGGACGGGCGGGCGAGCGACGGTGATGCGCACGAGCGATGACCCCGGAGACCAACGGTTTCTTCTGGCGACCCTGCCCCCGCGGGCCGGTCAGACGCGGCTGGCCGTCGGCACGGTGGCCGGGCTGCTGGTCGCTCTGGCCATCGCGGCGCCCTTCGCCCGCCTGACGCTGGACGGGACGGCGGTCCTGCTGCCCGCCTACGCCACCGCGGTGCTGCTGACCGAGCTGATGACCGCCGTCCTGCTCTTCGCTCTCTACGCCACGCAACGCTCGCCGGCCCTGCTGGCGCTGGCCGCCGGCTATCTGGTCACGGCGCTGCTGATCGTTCCCTGGGCGCTGACCTTCCCCGGCGTCTTCGCGCCGACCGGGCTGCTCGGCGCCGGCCTGCAGAGCACGGCCATCGTCGCCGCAGGGCGCCGCCTCGGGCTGCCGCTGTTCATCCTGGCCTACGCGCTGCTCAAGGTCATGGAGGCCGGCCCGCGCGAGGCGCACCGCCCGGTCCTGCCCGCAATCGCCGGCGGCATGGCGCTGGCGACGGCGCTGGCCGGGGGCCTCACCGCCCTCGCGCTGGCCGACGACGCCCTGCTGCCGCGGCTGATGGTCGACACCATGCGGGAAACGCCGCTGTGGCGGGTCGTGCCGGTGACGGCGCTGGCGCTCTGCGCCGCGGCGCTGGCCGTCCTGTGGCGGCAACGCCTCTCGGTCCTCGACCTCTGGCTGATGGTCGTGCTGGCCGCCTGGGCCATCGAGACCTGCCTGCTGAGCTTCATCAGCGGCGGGCGCTTCAGCGCCGGCTGGTGGTCGGGACGGCTGTTCGGGCTCGCCGCCTCCAGCGTCGTCCTGCTGGTCCTGCTGGCCGAGATGACGACTCTCTACGGGCGGCTGGTCCGCTCGGTGGCGGCGGAGCGGCGGGTGCGCGACGCGCGGCTGGCCAGCCTGGAAGCGCTCTCCGCCTCCATCGCGCACGAGGTCAACCAGCCGCTGGCGAGCATGGTCACCAACGCGGGCGCCGGGCTGCGCTGGCTGGACCGCCCGTCGCCCGACCTGGTGGAGGTGCGGGCCGCGCTGAAGCGGATTTCCGAAGACGGGCACCGCGCCGCGCGGGTGATCGCCTGCATCCGGGATTCCTTCCGCAAGGCGCCGCCCCAGCGCCGCCGGCTGGACATCAACGGCGTGATCCGCAGCGCGCTGGACCGCACGGAGGGCGAGCGGCGCCTGAACCGCATCGCCGTGCGCACCGACCTTCAGCAGCGCCTGCCGCCGGTCAACGGCAGCACGGTGCAGCTCGAACAGGTCCTGCTGAACCTGATCGCCAACGCCGACGATGCGATGAGCGTGGTCGCCGACCGCCCGCGCGTTCTGAGCATCCGCTCGCGCCGCCGCGGGCTCACGGACGTCGTCGTGTCGGTGGAGGACACCGGCACCGGCCTGCAGGCGTCCCAGGAGGAGCGGCTGTTCGAGCCTTTCTTCACCACCAAGGAGCATGGGATCGGCATGGGGCTGACCATTTGCCAGTCGATCATCGAGGCCCATGGCGGCCGGCTGTGGGCGGCCGCCAACCAGCCCCACGGCGCCGTCTTCCGCTTCACCCTGCCCGTTGACGACGAGCCGGAGCGGTCGGAGGGCGGGGCGGCGCTGGAGCGGACGCGATGAGCGACCGGCCCGCCTCCGACCGCTCCGCCACGGCCGTGGACGCGCCCTTCGTCGCCATCATCGACGACGACCCGTCGATCCGGGACTCGCTGGTCAGCCTGCTGCGCTCCGTCGGGCTGACCGCCCTGCCCTTCGCCTCGGCGCAGGAGTTCCTGCAGCAACGCCTGCCCGACGCGCCGGGCTGCCTCGTGCTGGACGTCCGGCTGCCCGGCCAGAGCGGCCTGGAGTTCCAGCGCGAGCTGAACGGGACGGACATCCACCTGCCGGTCGTCTTCATCACCGGCCACGGCGACATTCCCATGTCGGTGACGGCGATGAAGGCCGGCGCCGTCGAGTTCCTGGCCAAGCCCTTCCGCGACCAGGACCTGATCGACGCCGTCCACACCGGCATCGAGCGCGACCGCGACCGCCGGCGCGCCCTGGACGCGCTGTACGACCTGCGCGAGCGGTTCCGCAGCCTGACCCCGCGCGAGCGGGAGGTGATGCGGCTCGTCGCCGCCGGCCAGCTCAACAAGCAGATCGCCGCCGAGCTGCAGCTCAGCGAGATCACCGTGAAGGTCCACCGCGCCAACGTGATGCGCAAGATGCAGGCGCGGTCCCTGCCCGATCTGGTGCGCATCGCCGACAAGGTGACCCTCGCCGGCGATGCCTGACCGGCCCCCCGCTTACGCCCCCTTGATGAAGGCCAGCACGTCGGCGTTGAAGCGGTCCTGGTGGGTGGCCGTCAGGCCGTGCGGCGCCCCCTCGTAGACCGTCAGCGTCGCCTGCGGCGCGATCTCCACGGCGCGGCGGGCGGCCGCGTCGATGGGCACGATCTGGTCGTCGTCGCCGTGGATGAGCAGCGTCGGGACGGCCATTTTCTTCAGGTCCTCGGTGAAGTCGGTTTCCGAGAACTGCTGGATGCAGTCGTAGGCGCCCTTGATCCCGGCCATCATGCCCTGAAGCCAGAAGGACTGCCGCAGCCCCTCCGACACCTTGGCGCCGTCGCGGTTGAAGCCGTAGAAGGGCATGCTGAGGTCCAGGAAGAACTGCGACCGGTCGTCGTAGGTGCCCTTGCGGATGCCGTCGAAGACCTCCATCGGCAGGCCGCCGGGGTTGGCCGCCGTCTTCAGCATGATCGGCGGCACCGCCCCGACCAGAACGGCCTTGGCGACCCGCCCGGTGCCGTGGCGCCCGATGTAGCGGGCGACCTCGCCGCCGCCGGTGGAATGGCCGATCATCACCGCGTCGCGCACGTCCAGCGCGTCGAGCAGTTCGGCCAGGTCGTCGGCGTACTGGTCCATGTGGTTGCCGGTCCAGGTCTGGTCGGACCGGCCGTGGCTGCGCCGGTCGTGGGCGATGACCCGGTAGCCCTGCTGGCCGAAGAACAGCATCTGCCCGTCCCAGGCGTCGGCGCTGAGCGGCCATCCATGCGAGAAGACCAGCGGCTGTCCGCTGCCCCAGTCCTTGTAGAAGATGCGGGTGCCGTCCTTGGTCGCGATCGTGCTCAAAACCCCCTCCATTTTTGGACGCGCGAAAGAGCCGCGGCGCGGGGGGAAGGCCGACATCGGCCTTTCCATGGGCGTCGCGGAACCTCCTCTTCGCCACAACTGTGCCGGAGGCGGGCCGGCCTGAACACTATACGGAGGTATCGGTGGCCTGAGGGGGTGTATGGGAAGGGGCCGGACATCCGTCGGCCAGCACGCCAGCCAGCACGGCGGCCAGCACGGCGGAAAGGATGCGCTCCAGCGACAGCCGGTCGAACACCCAATCCCGATGGGCGGCCCGCAGCCGCGCCCGGCGGTCCGGATCGTCCCGCAGCGACGCCAGCCGCTTCACGGCCTCCTCGCCGTCGCCGAAGGTCAGGTCCGCCTCGACGGGGCCGAACAGCTGGCCGCTGTCGGCGTGCCGCCAGCTCACCAGCAGGCCGTCGCGCTTCATGATCTCCAGGGTGCGCGGGAAGATGGCCGTGTCGTAGGCGAGGCTTCCGAAATCCAGGCAGGCCGCGGCCTCGTGATAGAGGGCCCGCGGCTGCGGGGAGACCGGGTGCGCCGCGATGCCGTACCGGTCCCAGCCGTCCCCCCACAGGGCGAAATCATCCCCGAAGGCGTCGCGCAGGGCGGTGGCGAAACGCCGGCGGTTCTCCACCGCGAAGACCGCGGCGAAGGCCCGGTTGAACGCCAGCGTCCAGGCGGGATCGGCGGACGGCCCGGCCAGACCGCACAGGTCCATCGCCGCCGTCCGGTGCAGCGCCGGCCGGGCGCGCATCGCCTCGGCGACGGCCTCGGCGGCGCGCCGGACCGCGGGATCGCCAGGCTCCGCCGGCGGGCAGCCCTGGCCGAGATAGACGAAGCGCCCGGCGACCAGCGGCGTCTCGTCCCGGTCCCCCGCCTCCCCCGTCATGGCGCGGTAGGGATGGCGGACCAGACCGGGATCGCCCTGGGACATCCAGCGCTTGTAGAGATGCAGCGTGCCGTCGCCATCCCGCAGGGCGCAGATCCAGGGATGCACCCCCAGCGGGGCGTGGAACACCCGCGTCAGGCCCAGCCGCCCGCACTGCTCCGCCACGCTGGGGCACATGCACCACATCCGGACGTTCCAGCGTTCCATCCATCGATCCGCCTCCGCCACCGCGGCGGGGGTGGCGGCGCCGATCTCCTCCAACGGGTGCTTCAGGCAGATGTGGACCAGCGCCGGACGCGTGCCGAAGGACGCCACATAGGTGGTCAGCATCTCCACCGTGTCGCGCGGGATCTCGAACAGGTTCAGCGCGAGGATGGCGTCGATGGGCCGGTCGATCACCTCCCGCGAGATGTCGGGAAGCGCCAGCACCGATTCGTGCCCCAGCGCGATCAGGGCGGCGTGGATGGACCAGAGGATTTCCGAGGTTCCCTGCCCGCAGAGAAGCACGCGCATCGCCGTCCTCACGCCCTCTGCCGGTGCAGGGCGACCGCCTCGTCCAGCAGCGCGGCGAGACGGGCGGCGTCCCCGCCCTCCCCCTGGACCGCCGCGAAGCGCGCGCGGGCGGCGGCGCGGGTCTGCTCCAGCCGCTCCGGACAATCCGCCAGCGCCACCGCCCGCGCGATGAAGGCCTCCTCGTCCGTCACCAGGAAATCCGGCCCGGCGACGCTCGCCACGTCACCGCCGGGAAAGGACAGGATCGGCACGCCCGCGGCCAGCGCCTGCGCCGCGCTCGCCCCGCCGCCGGTGCGGCGCGGGTTCAGGCAGAGGCCGCACAGCCCCAGCAACCCGTCCATCCGCTCCACCCAGCCCAGGCTGCGCAGCCGTCCGGCGTGGCGGGACGCGGCGAGCCGTCCGGGCAACGTCCCGGCGTCCCCGGCAAAGAGCACGACGGCGCGCGGGATCGCGTCGAGAAGCCGCTCCAGAAGGGCGAGGAACCCCGCCCCCACCTCGGCGTCCAGACGGTTGCCGATCACCACGCAGGGAAAGGCGTCCTCGGGAAGGCCGAAATCCGCGCGGGCGGCGGGAGACGCGCCGTCGTCCGGACGCAGCGACAGGCACAGGCGGAACGGCCGCCACGCCCGGGCGAAGCGTCCCCCTTCCGGCGGCGGGGTGGTGCCGCCGAAGTCCAGCGCGATGTCCGCCAGGGTGACCGGCGTGCCGGTGGTCGTCGGGATGCACAGCAGCGGCCGCACCGCCCCCAGCAGGTCGGCCAGCAGCACGGAACCGCCGAAGCCGATCACCACGTCCGGGTCGAACGCCTCGACCGCCGCCAGGAAACCCTTGAGCTTGCCCGCCGTCAGGCCCGGCTCGACCGAGGAGATCAGGCGGAAGCGCTGCTCCTCGAAGGCGATGAGCTGCTCGCCGTCCAACTGCGCCTCGATGGCCGCGGCGAAGGGCGGGACGAACGGGCTGTGGTAGCGGTCCGGCATCATGTTGGTGTTGAGGATCAGCACCTCCCGCCCGGCGCCCCCCTGCAGAAGGGCCGCCTGCCGCAGCAGGTCGCGGGACGGCTGATGATAGGCCGACAGGAGCTGGTTGGTGACCATCACCACCCGTCCGTTGGCCGGCGCCCCGGCGGGCCGTGGAGCCGGGTGGAGGTCCAGGCGCCGCGCCACCTCGCCCAGAAAGCGTTCATAGAAGGGGAAGAGCCGGGCGGTGAAGAAGCCGGGCATGGTCGCGGCGTCCATGCGCGCCAGGAAGATCTGCCGCTGCATCGACCAGTAGATCTGGTTGATGCCGTCCAGCGGCGCCAGGTCCAGCACATGCTCGACCATGTCCAGGATGCGGGCGAAGCGCCGCAGATCGCCCGAGATGTGGGCCAGCGCGGATTCCCGCAGGATCGGGTCGGCGCCCGCGGCGGCGGTTTCCAGCGCGGCCATCAGCGCCGCATCGGCGCCCAACCCCGCGGCCCGCGCCTCCTCGCAGACATCGGCGATGGCCTTCAGCTCCTCCCCCGTTCCAGCGGAGCCGCACAGGCGCGCCGCAACCGAGGGCAGAAGATCGGAGGCTCGGCTGGAGTCGTTCGGCATCTCGGCGCTCCGGATCGGACAGGGACCATGAAGGGCGGGGTGGCGGGAGGCCGGACACCGGCCCGGCGCATCGTCGCGCCATGGGCTTTGTTATCACCAACGCGGAAAAGACGCGAGACACCATGGGCCCTCTTCGCTCAGCGGTGGAAATATTTCGTTTTTTCAATCAGTTCCGGTGCATTTGTCGAGAATTTCGGGCCCTTTCCGTCTTCCGGACAGGCGTGGCATCGTTTATCTTTGGCCGGCGGTGGGCAGAAAGCCTAGCCATCTGGGAAATAAAAAGACGGTTTCTTGGAGGAGTAGAGCTTGCAGATGCTCATCGCCGCGACCGATGGACTGCGACGGCAATGCCGCAGCGTCATCATCCGTCTTATGCTGTTTGGACTAATTCTGGTCTTCGTCGGTGCCTGTGCGCGCATCTGGGTCCTGTCTTCCTTCTTGGAGGGCAAGATCAACAACCTTACCTCGTCCCAGCAGCAATCGACGGCGTCCTACGTCGCCCACGACATCGACGAGAAGATCAAGGCGCGGCTCGATCTCCTGCGCCGCGCCGCCGGAAGCCTCCCATCGGCGGCGCTCGACGATCCCATGGTCCTGCGGGACTGGCTGAAACGGCATCAGGAGATCGCGCCCCTGTTCTCACGCGGGCTGATGGTCGTCCGGCTGGACGGCCGGGGGGCCATCGCCGATTATCCGGAATGGCGTCGGTCGCCGGATTTCGACGTCTCGGATCGCGACTGGTTCCGGGCGGCGCTGGAATCCCGCGAACCGGTGATCGGGCGTCCCGCCCGCTCCTCCATCGACGGGGAGCCGATGGTGGTGATGGCGATGGCGGTCACCGGTCCCGCCGGAACCCCGATCGCGGTCCTGGCCGGTGCCACGGCCCTCTCGTCGCCCGGCTTCCTCAACCTGGTCCAGGGAAACCGCATCGGGCGCAGCGGTGGGTTTCTCCTGGTCTCCCCCCGCGACAGGCTGTTCGTGTCGGCCAGCGATCACGGCATGATCCTGACCGCCACCCCGCCGGAAGGGGTGAATCCGCTGCACGACCGGGCCATGGCCGGCTACCGCGGCACCGGGATCACCGTCAATGCGGCGGGGGTGGAGGAGTTGTCCGCCATCGCCTCCGTCCCGACGGCGGGCTGGTTCCTGGTCGCCCGGCTGCCCACCGCGGAGGCCTTCGAGGGGGTGCGCGACCTCCAGACCTTCATCGCCACGAACAGCCTGATGATCGCCGCCTTCGCCGCGATCGTTCTGTTCTTCGGGATGCGCCGCTTCTTCCGCCCGCTGACCGAAGCGGCGCGGCGGATGCACCAGATGGCCGACGGGCACGTCGAACTGTCGCCCCTGCCGGTCCGGCGCATGGACGAGGTCGGGGAACTGGCGCAGGGTTTCAATTACCTGCTGGGCAAGCTGCGGGAGCAGGAGGCCGCCCTGCGGGCGAGCGAGGCGCGCATGGCCCACATGGCCCATCACGACGCGCTGACCGGCCTGCCCAACCGCACCATGTTCCACAACCGGCTGCAGCAGGCCATCGACCGGGCCGAGCGCGGCGGCACCCCGTTCGCCCTGCTCTACATCGACCTCGACGGCTTCAAGCCGATCAACGACACCCACGGCCACAGCCGGGGCGACGAGGTGCTGCGCGAGGTGGCGCGCCGTCTGTCCGGCCTGCTGCGCAAGTCCGACCTGATCGCCCGCATCGGCGGCGACGAGTTCGCCGTCATCCTGGAAGTGGAGGTGACTCCCGCCGGGGCGGAGACGGTGGCCGACAAGTGCCGGGCGGCGCTGGAGGCCCCCATCCTGATCGACGGGCTGCGGCTGCCGCTCGCCCTGTCGATCGGCGTTGCGGTCTACCCAAAGGACGGGCGGGATGCCCAGCAGCTCATCGTCCACGCCGATCAGGCGATGTACGCGGTCAAAAGGGGCGCCGTCCGGGTTCCGGCCCTCTAGCAGGGTGCGGAAAAACGAACATATTCCGGCCTTTTTCCTCCGCTGAGGCTGAGAATGCGGGTTTCAGCGGGCGATTTGGTCGGGACGGAGCGTTTTTCCTCGCTCCGAGGCTCCCAGAACCGCCGTTCAGGCGGATTGCGGGCGTGATTATGCCGCAGCCAGCAGCTTGGGCAGGCGGATCAGGTTGTAAGCGGTGGCGGTTAGGGTGAACATCCAACCGACACGGGCTGCTCCGCAATGGCGCGTCTTGCGCAAGCCGGCTCCCTTGATCCAGCCAAAGACCTCTTCGATCCGCTTGCGGACCCGCAGGCTGACGGCGTAGCCGGGATGGCGGGTGGTCCGGCCGTCGATCGCCGAGCGGCGGTTGCTGGTATTTCGGGCAACATGCGGAGCCACGCCCAAGTCGCGCATGTCCGCCACGAAATCCTTGGTGTCGTAGGCCTTGTCAGCGCCGACCGTGATGCGGTGGCGGCCGGGGATGGCCTCGATCATGGCCACCGCCGCCGCACGTTCGGCCAGGCCGCTGGCCGCGGTGAGCCGCACGTCCACCACCAGGGCGTGGCGGTTCTCCATCAGCGCGTGGCCCATGAAGGCCAGCTTCGCCGGCTGGCCGTTGCCCTTGCGATAGAGCCGCGCCTCGGGATCGCTGGTCGAGGCATGCGTCTCGTTGGACCGCTTCTCGCCATGGAAGTCGCGCTCGCCGTTGCGCCCCGGCCCCGGCGGCTCGCCGCTGCCGTCTTTGGGCCGGAAGCTCTTCACCGACGCCCAGGCTTCGATCAGCGTGCCGTCCACCGAGAAATGCTCGTCCGACAGCAGCGCCTTGACCTTCGGCTGACCCAGCACGGTCGCCAGGAACTTGGCCGCCACATCGCCGGCCAGAAGACGCTCGCGGTTCTTGGTGAACACGGTGACGTCCCACACCGGGGCGTCCATGGACAGGCCGACGAACCAGCGGAACAGCAGGTTGTAATCGAGCTGCTCCATCAACTGGCGTTCCGAGCGCACCGAGTAGAAGGCCTGGAGCAGCAGCGCCCGCAGCAGCTTCTCCGGCGGGATCGAGGGGCGCCCGATCTTGGAGTACAGCCCCTCGAACGCCGGCGACATCACCTCCAGCGCCTCGTCCACGATGGCCCGGATCGCTCGCAGCGGGTGGTTGGCTGGAACCCGCGCCTCGCAGCTCACGTAGCTGAACAGACCCTCGCTGCGTTCGTCCGAACCCCGCATCGTCCCCTCGTCGGTCGCGTTCTTCTCAACCGAAAAGAATCACGACCAACCGCCCGTGCACAGCCCTTTTTCCGCACCCTGCTAGACGCCCCCGCTCAGTGGCAGCCTGAGCCGCCGCCGGCCGGGCCGCAGCCCTTGCACCCGCCGCCGCAGCCAGAACCCCTCGGCGCGGTCCTGCCCAGCAGGCGGGCGCGCAGCCCGGCCGGCAGGATCACCCGCCACACCGTCCACGCCGCGGCCAGCGCCACCACCACCGCGACCAGCAGATCCTGCCACATGGCCGTGCCCTCCCCTTCCCTTACAGCAACGCCGAGGCGACGCGGTAGGTGATGAAGCTCGCCCCGTAGGCCAGCGTGATCATGTAGGCGAACATCACCGCCGGCCAGAACCAGCCGTTGGTCTCCCGCTTCACCACCGACAGGGTGGCGACGCATTGCGGGGCGAAGACATACCAGGCGAGCAGCGACAGGGCGGTCGGCAGGCTCCAGGAGGCGGCGAGCGCCCCGGCCAGCGAGGATTGCAGCGCGTCGCCGCTCTCGCTCAGCGCGTAGATGGTGCCCAGCACGCCGACCGCCACCTCGCGCGCCGCGATGCCCGGCACCAGCGCCACGGCGATCTGCCAGGTGAAGCCGATGGGCGCCAGCAGCGGTTCCAGCGCGTGGCCGATCATGCCGGCGATGGAATACTGGATGGCCGGCTCGGTCGCCCCCTCCGGCGCGCCGGGGAAGCTCGCCAGGAACCACATGACGATCATCAGCGCGAAGATCGTCGTGCCGGCCCGCGCCAGGAAGACCTTCGCCCGCTCGAACAGGCCCAGCGCGATGTCGCGCGGGTTGGGCAGGCGGTAGGCCGGCAACTCCATCAGCAGCGGCTCACGCGCACCCTTGAACACCGTGCCCTTCAAAACGAAGGCGACGGCCAGCGCCGACAGGATGCCGGCGGCGTAGAGCGCGAACATCACCAGCCCCGGCAGCCCGACCAGACCGCCCAGCAACGGACGGTCCGGCACGAAGGCCGCGATCAGCAGCGTGTAGACCGGCAGCCGGGCCGAGCAGGTCATCAGCGGGGCGATCATGATGGTCGCCAGCCGGTCGGCCCGGTTCTCGATGGTGCGCGCCGCCATGACGCCGGGCACCGCGCAGGCGAAGCTGGACAGCAGCGGGATGAAGGCCCGCCCGTGCAGACCCACCCCGCCCATCAGCCGGTCCAGCAGGAAGGCGGCGCGGGCGAGATAGCCGGTCGCCTCCAGCACCAGGATGAAGAAGAACAGCACGAGGATCTGCGGCAGGAAGATGACCACGCTGCCCACCCCGGCGATGATCCCGTCGGTCAGCAGGCTGCGCAGCGCGCCGTCCGGCAGGGTGGCGGCCACCCAGTCCTTGAGCCCGCTGACCGCGCCGTCGATCAGGTTCATCGGCGCCTCGGCCCAGGCGAACACCGCCTGGAACATCAGGAACAGCACGAGGAACAGGAAGGCCAGCCCGAACACCGGGTGCAGCAGCACGGCGTCCACCCGCCGGGTCGCCAGCGGCGGCAGGCCGGCGTCGGCCACGCAGCCGGCCAGCAGCCCCTCGACCTCCTGGTGGTAGGCGCGCAGGTCGCGCGAGGAGGGCTCGCTCCAGCCGCAGGGGGCGGCGTTGTCCGCCGCGTCCGCCGCCGCATCGGACGCCATGGCCATGGCGCCGTCAATCTGCTCCAGCAGCGGCTGGACGCCGCCGCGGCGGATGGCGACGGTCGGCACCACCGGCACGCCGAGCGCGGCCGACAGGGCCGCCGCGTCGATGCGGCAGCCGCGCTTCTCCGCCGCGTCCATCATGTTCAGCGCCAGGATGATCGGGCGGCCCAGCCGCTTCAGCTCCACCACCAGCCGCAGGTTCAGGCGCAGGTTGGTGGCGTCGGCGACGCAGACCAGCAGGTCGGGGCTGTCCTCGTGCGAGAAGCGGCCGAGCACGACGTCGCGGGTCACCTCCTCGTCGGGGGAGCGGGCGCGCAGGCTGTAGGTGCCCGGCAGGTCGATCACCTGAACGCGGCGGCCGAGCGGGCTGACGAAATGCCCGATCTTCCGTTCCACGGTGACGCCGGGATAATTCGCCACCTTCTGGCGGGAACCGGTGAGCGCGTTGAACAGGGCGGTCTTGCCACAGTTCGGGTTGCCGACCAGCGCGATGCGCGGCGGCAGGGCGGAGTCCAGGACCGACATGGCCGGATGTCCTTGCAGGGGGTCGTTCTGAAAAAGGAAGCGGCGCCTCGCGTCAGGCGGCGGGCGCCACCAGCACGGCGCGCGCCTCGGCGCGGCGGAGCGCCAGCGTGTGCTCGTTCACGCGGATGGCGATGGGGTCGCGGCCCGGAAAGGCTTCGTGCAGGACCTCGACATGGGAGCCCTCGACCAGCCCCATCTCGATCATGCGCCGCTCCAGCTCCCCTTCGGGAAGGGTGGTGACGACCCCCCGCTCATCGACGCCGGTCACGCGGGCGCGCTCGCCCTTCTTCAACTCGCCCAAATGCCGTCCGCCGGGCGACGAGCCCGTTTCGGGGGTGGGATGACCGCTCATGGCTGCACCTGATCGCACCGGGAGGTGGGGGGCGCGCGTTGCTGTCCGCCCCTCTTCGACGCGAATGATCCTGCGAAGCGTTCGCATCCGTCCAGCCGGCCAAATGTCGCAGGAGCCTTGTGAAATGAGCGTAACGACCCAACAGAAACTAGGGCTTTGCGGGGGCCGCCGCGCCCTTCGCGTCGCCCTTGGCGGCGGGAGCCGGCGCCCTGGCGGAGCGGTCAAGGTTGGCCTGCGCCGTCTTCGCCGCCGCGCTGTTCGGCGTGTTGCGGACGATCTGGCTCCAATCCTCCCGCGCGCCCGGCAGATTGCCGGCCTGCGCCTTGATGTTGGCACGCAGCAGCAGGGCGTCGGGATCGCCGGGGCGCAGTTCCAGCGCGCGGTCGATGTCGGCGACGGCCTGCCGGTCGTTGGCCAGGGCCTTGTGGGCGGCGGCGCGGTAGAGATAGGCCTCGGCCCGCCGCGGGTCCTTCGCCAGCGCCGCGTCCAGGTCGGCCACGGCGTCCCAGAAGCGCTCCGTCTCGGCCCGCGCGATGGCGCGGTCGATCAGCAGGTCCACGTCGTCCGGCTGGAGCGCCAGGGCGCGGCTGTAGGCCCGCTCCGCCCGCGCGTTGTCACCGGCGCGCAGCCATGCCCACCCCGCCCGCCCGAGGATGGAGGCCCCGGCCTTCGGGTCATCCTTGCCCAGCACCGGGGCCAGTTCCTCCAGCCGCGCCCCGGCAGTGGTGAAGTCACCCTTGTGGAACAGCGCCAGCGCCTGGCACAGCCGGGCATGGTCGCCGCCGCCGCGGTTCAGCCAGGTCTGCGCGCTCTCCAGCGCTTCGGTCGGGCGCTTCTCGGCGAGCGTCAGGCAGGCCTGGAACTCCCGGTTGTGATCGACGGCGGGAGCGGCCAAGGCGGGGCCGGCGGAAAGGAGCGCCAGCGCGGCCGTGATGAGGTAAGCGTTGCGTCGGTTCATGGCGGCCTTACACTCCGTCATTGCCGCTTCCGACGCAAGGACCCCGCAAGACATGGCTTCACCCCGTCTGTTCGTCTTCGGCCTGGGCTTCACCGCCCGCGTGTTCGCCGACCGGCTGAAGGCCGAGGGCTGGCGGGTCGCCGCCACCTGCCGCGGCGAGGACAAGCGCGCCGCGCTGGAGGCGCAGGGCATCGAGGCGTTCCTGTTCGACCGGGGCCGCCCGCTGGACGACGCCCGCGCGGCACTGGCCGGCACCACCCATCTGCTGGTCAGCGTCCCGCCCGACGAGCGGGGCGACCCGGTGCTCGACCAGCACGCCATGGATCTGGCGGACCTGCGGACTCTCGACTGGGCCGGCTATCTTTCCACCACCGGGGTCTACGGCGACACCAAGGGCGAATGGGTGGGCGAGGCGGCGTGGCTGCGCCCCACCGGCGAGCGGCAGAAGCGCCGCGTCGAGGCGGAGCGCGGCTGGCTGAACCTCTACCGGCAGTACGGCGTGCCGATGCATCTCTTCCGGCTGGCCGGCATCTACGGGCCGGGGCGCAGCGCGCTGGACAACGTGCGCGACGGCACCGCCCGGCGGGTGGACAAGCCCGGGCAGGTGTTCAGCCGCATCCATGTCGAGGACATCGCGGCGACGCTGCGCGCCTCGATGGACAAGCCGACGCTGGGCGCGGTCTACAACGTCGCCGACGACCTGCCCTCCCCCTCCCACGAGGTGGTGAGCTACGCCTGCGGCCTGCTGGGGGTCGAGCCGCCGCCATTGGTGCCCTTCGAGGAGGCCGGGCTGTCGCCGATGGCCGCCAGCTTCTACGCCGACTGCCGCCGGGTGAAGAACGACCGCATCAAGCGCCAGCTCGGCGTGGATCTGGCGTACCCGGACTACCGCGCCGGCCTGGACGCCCAGTTCGCGGCGGAAGGCGGGCGGCAGAGTCGCTGAGACGCGGTCGCCGCGGCGCGAATCGAGGCCCTCCCGTCCCCGCCGCATCCCCCTACGGCGGCACCCCGCGGAGGCGTCACGGGCCTCCGGATGGGCCGGAATCGTCGTTTCCGGCGACCCTCCGGCCGCGCCGAACGAATTTGGTTCGGCAAAACCGACGTTGTGGTATCATGCGCCCCCGTTCCGGCCCGCTGGACTGTGGCCGGACCGGCATGGGTACACCTGCGAATCGCAAAAAAACACGACCTGCCGAGACGACGACCAGCATGAACATCATCATCGAACGCGCCGCCCTTCTCCGGTCCCTTGGTCATGTGCAGAGCGTGGTGGAGCGCAGGAACACCATCCCCATCCTGTCCAACGTGCTGCTGCGGGCGAGCGACGGCGAGCTGTCGCTGGCCGCCACCGACATGGACCTGGAGATCGTCGAAACGGTCCCGGCCACGGTGACCCGTGCCGGCGGCACCACCGCCCCGGCCCACACGCTGTACGACATCGTGCGCAAGCTGCCCGACGGCAGCCAGGTGGAGCTGGACATCGGCGGCGACGGCACGATCCTGACGCTGCGCGCCGGCCGCTCGCAGTTCAAGCTGTCCTGCCTGCCGGTCGACGATTTCCCGCAGCTCTCCGGCGGCGACCTGCCGCACCGCTTCGACCTGACGGCGGGCGATTTGCGGGCGCTGGTCGACCGCACCCGTTTCGCCATCTCGACCGAAGAGACGCGCTACTATCTCAACGGCATCTACCTGCACGCCGCCAAGGCCAAGGCCGGCGGGGCCGAGTTGCCGGTGCTGCGCGCCGTGGCGACCGACGGCCACCGTCTGGCGCGGGTCGAGATGCCGCTGCCGGAGGGGGCCGCCGGCATCCCCGGCGTCATCGTTCCGCGCAAGACCGTGAACGAGATCCGCAAGCTGATCGACGAGGCCGCCGACCGCATCGAGCTGTCGCTGTCCGACAACAAGATCCGCTTCGCCTTCGATTCGGTGGTGGTGACCTCCAAGCTGATCGACGGCACCTTCCCGGATTACGAGCGGGTGATCCCGGTCGGCAACGACAAGACGATGGAGGTGGACGCCAAGCTGTTCGCCGCCGCCGTGGACCGCGTCGCCACCATCTCCACCGAGAAGAGCCGGGCCGTGAAGCTGTCGCTGACCCGCGGCACGCTGACCCTGTCGGCCACCAGCCCCGAGGCCGGCAGCGCCACCGAGGAGCTGGAGGTCAATTACCAGGAAGGCCCCCTGGAAATCGGCTTCAACTCTCGCTATCTGCTCGACATCACGCAGCAGATCGAGGGCGAGGGCGCGCGCTTCTCGCTGGCCGACGCCGCCTCGCCGACCATCGTGCGCGACGTCGCCGACTCCACGGCTCTTTACGTGTTGATGCCGATGCGTGTGTGACCGGTCCGGACGGATCGGCGCTTTTCGGGCCGGCGCGCTCCGGACCCCGTGTTTGACGGGGTGCGGCGGCCCGGTCCCCGCATCCCGGATCGGACGCTTTGCTCGACGCCAGACAGACTTCGCCCTATCCCATCCCTGCGATGGACAGTCCGGCCGCTTTGGCGGTGACGCGCCTGACCCTGACCCGCTTCCGCGGTTATGACAGCGCGCGGCTGGAGCCGGACCGCCGCCCGGTGGTGCTGACCGGGCCGAACGGCGCCGGCAAGACCAACCTGCTCGAAGCGGTCAGTTTCCTCGCCCCCGGACGCGGCCTGCGCGGCGCCAAGCTGTCGGAGGTCGAGCGGATCGGCGGCAGCGCTGGCGATGGCGCGGGCGCCGGCTGGGCGGTCGCCGCCGTTCTGGACACCCCCACCGGCCCCGTGGAGATCGGCACCGGCCGCGAGATCGGCCCCCAGGCGGCGTCGGGCGCCGAGCGCGACCGCCGCGTCGTCCGGGTGGACGGCCACCCCGCCAAGGGCCAGACCGTGCTGGCCGAGCATGTCGCCGTCGTCTGGCTGACCCCGCAGATGGACCGGCTGTTCCTGGAGGGCTCCAGCGGGCGCCGCCGCTTCCTCGACCGCCTTGTCTTCGGATTCGACCCCGCCCACGCCGGGCGGCTCAGCCGCTACGAGCACGCCCTGCGCGAGCGCGCCCGCCTGCTGCGCGAGGGCCACCGCGGCTGGAACGGCGACGAGGGCTGGCTGGGCGGATTGGAGGACCAGATGGCGACCACCGGAGTCGCCGTGGCCGCCGCCCGCCGCGACGTGGTGCAGCGGCTGCGCGCCGCCTGCGGGCGGGCCGTCGGCCCCTTCCCCGGCGCCGACCTGACGGTCCAGGGCACGGTGGAGCGCTGGCTCGACGAGGGCCCGGCGCTGGCCGCCGAGGACGCGCTGCGCCGCTCGCTGCGCGACAGCCGGCGCGCCGATTCGGACAGCGGCGGGGCCACGCTGGGGCCGCACAAGAGCGACCTCGCGGTGCGCCACGCCCAGAAGGACATGCCGGCGGCGCTCTGCTCCACCGGGGAACAGAAGGCGCTGCTGATCGCCATCATGCTGGCCAACGCCCGCCTTCTGGCGGCGGAGCGCGGGGCCGCCCCGCTGCTGCTGCTGGACGAGGTGGCCGCCCATCTGGACCCGCAGCGGCGCGAGGCGCTGTTCGACGAGATCCTGGCGCTGGGCGCCCAGGCCTGGATGACCGGCACCGACGATTCGGTCTTCGGGCCGCTCGGCAGTGCCGCCAAACGCTTCCACATCGAGGATGCGACCGTGACCCCGGCCTAGCTCCTGAAAAAGGGCTCAAAAGCCCAGAAAATCACCCACCGAAGTACGGTATTCCGCCGAAACCCAACGCAGTCTGCTATAGTCGAACCATGGCACAGGAAGCACTGAAGAACGACCTCCCGCAGCAGGATTACGGCGCGGAATCGATCACCGTCTTGCGCGGGCTGGACGCCGTGCGCAAGCGTCCGGGCATGTACATCGGCGACACCGATGACGGCTCCGGACTGCACCACATGGTCTACGAGGTCGTGGACAACGCGATCGACGAGGCGCTGGCCGGCTACTGCGACGCGGTCGTGGTGCAGCTCAACGCCGACGGTTCGGTCACGGTGCGCGACAACGGCCGCGGCATCCCCACCGACATCCACTCCGAAGAGGGCGTGTCGGCGGCGGAGGTCGTGATGACCCAGCTCCACGCCGGCGGCAAGTTCAACCAGAACTCCTACAAGGTGTCGGGCGGTCTGCACGGCGTGGGCGTGTCGGTGGTGAACGCCCTGTCGGAGACGCTGGAGCTGCGCATCTGGCGCAACGGCCGCGAATGGTTCATGCGCTTCCGCCACGGCGTCGCCGACGAGCGGCTGGCCGACATCGGCGCGGCCCCGATGGTCGACGACGGCAACGGCGGGCAGAAGCCGCTCTCCGGCACCGAGGTCACCTTCCTGCCGTCCAAGGACACCTTCACCAACACCGAATTCGACTTCGCGACGCTGGAGCACCGGCTGCGCGAGCTGGCCTTCCTGAACTCCGGCGTGCGGCTGGTGCTGACCGACGCCCGCGGGGTGGAGCCGAAGGTCCAGGACCTGCACTATGAAGGCGGGCTGGAAGCCTTCGTGAACTGGCTCGACCGCTCCAAGGTGCCGCTGCACAAGCCGGCGATCTCGATCAAGGCGGAGCGCCCGACCGAGCATGGCGGCGTGGTTACCGTGGAATGCTCGCTCCAGTGGAACGACAGCTACCACGAGACAACCCTCTGCTTCACCAACAACATCCCGCAGAAGGACGGCGGCACCCACCTCGCCGGCTTCCGCGCGGCGCTGACGCGGGCGATCAACAACTACGCCAACGAGTCGGGCATCGCGAAGAAGGAGAAGGTCAACCTCTCCGGCGACGACGCGCGCGAGGGGCTGACCTGCGTCCTGTCGGTGAAGGTGCCCGACCCGAAATTCTCCAGCCAGACCAAGGACAAGCTGGTCTCCTCCGAAGTCCGCCCGGTGGTCGAGGCGGTGGTGGGCGAATGCCTCGCCCAGTATTTCGAGGAGCATCCGGCGGACGCCAAGCGCGTCGTCCAGAAGGTGGTCGAGGCCGCCGCCGCCCGTGAGGCCGCCCGCAAGGCGCGCGAGCTGACCCGGCGCAAGGGTGCGCTCGACATCGCCTCCCTGCCCGGCAAGCTGGCCGACTGCCAGGAGCGCGACCCGGCGCTCTCCGAACTCTTCATCGTGGAGGGCGATTCGGCGGGCGGCTCGGCCAAGCAGGGCCGGTCGCGCCAGTTCCAGGCCATCCTGCCGCTGCGCGGCAAGATCCTGAACGTGGAACGGGCGCGCTTCGACAAGATGCTGTCCTCGGCGGAGATCGGCACGCTGATCGCCGCGCTGGGCACCGGCATCGGGCGCGACGAGTTCAACCCGGACAAGACGCGCTACCACAAGATCATCATCATGACCGACGCGGACGTGGACGGCAGCCACATCCGCACGCTCCTGCTGACCTTCTTCTTCCGGCAGATGCCGGAGCTGATCGAGCGCGGCTACCTCTACATCGCCCAGCCGCCGCTCTACCGCATCAAGCGCGGCAACGCCAAGGAGCGGTACCTGAAGGACGACCGGGCGCTGGAGGAGTATCTGATCGAGGCGGCGCTGGGCGACCTGTCCGTGCGCCCCGCCGACGGCTCCCTGCTGACCGGCGAACCGTTGCGCGAGATGGTTGAGCAGGCCCGCGGCGCCCGCCTGCACATCGAGACGCTGGCCCGCAAGGCCGGCAACCTGTCGGTGGTCGAATCGGCGGCGGTGAGCGGCGCCCTGTCGGTCGCGCTGTCGCAGGACACCGCCCAGGCGCAGCAGGCGGCCGAGGCGGTGGCCGCCCGGCTGAACGCGCTGGACGTGGAAGGCGGCTGGCGCGGCGAAAGCCTGCTCCAGGGCGGCTACGCTCTGGTGCGGACGCGCCGCGGCGTCACCCACCGCCACCATCTGGACGCCGACCTGCTGAAGAGCGCCGAGGCCCGCAAGCTGGACGCCATCGCGGCGGACCTGAAGCGCGTCTACGCCGAGCCGGGCCGCGCCTTCGAAAAGCAGAAGGAGAGCCGCAGCCTGACCGGCCCCGTCGCCCTGTTCGATACGGTGATGGAGTTGGGCCGCCGCGGCGTGACGATCCAGCGCTACAAGGGCCTGGGCGAAATGAACCCCGACCAGCTCTGGGAAACCACGCTCGACCCGACCAAGCGCTCGCTGTTGCAGGTGAAGGTCAACCACGCCGATCAGGCGGAGGAAGTCTTCTCCACCCTGATGGGTGACATCGTCGAGCCACGCCGTGAGTTCATTCAGGAGAACGCCCTGAAGGTCGCCAACCTCGACGTGTAAACGGCTCTTCTGGTCGTTAACGCAAAGCCTGAGGAGCCGAACTCGATGATTGAGAAGTTTCACTCAATGATTGAGAAAGGCTGAGATCAAGCGAAGCTGGAGCTTGATCGAACAGACGCAGAAGGGGGCGGATCCAACCGGGTCCGCCCTTTTTCATGAAGCCCACGCCCCACGCATGGAACCGGGGCTGGCGCCCCGCCCCATCTGCGGCCGAGCCTAAGCATTGACAGATGGCGGCCACGGATACCTGGTGAGGGAGCGTGAACGCTCTGGTGTGGCCGTGTGGGCGTTGCAAGCGTCCACAACAGGCCTGGATGGGGGCGTTGTCGTCGTCCAGGAGCCGATGGGAAAGGAAGCGCTCACGCAGGGACAGCCAACCGCGGCGCGGGGCGGGTGAGTGGCTGGTCCACAAGCATGGGGCCGAGCGCCGGCGCGCCTGGAAGAAGCTGAGCCTGCATCTGTCCAGACTGTTCACCCCCGCTGTTCAGTGGACAGGTGCGCCGACGTCCCCGGAACGAAATTCCCTTCTGAATCAAGCATTCCCCAAATGGCCTGATTCCTGCTGAAGCACCGCCGGTCCGAAGGATGGGAAAGGGGGCTTCGCCATGCAGCGAACCTTGCGGTCGTGGCTTGTCGGGGGAATGGCCAGAGGGGTGGTCACGGTTCTGGCGGTGACGCTGGCGCTGGTGACGAGCGCTGCATCGGCACAGCACACGCTTCCGCCCATCGACATGTTCGTGTTCCTGGACAATTCCAAGACGGTGTTCACCGGCGCTCAGGACGGCCCGAACCAGCGGCTGAGCGAAATGCTCAAGACGGCTTTCGCCCTGCCCATCGACGGAACGCGGACCTTCGTCAGCAGCGGCGACCGGGTGTCGCTCTACACCTTCGGACGGCAGGTCCTGCCCTTGGCGGAGCGGGTGGACGGCGGCAATGTCAGCGCGCTGAACAGCGCTGTGGATCGCTTCCGGGACGCCATCACCCCCGACCGGGTCACCGATTTCGCCCCGCTCCTGCGGTTCATCGCCAGCATGCCCGGCCTCCAGGACCGGTCGGAAAACCGGCTCAAGATCCTGCTGATCGCCAGCGATTTCGTCCACGACCCGTCCAATCAGGCTGAAAACAACAAAAACACCGGCGTTTGCGACCTTCTGAAGCAGTATAAGACGAACCAGAAGACGGCGATCGCCCCGGACATGGACGCCGTGCGGAAATCCATCGCCGTGCCGCCCGACTCCGACCAGCTGCCGGTCCATGTCGGTCTGTTCGTGGTGCAGCCGTCCGAAACGGACTTCGCCGACACCTCCAGGATCTATCGGGACTGCGCCCTGGAGACGGTGCGCCTGCGCCCCGTGGTGCAGAGCCTTGAGAAAGACCTGAACGCCCAGACCATCGAATACGCGGACGCTTCGAAGAGTCTCGACCAGTTCGCCAAGGACTTCGTGGACGGCGTGCTGCGCGCGACGCGACCGCGGCTGGCGATCCTGAACGGCACCTGCCGTCCCCGCGGCATCGAGGGGATGACCTGCTCCGTCACCGTGCGCAATCCGGGCCGGGTGCCCACCCACCTGCGTTCCGTGGCGCTGTACGACCGCCTGGAGGGCTCCGCACTGGCGACCATTCCAGTCGACCGGAGCATCAATGCCGACGCGGCGGACACCATCGAACTGCGGGTCCCGACCAACGAGGCGCGCGCGCTTCTGGCCGCCTCCACCCTCTACGCCGGGCTGGACAGCGACGGGCGCGGCGCGGCGGTGCGGGCGAAGCTGGAGCGCACCGCCGGGGGCGGGCTCGGGATCACCGAGGCCAAGTCCGAACGGCGCACCGCCGGCCAGCCGGCCAGCCTGACCCTGTCGCTCGCCAATCCTCAATCGGACCCCCGGACCGTCCGCCGGCTCGTCTTCTACGCAGCCGCCTCCGGCGGGTCGCCGCTGGGGGAGATCGAACCGCCGCAAGCCACGGAACTGGCGCGGGGGGCGACGCACATTCTGACCGTCACGCTCACACCCGTGCTCGATGCCGCGCTCGACCGCGGAATCCTCCATGTGGCGGTGCAGTCTCGGGACGGTGAAGGCGTGAACGATCCGGAATCGGCGCGTGTGCCGGTCCAGTATGGGCGCCCGGCGCCGTTCCAGATCGCGGGCGCGCAGGCGCGTCCGCAGGATGGCCGGGTGATCCTCGACATCGACATCGTATCGCCCGGGCTGCCGGCCCGGCCCGTCCGCAACATCCTGTTTTACGACGGCGGCACGCCTCTGGCACCGGTCGAGGCAGGGCCGCCGCCGGTCGATGTTCCAGCCGGCAGCCGCCGGAAACTGTCGGTCACCCTGCCCGACAACGCCGTGCATGCCCTGAACGGCAACAGGCTGTCGGTGGCGGTGGACGACGTGGCCAGCGGCCGGGCGTCGCAGAACAGGCCGGTCACGCGCCCGGCATCGACGGCTTCCAGCCTGCGGATCGGCGGTCTGCGTTGGCCCGAGACGACGGAATCCGGCCAACTGCGCGCCCGCATCGTCGTCGTCAACGACAACTCCGTCCTGCAGGAGACCCTCTCCGCGGTGGCGCTGCTGGGTCTGAACGGGGAAAAGGTGCTGAGGCCGGTCGATCCGCCCCAACCCATCGCCCCCAACGGGTCGTCGGAAGTGTCCCTGGCCCTGGATGGCGGTGACTCCCGCATCCTTTCCATCCTGCGGCAGCCGCGTTTCGGCATGCACGCGGTCAACGACAACGAAATTCCGGGGCCGGAGACCAACGATCTTCCGACCCCGTCCTACCAACCCCTGGAACTGATGTCCGGAACCTTCAAGCCGAACGACAAGGGCTTCCTGGAACTGCATCTCGACATCAGGAATCCGTGGCTGGTCCAGAACCAGCTGAAGGAAGTGCGGATGTTCAGGAAGGGGGAGCGGCGCGAACTGGCCGAACCTCTCCAGTTTCCGTCGGCCATGTCCATCCCCGGCCTGTCCCAGGAATCCGTTCGCATTCCCTTCAACAAGGAGTTCATGGGCAAGCACAGCCCGCACCTCGATCAGAACGTCGTGCTGGTCGAAGACAGCGGCCCGGGCACCACGGGGCGCACGGCGGGACGCGATTACCCGATCATCCCGCTGCCCTCCAAACCGCTGAAGACGCTGGATGGTGGGACGTGGACGGACCGGCTGCCGCTGATTCTGACGGTCACGGTGCAGAACGAGGCGGTCTACAACCAGACGCTGAGCCGGTTCCTGCTGGTCGGGGCCAGCGGCGGCCAACCCGTGTTCCACGACCCGCCCAACGGCATCGAGATCCGTGGCGCCAACCGGGACGGCGCCAAGGATGTGGCGACGCCCCTTCATGTGGGCATTCCCATCCACGACGAATGGCCGGAAAGCCTGCTTGTCGGGCAGGACCTGAAGGTCTGCGCCCTGACCGATCTCGACAGGTCCCAGAATCCGACGGCCTGTCCCGGGGGGTGGGCGACCGTCAGCCTGCCGGTTCCCAGGAAATTCGACGTTCAAATGAACAAGGAGCGGCCCTTCGATCCGCAACACCGCGATGTCTACATCGACGTGACGAATCCCGGAATCGTTCCCAACCTGCTGACCGGCTATGCCCTGCAATCGCCGGACGGCAAGCGTGACTTCACCCAGAAGACGCTGGAAACCCCGAAAACCGTGCGCGCCGGAAAGACGGAAACCCTGCCGATCCGGCTGACCGAAAAGGAAGCGCAGGAGCTTGCGGTGTCCCAGAATCTCCGGGTCGTTCTGCGGGACAAGACGTCCCTCAACCCGTCGGGCGCCCCTTCCGACCCTTCGGTGACGGTCAGCTCCATTCCGGTCTTCGATTTCGAGCAGGTCGATTTCAAAGCCACGCGGGTGCCGGCGCGGGAGCCCTACACCGCCATCAGCGCGGACATCACGATCAGAAACACCACCTCCCTGAAGCTGGGCCGCCAGGAATTCGTGGTGGACCTGCTGGACCGGGACGGACTGCCCCTGGGCGAGGAGGCACGGATCAGCATCGCGCATGATTTCTCAACCCCCCGGTCGAGCGTCACGACGACCGTCGCCTGGGGGCTTCCGGGCGATATCGCCCAATACGCGCCGGGCGCCATCCGGATCGCCGCCAAATCAAACGAACACAACGTCAAAACATACCCGTTCTCAGAGGATGACTCGTACAATCTGTCGCTCATTCTGATACCAGCCATCGCGGCGATCCTCGGCATCATGGTCGGCAGCGTCTGGATGCTGTTCCGCCGCGTCAGGCGTCATGGTTCGCTCAAGTCTCTGGCGACCCACGGGGCCGGGTTCTTCGAGCTGCTGAAGTCAGTGGGAGAACTTCTCGGTTCAGTCGTCCTTCTCCCGGTATCAGCATCCATCGCAGGGCTGTGGTTCCTGGGAGAGTTGGATCAGAAAGCTTGGCTTTCGATCTTTGCCATCGGGGCCGCCACGTTCGCCGGCATCACCTATGCCGCGCGCCTTGTCCGCAGGACGCACGTGAACGGGATCGCCGCGAGAGGGGAACAGGCGAAGGAAATGCCGGACATCATCCACTCCGTGGATACCCGCTTCGCCTTCGGAAGTCTGTGTCTGATCGCCCTCCTGCTGTTTGTGCTGATCCCGGTTGCCGCCAGCTACATACCGGTCGACCCACGATCGGTCGAGCATCACTGGGATTTTCGCGACACGCCCATCCAGACCGCCGCCAGCCGCTAAACTCCAGCCGACGAGAAAAAAGGCCATGAGCATCGACACGCAATTCGTGAAGCGGTTTCCGGCCCTGGTGATCGGTTTGGGCGGAACCGGCGTGCGCACGCTGCGCTATCTGCGTTGGCAGGCGGAAAACGGATCGGATTCCGGACTGCGGCGCATGTACGCCGACGGGCACCTGCAGCTATTGGCCATCGACACGGACTGGAAGGCCAACCGCGAGGAGGAGCTGGACGAGCATGTCGTTCCGCGCGCGTCCTCCTTCCGCGAGGGCGGCGCGAACGCCTTCGAGCGCCGCCTGCCGACCATCGAGCCGATCATCACCATCGGCACAGACGCCATCGTGCGAAGCGTCGATGCGCTCCGCCAGTCTCCGCGCCGGTCCGCCGGCATGCCCGGCGCCGCGGAAAGCCGAGACGACGAGTCCCCGGTGCCGGCGATCACGGAATGGCTGCCGTCGCTGAACCTCGAAGCGCTCAACGAGATGTCGCTGGGGCAGGCGCGGTACGAAGGGGCCGGGCAGTGGCGACCGCTTGGCCGCATCGGTCTGTTCACCGAGGCCCGCACCATCTACGACAAGCTTCGGGACTGCCACCAGAAAGTCCGGTCGGTGACGGAGCGCGCAAAGCCCGTGCGCGTGCATCTGGTCTGCTCGCTGTCCGGAGGAACCGGGGCCGGGATCTTCTGGGACGTCGCCTTGATGATGCGAAACATCGACCCGGAGTGCGAACTGACCGGTTCCTTCCTGATGGCCGACCCGTTCATCGCCAGCGACCGGGCGGAACGGGTGGAGGTGAACGCCTATGCGGCGCTGAAGGAACTGTCGGTCTACAAGAACTGGCGCCTCCGGCCCGACGAGATCTTCAAGGTCCGCTATCCCATCGGCCGCGAGGGGATGACCGTCCAGGCGCGGCGCGGCGACAGCAGCGTCTTCAAGTTCACCTACCTCTATCAGTCGTTCATGCCCGAGGGCGAGCCGGCGGTCATTCCCGACCTCGCCGCGACGACGATCCGCATGTCCTGCTTCCGCATGGCCGAAAACATCCTGGCGCAGTTGCGCCATGACGTCCGGGCGAAGCTGGACGAGGCGGCGGACAACGATAAGACCGACGTCAAATCCGCCCTTCGGTATCGGGAGCGGGGATTCGTCTTCTCCACCTCCGCGGTGACGTCCCTGGCGTTGGCCGAAACGGGAGAGATGGCCCGCACCCTTGAGGCGGCGATCCTGAACCGGCTGATCGACGACATCGGCACCCGCCGTCCGATCCGGGAATGCCGTCCGATCAAACTCGATCTCCTTCACGCGATTCCCACCGCGTCGGGCGGTGTTCCCGGACCGGAGCTTCCCGGAACGCCGGGCGGCCAGCTTTTTGGCGAAGAACGGACTCTTCGAAGGCTGGAAACGGCGTCGTTGGTGGGGTTGTGGCGGACAGCGGCGGTGGCCGGCGGTCCCCCGCAGTCCTGCGCCCGGATCGCCGGCATGCGCAAGGCGCTCGACGCCATGCAAGGCCGCATCGCCGAGCTGACCATTCGGCAGAAGAAACCTGACGAGCTCAGGGAGAACGCTCGGGAACTCTACGATCTTGTGGACGAGGCCCTGCGCCAGCCCTGGGCCGCCGCCATCGGAATGCCGGGGTGGAGTTCGGAATTGGGCGTCGCGGCGATCAAGGCGGAGTTGGACCCCATCGACCTTTGCACGGCCGAGCTCGACGAATTCTGGACCCCGCTCGCGAGGGCTCTGGCCGCGCTTGGCGACGGGCTGGAACGCGACACCGCCGTGCTGGACGACGAAGGGCTGACGCTGCTGCGTGCCGCCGTGAAGGAACTCGATGACCGGCCTCCGCCGGACGATTGCGACGCCGTCACCCTCACGGCGCCGCCGTCGCTGATCCAGATGCGCATCGCGCTGGGCATCGTCAACGAGGGCCGCGACGCGGCTCTTATCCACCACCAGGAGACCTACGGCAGCGGGCCGCTGCACATCATCATGGGCACATTCCGCGAAAGGCTCGACGCCGGCCTGGCCGACGCCGCGCGGCAGGTGCTGGACCCGGCCAGCTGGTCCGGGCGGGTCGAACAGTATCTCTACCGGAACCGGGAACGGCTGGCCGGGGACATCCGCCGGGTTCTGGAGGTCCATGATCGCAACCACCGTCTGCTGACCGACCGCGGGGACGACCTCCGCACCTATGGGGTTCAGGTCCTCCGCGACCCGTTCATCCAGATCAACCGGCATGCCGAACGTTTCGACCGGATGATCGCGCCCCTGCCGGACTCGTTGCACGCGCTTCTGAACGACAGTCTTCCCGATCGGATCGAGGCGCTGCTCGGCGATCTCAACCAGCTGTTCGTCCGGGATGCGCTGCGGGAAGAATGGAAGGTGCGCACCCATTTCCAGGACAGCGCGTCGCGTCGCGCCGTCTGGAAGGCGTTGATGAAAGACGTCGTCGCCGCAACGAAGCACAGGCAGGACCCGCAAGACGCTCCCACATCTCCGCTGGTGCATGTGCTGGCGGAATTGCTCGACCGCCATTTCCTGCGCCCGGGCGGTGCCGGCCATCGGATGGACGCGATCCGGGACAAGACGGAATTCGAGCACCTCAAGGCGCTTGCCCGGCTGTATGCCAATGGGTTCGTCCGTTTCTGGTCCGAGCAGGAAGCGTTCATCATCGCACGGCTGAACGGCGACAAAGGGCTGGAGGAGCTGATTGCGCGCTGCCGCAGCGCGGTGTTCAGCAAAGGCTCCGTGGCTCCGACCATACAGCAGGCCAAGCTGGTCATCGGCAAGCCCCAGATCAGCCGCTCCCTGTCTCTGGCGCGGGGGGAGTCGGACCGCAACGCCCTTATGAACCGCTTGAAGACGGCGGCACAGAAGGTCCTGAACATCACGCCCACCTTCACTGAAGAGGCGAGCCCGGTCCCGATCATCTATTACGAGGAGCTGTACCGCCCCGGCGCAGAGATTTCCGGCATCCAGCGCTACCACCGCCGCTATCGGGAGTCCGATGACCGGTTCCGCTCGCTGTACCATTTCCAACGGGGAGGCGAGGCGCTGGAAAACCTGATCCCGGACGAACTGTCACCCGATGCGGTGCTGTGCGGAAACAGGGGCTGCACCTTCGATCTGTCCCGCCTGCCGGACCGGGACGCGTTGATCTGTCCGGGCTGCGGCGGCCCGATCCTGAACCGCTGCGGCAATCCGTCGTGCGAGGTTGACGACCTGACCAGCCGGTTTCCGTCCGGCGCCTTTGGGACGAATGGACGCCCCATGGTCCGCCAATGTCCCGAATGCAAAGGCGAATTGAAGACCTATTGGTGGTTCTGCAAGGAGGCTGCGCACGGCCAGCGTCCGATTTCCATGCGCGAAACGAACTGTCCGCAATGCCTGGACGACTATGCCGCGGGACGCCGTCCGCTGTCGCAGGTCCAAATCCGCCATGACCGCGACCCGTTCGATTGCCCGGGATGCGTTTCCCACCGGCTGCCACCCCAAAAAAGAACCCGGGTTCCCGGCGCCCTCAGACGCTTTTTTTATGACGGTGTCTCCGGCAGCGAGCGGCACGAGTTCGACCGCCTTATCGAGGAGCATCATCTTCCCGAGATCCGCTGTCCAAGCGCGGACGCGCCGGACCATCTGCTGTTTCCTGCCCTTGAGATGAAGGAAGACAGCCGGAAATGGCTGGACCATGTCCATCGCACCAAGGGAATGTTCAGCGCGGAGCAGGGCGTGCCTCAGACCCGGTTCAGCTGTTTCCACTGCGGCTATCCCGTTCCGGTGGCGGAAGCCGAGCAGGCATCGACCGGCAAGCCGGTCGCCTGCCGCCGATGCCTGCGTTTGCTGCAGCCGTGCCCCTATTGCTCGTCCAGCGACGGCACCCTGCTACGGCCCATGCCGAGCCCGATCGGTGCACCGCGCTGCCCACGCTGCACCAACCTGATGTTGCGCAACAGGGAGAAGCATCACCCGTACGCAGCGGAGGGTCTGGTGCGTCCGGGATTCTGCCGGAACCTGTTCTCCTGCGACGCCGGGGCGCGACCCTGGAGCACCGCCGCCGAATACGACCATGGCGACTGCCGGGCTTGCGTGGGCGGCGGGCATGTGCCGCTGCTGCCGTTCGACCAGCTGCTCAGGCATGTCAACGATTGTCCGGTCTGCCTCACCCTGCTGGGGCGGTGCGAGGACAACAGGTTCCAAGAACTCACGCGGGTGGGCCTGATGAGTCATTTCATAGGAAGGCCGCCGGAAAAACTGCCGCAATATTGCATGATCTGCGGTTGCCAACCCCGTCAGGTCCTTCTCTGGATGAAAAGCAGCGACTATTTCAGCGGCGGGGGAAATGCCATCACGGCGGAATCTCAGGAAAAGCTCAGCAAATTCTACAATGGCCCCGATTCCGTTCCGCAGATTCCGGCCGATTTCGGCATGGAGATACTCGAATCCCTGCTGGGGAATGAGACAGAGAGGCATCTCTACGAAAAATTGACCAAGCTGGAATTCATTCGTGATGGACAGTACGACCTGCCGACGATCGAAACCCAGATCGGCAGTCTGTTTCGGGGGTCTCACATCTCGGCCCGCATGGTTCGCTGCAAGCTGAAGGCGATGGTGCTGATGAGCGAGGAGGTGCGCTCACGCGAGCAGGCCTTCATTCTGGAGGAAGCAGGCTCGTTCTGATTCGGATCATCGCACCATGATTGCATTGGTCGTCATTCCTCAAGTGAAGACAAAGGATTGGATCGACCGCTCCTTGCATGCATAAGCATTCACCAAGCGTATGAACTGGATTTACGATCATCAATTTTGAAGAAAATCCTCCACAAACCTATGAGAAAGGTGGTATATAATTTTCACGCCCAGAATGGGCTGGCCTATCCTTTGAGAAGCAAGGGGAGAGGGCGGTGCCGCAACCAGCCATCCATTCCGAGTCCGGCGCCGCCGCTGCGAATGCGAACACGAACGCGCAGCCCGGAGCCGGGGTGCCCTGGGTGGCAGCTTCCGACGTCATGCGCCGGCTTCTCCATCAAGCCCAAGTCGTGGCCACCCGTCCCGGGGCGGTCCTGATTACGGGAGAAAGCGGAACCGGAAAGTCGCGCCTTGGCGAGGAGATCCATGCCGCATCGCCCCGGCGGTCCGGCCCCTTTCTGCGCCAGGGATGCGGGGAGTTCGATCTGGGCACGCTGGAAGCGACCCTGTTCGGACACACGCGCGATGCCTACACGTCGTCCCAAACGGACCAGCAGGGGCTGCTGGGAAAAGCCGACGGCGGTACGCTGGTGCTGGACGACGTCGATTGTCTTCCACTGCGCGCGCAGGCGGGGTTGCTGCGCTTTATGGACGATGGCGGATACTATCGCCTGGGTGAGCCTGGAAGATTGTTGAAATCCGACGTCCGTCTCATTCTGACGACCAACCACGATCTGGAAGCGCTGACCATCTCCGGGCAGTTCCGGCGGGATCTCTGGTTTCGTATGCGCCGCTGGCGTCTGCATGTTCCACCTCTGCGGGCACGCCGCGAGGACATCCGGGAACTGGCCCTTCATTTTCTTAAGGAGGCGCAGGAGGCGCAGGGCAGCTACTCCTTTCCCTGCCCGACCTTCGACGACGAGGTGCTGGAATTCCTCCAGATGCAGGCGTGGCCGGGGAACATCCGGGATTTGCATGACGCGGTGAAAAACATCGAGGCGTTCGGCGTGGCAAGGAACGGCTTTTACAGCTTGGCCACCGTCGCACACATCCTGTTCGATCACGAACGGAACTCCGGAGTCGAACTGTGGGAATCCAGGGCGACGGTCTCCGGCCCCAACAATGGTACGCTCGATGACGCCCAGGTGCGCCGGGTGCTTCAAATGACCGGGTGGAACATCAGCCTGGCAAGCCGCATCCTCGGGCGGTCGCGCACGACCCTTTACAAATTCATCAAGGACCGTGGCTGGCGGCAGCCTTGACCGGCCCCGTCGTCAAGAAGCACCATCCGGATTGCCTGACCGACCGGGTGGGCTTTCGCCCAGAGGCGATGGAGATCAGGGAACCGAGGTGGCTGATGACCTGCTTCCCTGAAACGCCTCCACCCTGAGTTGGAGTCCGTCAAGCAAGGAGACGGACATGAAGAAGAAAGGCTCCGCCCGTTTTGTATTTCGGACCTCCATGCCTTGGGAGTGGGCATCAATGATCCGCATAAGACCGGCAACCCCGTGCGATGCCCCTGCCCTGCCAGGAATCGAGCGCAGCTCCGGCGCGATCTTCCGGCACTGGGCGGGGTTGGAATGGATCGCCGACGACGACGTTCAATCGGAGGAGCAGCATCGCGCTCTGATCGCCGATGGCGTCGCGTTCGTCGCCGAGTTGGCGGGGCATGGCCCCACCGCTTTCCTGAACGGGGCGGTGATGCCCGATGCCCTTCACATTTGGCAGGTGGCCGTCCACCAGGACCGGCAGGGGCGCGGCCTCGGCCGGCAACTGATCGACGCGGCCCAGCGCCACGCCGTCGACCATGGCCTTCCCTGCCTGACTTTGACCACCTTCCGGACCGTGCCGTGGAACGAACCCTATTATCAAAGGCTTGGCTTCGTCACGCTGGATGACCGGCAACTCGGTCCCCGTCTACAGGCCGTTCTGGACGCGGAGAGACGGGCGGGGCTTCCCATCGCGCAGCGTTGCGCCATGCGGAAAACGCTCTGACGGCGGTCCGCCCTGCGCCCACAACGGCTTCTTGGAAAGCCCACGAAAGATTGCCGATACCGACAATTCGCCGCGCAAACGCTTGAGGCGGCTGTAATTTTATTGCTTCGCTGCGTTGCACAGTCAGCGTATCTGGTATTTGGCATGCCAGTGTACAGTCATCTCCATCAGAGACGAGGAGATGCACCATGGCTTACACCACCGCTTCGCACACCGATCATGACGGCGCTCTGTCGGGGATCGTCAAGGGCGTCCGCGCGTTCGTGAGCGCCTGGTTCGAAACCTCCGCCGCCTACATCGTCTATCGCGAGCTGTCGGCCCTGAGCAGGACGGATTTGGCCTCCCGCGGCCTGCGCCGCGAAGACATCGGCCGCGTCGCCATGGACCTGCCGACGCTGATGCGCGAGTGACCCGCGCTTGACCCTCGCCGGGTCGAGCGCTCGCCACGGCGGCGCGCGGTTCCGGGACGTGCGATCACGCTGCTGCGCGGTTCGCCCCGCGCTGTGACGCCCAGAACATGGAAAACGGAAGCGGGCGGAGCTGCGAGGCTCCGCCTTTTTCTTGTTGCGCGTCCCCTGGCGATGCAGAATCCCTCCCATAATCGAAAAGAATGGGAAGGGAGAGTCCCCCGCCATGAAACGTCGTTCCTTCCTCGCCAGCGCCGGCGTCGGGCTGGCCGCCAGCACCGTGGTCGCCGCCCCGGCCATCGCGCAGGGCCAGCCCGAAATCAAGTGGCGCATGGCGTCGAGTTACCCGAAAAGCCTCGACACCATCTTCGGCGGAGCGGAGCTGATCGCCCGCCGGGTCGCCGCCGCCACCGACAACAAGTTCCAGATCCGCACCTTCGCGGCGGGCGAGATCGTCCCGGCGCTCCAGGTGCTGGACGCCGTGCAGAACGGCACGATCGAATGCGGCCAGTCCGCCGCCTATTTCTACATCGGCAAGGACCCGACCTTCTGCTTCGACACCGCCATGCCCTTCGGCCTGAACACGCGCCAGCACATCTCCTGGATGATGCACGGGGGCGGGCTGGAGCTGATGCGCGAGCTGTTCCGGGAGCACAACATCTACAACATCCCCGCCGGCAACACGACGGCCCAGATGGGCGGCTGGTTCCGCAAGGAAATCAAGACGGTGGAGGACCTGAGCGGCCTCAAGATGCGGGTCGGCGGGCTGGCCGGGCAGATCATGGGCAAGCTGGGCCTCGTCCCGCAGCAGATCGGCGGCGGCGACATCTACCCGGCGCTGGAGCGCGGGACCATCGACGCGGCGGAGTTCGTCGGCCCCTACGACGACGAGAAGCTGGGCTTCCACAAGGTCGCCAAATACTACTACTCGCCGGGCTGGTGGGAAGGCTCCGCCCAGATCCCGCTGATGATCAACATCACCGCCTGGGAGCAGCTTCCGGAGTCCTACAGGACGATCCTGGAGCAGGCCTGCTGGGAGGCCAACACCTGGATGATCGCCAAGTACGACGCCGTCAACGCCGCGGCGCTGAAGCGTCTGGTCGCCGGCGGCGCACAGCTCCGCGCCTTCCCGCGCGACGTCATGATGGCCTGCGAGAAGATCGCCAACGAGCTGTATGACGAGCTGTCGGCGAAGAACCCGCGCTTCAAGAAGGTCTACGAGGCGTGGAAGCCTTTCCGCGACGAGGAGCGGCTGTGGTTCCGCGTCGCCGAGAACAGCTTCGATTCCTACGTCTACTCCCAGTCGGCGCAGCGCCGCTGAGGAAAGCGCGGCCCCTCCCCGTCCCGTCCCGGAATGGGGAGGGGCCGCTCCTCCGGTCACGCGGTCAGTGCGAGACCGCGCCGGCCGCCCCCAGGCCGGTTTCCGACCGGATGTACTGGTACTCGTAGGCCTTCGCCTCCGCCGCCGCCCGCGCGCTGCGGTCGGTGACCGAGAAGAGCCAGGTCGTCGCGAAGGCGATGACCATCGAGAACAGCGCCGGATGCTCGTAGGGGAAGATCGGCGCCGGGAACTTGAAGACGCTGACCCACACGGTCGGCCCCAGCACCACGAAGGCGACGCAGCTCACCAGACCGGCGAAGCCGCCGACGAAGGCGCCGCGCGTGGTCAGCCCCTTCCAGAAGATCGACAGGATCAGCACCGGGAAGTTGACGGACGCCGCCAGACCGAAGGCGAGCCCGACCATGAAGGCGATGTTCTGGTTCTCGAACAGCAGGCCCAGCGTGATGGCGATGACGCCCAGCGCCAGCGTGGCGAGGCGCGACACGCGCATCTCCGACGCCTCGGTGGCGTTGCCCTTCTTGAGGACGCGGGCGTAGAGGTCGTGGCTGACCGCCGACGCGCCGGCCAGCGTCAGGCCGGCGACCACCGCCAGGATGGTGGCGAAGGCGACCGCCGAGATGAAGCCCAGGAAGATGTTGCCGCCGATGGCCTTGGACAGGTGGATGGCCGCCATGTTGCCGCCGCCCAGGATCTTGCCCGCCGCATCCAGATAGGCCGGGTTGGTGCCGACGATGACGATGGCGAGGAAGCCGATGGTCACCGTCAGGATGAAGAAATAGCCGATGAAGCCGGTGGCGTAGACGACCGACTTGCGCGCCTCCTTGGCGTCGGGAACGGTGAAGAAGCGCATCAGGATGTGCGGCAGGCCCGCCGGTCCGCACATCAGGGCGAGGCTGAGCGACACCGCGGCGATGGGGTCGGCCATGGCGGCGCTGGGGCGCAGGATGGCGGCGTTCGCGGCGTGGGCGGCGACGGCCTGCTGGAGCAGCCGCTCCGGGTTGAAGCCGAACTGCGCCAGCGCCAGCCCGACCAGCACGGTGCAGCCGCCGAGCAGCATCACCGCCTTGATGATCTGCACCCAGGTCGTGGCGAGCATGCCGCCGAAGGTGACGTACAGGATCATCAGCACGCCGACCATCACCACGGCGTAGGTGTAGTCCAGCCCGAACAGGAGCTGGATCAGCTTGCCCGCCCCGACCATCTGCGCGATCAGGTAGAAGCAGACCACGGTCAGCGACCCGACCGCCGCCAGCGAGCGGATCGGCGTCTGCCCCAGCCGGTAGGAGGCCACGTCGGCGAAGGTGAAGCGGCCGAGGTTGCGCAGCCGCTCGGCGATCAGGAACAGCATCAGCGGCCAGCCGACCAGGAAGCCGATGGTGTAGATCACCCCGTCGAAGCCCTTGGCGAAGACCATGCCCGACAGGCCGAGGAAGGCCGCCGCCGACATGTAGTCGCCCGCGATGGCCAGCCCGTTCTGGAAGCCGCTGATGCCGCCGCCCGCGGTGTAGAAGTCCGACGCCGAGCGGGTGCGCTTCGACGCCCAATAGGTGATGCCCAGCGTGCCCGCGACGAACAGCAGGAACATGGCGATGGCCGTCACGTTGACCGGCTGGCGCTCCACCGCGCCGTCGATGGCGGCGGCCTGGGCGGTCCCCGCGACCAGCGCCGGCAGCAGCGCGGCGCAGGCGGAAGCGGGACGACGCGCGGCGCTCATCGGCCCACCTCGTTCAGCAGATCGCGGTTCATCGCGTCATAGCGGTTGTTGGCGCGCAGCACGTAGACGCCGGTCATCAGCGAGCAGAAGACGGTGATGACGATGCCGGCGGCCAGCCCGACCGGGAAGGTCATGCCCTCGGCCAGCGGGCGCGCCATCAGCTCGGGCGCCAGCGCCGAGGCGAACACGAAGGCGTAGTAGACCGCCAGGACGATCAGCGCCAGCCGCCAGCTGAAGCGCGCGCGGCTCGCCGTCATCGCGGCGAACTTCGGGTTGGACAGCACCCGCTCGTAAATCTCGTCGGACATGTTTTTTATCGCTTCTTCTTGAAACCCAGGCATTGCGCATCGCAGCAATACCCTGGACGCATGGCGGCAAGAAGCGAAATTAAATTTCTTGGCGCGCGAAATGACGAAAGATTCGCTCAAAATCCTTCGAAATTAACCGTTGGGAGGTTAATTATTAGCTACACTGAGGTTGATGTCTGGCCGCGGAATGCGACAACGGGTCGCGCTGCGACGCAACATGAGTCAACGCTGTTATCCCGCTGTCCGCCCCTTCGGCCGGGCATCCTTCAGGCGCACATGGATCAGGCCGCTGCCGGTGGGGTCGGAGCGGTCGGGCTTCACCATCGCCTCCAGCAGCTTCTCGTCGCTGGACCAGTAGGGCACGTACCACAGCCGGTCCACGTCCATGACCAGCACCCGGTGGGTCTCCGCGTCGTAGGCGCCGAGCGGTGCGATGTGGCCCACCGTGGCGTCGCCGGTCAGCGTGCCCTGGTCGTAGGCCAGCAGGATGATGTCGCTGTCATCGCGCTCATTCTCGTCCAGGATGCGCCGCAGCGCGCCCAGCGTCTCCGGCGAGGTGTCCTTCGGCCGGAAGACCTCCACCGTGGCGTCCAGGCCGAAGGCGTCCACCGACTTCTGGACCAGCCCGGCGAAATCGGCGAAGGACACGCCGTCCCCGTTCTCCGCGGTGGCCGCCTTCCAGCCGTCGTCGTCCACCTCGTTCAGCACCCGCGCCTGGGTGACCAGCCGGTTGGACGAGAGCGGCGGCAGGCCGCGCAACGCGTTGATCATCATCGCCACGCTGGCGACCGAGCAGGCGCTGCCGGTCTGCTGGGCCGTGTAGTAGGGCATCATCGCCCAGAAGTCCGGCGCCCCGGCGTTGCGCAGATAGCCGCGGTCCTCGGTCATCGGCACGGCGTCCGGACCGAACTTCGGCTTCGTCTCGCTCTGCGCATCCTGCGCCGCGGCGGGCGGCCCCGCCAGACAAGAGAGCGCGCACAGGGCCAGCAGGGCCGAGCGGAACGGTGCCTTCATCGCCGGCGTCTTCCTCAATGGTGTCACGGTGGATGCCTCTGCCGGCTCTATCCTGAGGGTGTGGGTCTGGGCGGAAGGCTCTGCGGCACGAGCGCCATGCAATTCTGCACGACCGCGGCGCAGGCGCCCAGCGACGACGCCCGGTAGACCAGCTGCTCGACGGCCCCGTTCCTCAAGGTGAAGGTCGCTTCGCACCGGTTGTCCACCACGTCGCCAGCCCGCGGAGGATAGTAGTCCCACGGGTCGTAGTCGAGCCCGCGATGGCGCCAGCCGGGATAGCCCCACGGATACCCCCATCCGTAGCCCACCGGCGGTGGTGGTGGGGCGTAGTAATCGATGGAGCCCGCGCGGTAGGTGAAGAACTCCAGGGCGCCGCTTGCCGCCTGCCGGTGCGGGACCCCGGCGCAGGAGAGCAGCGTTCCCTTGGGCATGCCGACCAGCGCGCTCTGGGCGGCCAGCGCGACGTCGGCCCGGGGATCGGCGCACCCCGCCAGCCCCCCGGTCGCGGCGAGCAGAAGGAGGACGGCGGACCGCCGCAAGGCGTGTGGACGCGGGAGCACGGGCGGAGCCTCCTTCCCCGGGGACCTATCCCGGAAGAACAAGCCTCCGCCCGCTTTTGATCCCGCTTTCCCAGGTCCGTGCCGGGGATCAGGCGTCCCAGAAGTGCGGCATCCCGTCGGACGCCGTGTAGCCGCTCTGGCCGATCATCGCCCAGTCCAGGTCATGGATGCCCATGGCCAGCGCCGGGGAGTTCGCCTGGAGCGAGTAGTCGCCCCAATAGGGGTTGTTGAACAACGGCTTGCCCGTCACGTCGTTGTCGCCGTAGCGCGGCACGTTGTAGACGAGGTTGCCGTCGATCACCGGGTTGCCGGCGGTCAGCAGTTCCATGTAGTCGTCCAGCGGAAGGGTCCCGCTGATGACGTTGCCGGTGATGGTGTTGTTGCGCGGCAGGCCAGGGTCGCCGTGCTTGGGCGCCCAGCCGACGCGGATGAACTCCTCCGCGTTGCTGGCGATGATCGAGAAGTTGTTGGTGACGAGGTTGTTGTCGCCGCCGTGAATGTGCACCCCGGCCAGCCCGGTGTCCTTCAGGAAGTTGCCGGTCACCGTGACGCCGCCGGCCATGTCGTCCAGATAGATGCCGAAGCCCTTGTGGTTGGTCAGCCACTGGTCGGTGTTGCTGGTGGCCAGCCCGCCGACATGCTCCACCCAGTTGCCGCGGATGATCGTGCCGGTGTCGACGCTGGACCGGCCCAGCACCTCGATGCCGCCGCCGTCCGCCGTCTCCAGGTTGGTGTTGGTGACGCGGTTGTACTCGATGACGTTGTTGTGGTTGATGTTGCTGGAGTCCCAGTTCTTCAGCGAGATGCCGTAACGCGCGCTGGAGTCGACGTCGTTGTGGGCGATCAGGTTGTTGTCCACCCCGGTGCCGATGATCCCGGCGACGCCCTTCCGGACCTCCCCGACATGGGAGATGTCGTTGGCGTAGATGGTGTTGCCGTTGCTGCGCCCGTCCAGCTCGATGCCGTTGACCGCCAGATGGTCCAGCGTGTTGCCGCCCACCAGGTTGTTGGAGGAGGCCGCGGTCAGCTTGATCGCCGTGCCGACGTTGAGGAAGCTGTTGTTGCCGATGCTGTTGCCCGACGCCCCCTTCAGCTCCACCGCGTAGCCCCAGGTGGTGGTGTTGGTGAAGCCCAGCCCCTCGATGGTCACGTCGCTGCTGCCGTTCAGGCGGATCAGCGTGCCCAGCCGCGCCACCTCGACGCCGTCCTGCGCCAGGGTGGCGGGATGCTCCGGCTTGAACACCAGCGACTTGTCCGAGGCGCGCCACGCGAACTCGCCCGCCTGGTCGACGAAGGACGGGTTGTTCAGCAGCTTGTAGGTCGTCCCCTCGGCGAAGGGCAGCGAGGTGCCGTTCTTCAGCGTGATGGTGCGGGTGGCGTCGTTGACGCTGGCGATCTCGGTCAGCGTGTCGGACAGCCGCTCGGCGTCCATCAGCTGGATCTTCATGCCGGCGACGATGTCGCCCGACGACATGTCGCCGGTGTGGTAGCGCACCGACCAGCCGCTGGGGCCGCCGTTGGCCGCATCGGCGAAGTACCAGCCGGTGGTGGTCGGGTTGTCGGCGTCGACGATGCCCTTGCTGGCCAGCGTCTGGCGCACCCCGCCGATGGTCAGGTCGAGGTCGGTGGCCTGCGACAGCTTCGCGGAGTAGATCCCGTTGCCCTCGCTGACGAAGTTGGTGACCTTCTCCGCCCCGTTCAGCACCGGCGTCTCGCCGGGATAGTTGCGGAAGCTGTGGCCGTTGTCGGCGCCGGTCAGCTCCAGCGTCTTGGTCAGGCGGTAGGTGCCCTCGCGCACATAAGTGGTGTCGACGTCGCTGTCGCGCATGGCGTCGCGGGCGCGCTCCAGCGAGGCGAAGGGGCCGTCGGTGCCGTCGGCGTTCGGCGCGGACAGCTTGCCCGACCAGGTGTCCTTGCCGTTGGCCGCGACGTAGAAGGCCGGACCGGTCGGCGGCGGCGGGGGCGGCTCGGCCGCGGGCTGGAACAGCGACGCCGGGGCGTCCACGTTCAGAGCGCCGCCCCAGAACAGCCCCTCCTGACCCTTCACCACGTCCTTTCCGTCCACCGCTCCCTTGTCATAGGTGACGATGGAGTCGGTCGCCGCGACCGTGTGGCCGTTGATCGACACCGACTTGACGTACAGGTTGCGGTCCTGGCCGTTGACCACGGAATCGTTGTCGTAGTGGATCTGGATCTTGTGGGCTTCCTTGGCGTCCAGATCGACGGTGAAGCGGAAGGGCTGCGGGTCGCTGGAGGTGGCGCGGCCCTCGCCGACCACCTTGCCGTCGACCAGCAGCTTGAAGTGCGGCGCCACGCCGCCGGCCGACTGGCCCCAGGCGTTGACGACGATGTCCGTCGGCGTCAGCTTGACCGGCGGCGGCGGGGGCGGCGGCGGGACGTAGGGGCCGTCGAAATACTCCTCCGGCACGCCGAAGGTGAGCGCGCCGCCCCAGAACAGCCCTTCCTGGCCGGCGACCACGAACTTGCCGTCCACCGGCCCCTTGTCGTAGGAGGCCAGCGGATCGGTCGATTTGATCTCCTGCCCGTCGATGGTGATGCCCTGGACGAACAGGTTGCGGTCCTGGCCGTTGACCGTGGCGTCGTTGTCGTAATGGATCTGGATCTTGTGGGCCTCGTTGGGGTCCACATCGACCTTGAAGGTGTAGCCGGTCGGGCTGGTCGCGCTGACCCAGGCGTCGCCGACCACCTTGTCGTCCACCAGCAGCTTGAAGTGGGGCGGCGTGCCGTTGGCGGCGGCGCCCCAGGCCTTCACGACGATCTCGGTCGTCATGGTGGCCGGCGCCTCGGGCTCCGGCTCCTGCGCGCTGGCGAACAGCGTCTTGGGCAGATCGGCGTTCAGCGCGCCTCGCCAGTACATCTCGGTCTGCCCGGCGATGACGTTCTTGCCATCGATGTCGCCGGTGTCGTAGGTGACCAGCGGGTCGATGCTGAGGATCGGTTTCCCGTTCACCTCGAAGGATTTGACGAAGAGGTTGCGGTCCTCCCCGTTCACGGAGCCGTCGTTGTCGTACTGAAGCTGAAGCTTGTGGGCCTTGTCGGCCGGAACGCGGGCGTTGAAGGTGTAACGGCCCAGCGACGCCGACGCGACGGTCGCCTGCCCGATCTCAACCCCATCAAGCCGCAGCACGAAATGCGGCCACTTTCCGCCGGCGGGTGCGCCCCAGGCGTTCACCGTGAAGGTGACGTCCATCAGTTCGGTAGTTTCGGCAGCCATCTCGGACCTCATGGAACTCTAGACCAACGTCTTAGCCCAAAGGTTGAGGTGCCCCGCTTAACGGAAAAATAAGAATCATGGTAAAGATTTTACTAACGGTGCTGATTTCCGTGACATAAACCGGTCTGTTGTAGTCGGGTGAAAATGCTTTCACATTGACAAGAAAGTCTACACATCGATAAAGATGTTTACCCTTAGCTTAGCTTGAGCTTTGGCCTTACGCCATCGGCTTCGCTCCTCTCCTGGTCTTCTTCTCCTTTGGGGGCCTGCGCAGCGCGTTCCATTGAGCCAAGAACTCGACAAAGCCATGCCCGCCGCGCCCACCTCCACTGAAGGGCGGGCGTTTTTCGAGCCCGGTCACGCAGCGGGACGTCAAGCGGGAAACGTGACCGTGACGGCGACGCCGCCGTCGTGGCCCACATCCATGTCGCCGTCGATCTGTTCGACAAGGGATTGCATGATTGCATAGCCGAGGGCCCCTTCCCGGCCGACGGACATGCCCATTCCATTGTCGCGGACACGCAGACTCACGCGATCCGCGTGCGATCGCCGGGCCGCCACCTCGATGCGGCCCGCCAGATCGGGCGCAAACGCGTGCTTCACCGCGTTGGTGATCAGTTCGTTCACGATCAGGCCCAGCGCGATGGCGCGGTCGGCCAGAATGTGAATGCCGTCGTCCGCCTGCACCTCGATCCGGTTGCCGGCGCCGCTGCCGGTTGACGCCATCAGGGATGTGCACAGGTCCCGCAAATACGGCGCGAGGCCGATCCGACGGGGATCGTGGGATTTGCTGAGCAGGTTGTGCGCGTGCGCCATTGCCCCCAGGCGTTCCTGGGTTTCCAGAAAGAGCGCCCTGACCGCCGGGTCCGCCTGCTGGTACGCTTGGGTGATCAACAGCGACGAGGCAACGGCCAAGCTGTTCTTGGCCCGGTGGTCCACTTCGCGGAGCAGCACCTCGTTCTCCGCCAAAAGACGGGACAGGTGCGCGTTGGCCGCCGTCAAAGCCTGCGTCCGCTCGGCCACGCGCCGTTCCAGATCCAGGGTGAGTTGTCGCAGATCATCTTCGGCTTCATGGTGCCGGGTGATGTCCAGAAAGGACAGAAAGTGGTGGACCATCCGTCCATTCTCGTCGGCCCACGGGCTGACGAACAGGGTTGCCCACAGTGTGCTGCCGTCCTTGCGGTACTGCAGGATCTGCAAGGTTTCGTCGCGCTGTTCGGCGATGGCCTTGCTGAATTGCTGGATCACCGCCGGGCTGGTCTCCGGCCCGTCCAGGAAGTGCGGCTCCTGGCCGAGGATCTCGTCCCTGCTGTAGCCGGACATGGTCAGAAAGGCGTCGTTCGCGAAGATCACCGGGGTGCCGGGCAGCATCGCGTCGGCCACGATCATCGGCACCCGTGTCACGGCGACCGCCTGGACAAAGATTCCTCCCAGCGCCCGCACAGCGTCCACCTTCCGCTCCGCATCGGAACGCTCCGGTGTGCCGGGCAGATTTGCCTGAAATCTGTTCATGATCGAAAGCATGAAAGTGGCGGCATCACGCGGCGAACTCCCCTCCCGTCGATACCGGAGGCTTGCGCCTTTCCCGAACACCGGACACGTGCCAGGAGAGAGAGAATGCGCGATCGGCACCCCATGGGTTCCTCACTCAGGCATCGCGGACAAGTGGGCCGGCATCTCCGGTCCACGCCGTTGGCACGGCGGGATGGAAGGCCACTACCGACCTTCCGGAGACACAAGCCGCTCACGCAATCGGGATGCGATGCGCTCGTCGGTCACCGGCGGTCCGTATCCGGCGAGCGCGACGCGCATCAGGTCGTTCACGCCATCGCCCGGCCGTCTGACCCAGAGCGCGACATCGAAGGTGCAGCCGAACGCCGCCTGATAGCGCTCCAGAAGTTCGCGGTCGATCATGGAACCTCTCCTGGTTCGGGCCGCCTCGGCGCAAGCATTGCCGGGCGCAGCCGTTTGGGACGTGGCATCGGCGCCACGATGCGCAACCGTTCGACCCAGCGCGGAGGGTAGCCATCGGTCCCGAAGGACCAGACGGTCCGCTCGGTTCCGTCTACGGCGCGCAGCGACACGAGGGCGTCATGCCCATCCTTGCCGGCTTGATGCGCGGCCTGTACGGCGGCGGTCAGGGCACCGCTCCGCCCGCTCGGGAAGGGGCCATACCGGTTCTTTTCCAGGAGGATGAACCAGCCGGTTCCACGTTGCGCGACGAGATAGTGCGCTTGCCCCATGCCTCACCCCTCCTGCTCCGCCGATGTGCTTGCGTGGTCGCCGGGACTATGGAAACGCCTCGGCATGGCGCTTCCCGGTGTGTGGATGGGGTCGGGAAGCACGCGCGCGACCGGTCTCCGTGTATCGGGTCAGTCGCGCGCCACGCACCGGCGCCGGTCCTTCATCGCCACCGCGGCGGCGTGAACCGCGGCCGAGGGGGGCGGGATCACGACCTCAGTGGCGGGCATCGCTTCGACGATGCGGCACGGCATGGCGGAACTCCTCCCTGGCGGTTGGCGGACAGGCGTCGCGGCCATAGGTCCATTGGATTTCGTACGGACGGTCCAGAGTCGGTCGTGTCAGCACGACGCTGGCAAAGCCGAGAAGCCCGGCCGCCTGAGCCTCCCGTGTCGCACGGACGACCGCATCGGCGAAACTGCCGCACATGGGATAGATAAACCCGTCGGCCCGCACGACCCAGCCGGCCTGGGTTTCAATGACGAAGAACGCAAGTCTTGTTTTTTCATGCATGCCGATGCTCCGCTTCGGCCAGCGAATCCGCACGCCCGGACAATCACGAGCGGCTCCTGTCCTTGTTTCCTTGACGGCGATCCTCAGCTCTGACGGGCCGTTGCTGGACAGTCTCCAAAGACGTCTGAGACTGGACGCGATCCCGTGAACGTCTCCAAACAGGCGTGCCTCCGCCGGATCCGCCGGCAATCTCCTGGCGCGCACCTGAAAGAGTGCAAATGAATATGGGACGCTCCGACCAAGTTTCCAGGAAAACACAAAATATTCCTCCTGAAAACAATTGAAGCATCTTTGATGAATTGGCGGTGATGTGATGGCCTTGCCATGGCACGACGCCATGGAGCGGGCAGAAACCCGAGCCAATCGGGATTTTCTGGAATATTGTGGAGAAGGGAAGCCTTCGAACGGTGCGTTGCCCACGTCACGCGTCGCCCGGACGATTTCAGAATGACGGACGTCGTCGAGGCGCCTGTCGTCAGGGGCGGCACGGTCCAATTCCCCAACATCACCGTGACCTATATGCCGACCCGGGCCTGCCGGGCCTACCGGTCATCACTCCCCGCCGCCTGGTTCGGACCGTTCGGACAGGATCTGGACGATGGGGTGTTCTACTGATCCGATGATCGGCTGGTGGCGGCTCCGAAGCTGGAGCCTTCGTGTCACTGCCGGCGTTCGAGCGTGCCCTGGCGACGGCCTTCGCTGTCCCGGACAACCAGTTCGCCCTCGGCGAAGCCACGTTCGACGCTGCCGATGTGGCGCCCGGCCTGGTCACGCAACATGTGGCTTCCCTCGGCATCCGCCTCGATACGCCCGACGGGCCGACCACCACGGTCGCGGACGACACCGGCGGCGTCGACGTGATTGCCCGGATCGAAGAGGTGCGTGGGATTGCGCTCACCGGCTGCGGCGGAGGCCGCAACACCGGCAAACGCGAAAAGAAAAGCAATAACGGCGGGCTTCATGGTGTCCTCAAGGGCATCGTTCGAGCCACAACCCTCCCTCAGGTGGCGCTCCATCCACCATCTTGCGAGGGGTCGCGCCTGTCCTCACACGTTTGCCCCCACAGTTTGCCCCCACAGTTTGCCCATGACCCGGCGCCTTCAGTTCCGACTGGCGTAAAGATCGGTCACATACCGCGTCAGACACTCCGCCAGATACTCCGCCTCCGCGAAGGACAAGCCACGCCAAACCGCCTCACCGGCCAGTTCGCCGTTCACCACCGTGGTGTCGATGACCATCCAGCCATCGAAATCGAAGCGAAGCCCATATTCCATCATCATCCAATGGACATGGGGACGCGCGACGGCACAGGCGACGGCGCAGACGAACAGTTGCCGTCAGTTGGGCCCTGGATCGCACCGTCCGGTCGCCGAACAACCACCATATCTGACGGAGCCGGCCCCCATCGCGGGATCCTCCCGCCCGGGACCGGACAAGGATCGTCATGCCGCACGAGACGACGTTCATCGCCACCATCGTCGCGGGCCTGGTTCTCGCCTTCCTCGGCGGCCTTCTCGCCAGCAAGCTCAGGCTGCCTCCCCTCGTCGGCTATCTGCTGGCCGGAGTCGCGGCCGGACCCTTCACGCCCGGCTTCGTTGCCGACGAGGGGCTGGCATCCCAGCTTGCCGAGATCGGCGTCATTCTCCTGATGTTCGGTGTCGGCCTCCATTTCTCGATCAAGGATCTGCTTGCCGTCCGCGCCATCGCGATCCCCGGTGCCCTCGGCCAGATCGTCATGGCGACGGCGCTCGGCATCGGCGTCGCGCACATCTGGGGCTGGACGTTCGGCGCGGGTCTGGTGTTCGGGTTGGCGCTCTCGGTCGCCAGCACCGTGGTGCTGCTGCGCGCCCTTGAGGAGCGCAACATCCTCGACACGGCGAACGGACGGATCGCCGTCGGCTGGCTCATCGTCGAGGATCTCGCCATGGTGCTGGCGCTGGTGCTCTTGCCGGCCCTGGCGGGCGTGCTCGGCGGGACGCCGCACGGCGCGGCGGGCGAAACCGGCGGCGGCGCCCTGGTGGTGTCCCTGGCGCTGACGCTGGGCAAGGTCGGGGTGTTCCTGGCCCTCGTGCTGGTGGTCGGAACGCGCGCGATCCCGTGGCTTCTGATGCAGGTCGCCCGGACCGGCTCGCGCGAGCTGTTCACGCTCTCGGTGCTCGCGACCGCGCTCGGCATCGCCTACGGCTCGGCCGAGCTGTTCGGCGTCTCGTTCGCTCTCGGGGCCTTTTTCGCCGGCGTCGTCCTGAGCGAGAGCGACTTCAGCCATCAGGCCGCGGCCGACGCGTTGCCGCTTCAGGACGCCTTCGCGGTGCTGTTCTTCGTCTCGGTCGGCATGCTGTTCGACCCGATGATCCTGTTCCACGAGCCGCTTGCCGTGCTCGCCGTCGTCCTGGTCATCGTCCTCGGCAAAACGCTGGCGGCGTTCGGCATCGTGACGGCGTTCGGCTATCCGGCCTCGACCGCGCTCACCGTGTCGGCCAGTCTGGCGCAGGTCGGCGAATTCTCGTTCATCCTGGCCGGGCTCGGGGTGACGCTCGGGCTGCTGCCGCCGGAGGGACGCGACTTAATCCTCGCCGGCGCGCTGCTCTCGATCACGCTCAATCCGCTGGTGTTCGCCGGCCTCGACCGGCTCTCCGGCTGGCTGCGCGGCCGACCGGGCATGCTGGGCCGGCTCGAACGCCAGAGAAACGACAGCCTGTCAGTGCTGCCTCAGCCCCACGAAGGTCCGCAGGACCATGCGGTCATCGTCGGTTACGGTCGGGTCGGCAGCGTCGTCGGCAAGGGCTTGAACAGCCAGAATCTGCCCGTCGTGGTCATCGACCAGAACCGTCGGCGGGTCGAGGCGTTGCGCAAACGCGGCGTGCCGGCGGTCTACGGGGACGCGACGACGCCGGGCGTTCTGGAGGCCGCCGGCACCCGGCGGGCGCGGCTGATCGTCGTCGCCGAACCTCAGGGCTATCAGACGCGGCGCGTCCTTGATCTCGCGCGCCAGATCAACCCCTCCATCGACACGGCGGTGCGGACCCACAGCGATGCGGAGGTCGCCCACCTGGAAAGGCAAGGCGTGGGGCTGGCGATCATGGGGGAGCGCGAACTCGCCTTCGGGCTGATGGACTACGCCCTGCGCAGTTTCGGCTCCTCGGACGACAGGGTGCGGGCCGTCGTCCAGGGGGTTCGCGTCGCGGGCGAGGGCGGCGTCTATGAACGGCGGCACGGCGAGCCCTGGCGCGGGGCGCCGGAACTGCGCCAGCACCGCGACGAGGCCCCGCCAACCGATTGACGGATATTGGGGCGGAGGACGATGCGGCGCCTTGAACGTTCGACCGCTGGAAAAACAAACGCCGCGACACCCGCTCAGGAAAACGAACCTTGCAAAAGATCCTGGCGGAAAGTCTTCTTCAAAAATCCATCATTCGGCGAATCCTGCCGATGCGCCGCTGATTTTTTCCAATTGATCGCCATTTACAGGTGAAGAACATAAAATATCGTGGGAGGTCGATATGCCGTTGCGTCCCGAATACACCCTGCACCAATCCGATTTGAACGAGTTCCTGTGCGCCCCGCTGTGGGACGAGGAGAACGGAAGCCGCCTCAGCGTTCTCTCTGCGCTCGCGCGGCTCGGCATCGATCCCTGGGCCGAGGCGGCCCGCCTGGCGGCGCTGCCGAAGGACGCTGCGGCATCGGCTTTGACCGTCATCCTCCGCCGGCTTCCCGCGCAACAACCCGAAGCCCCGGATGCCGTCGCAACCGCGGATCGTCTGGTGAAGCTTCTGCCGGAAGGGGGGTCCGCCACGGCTCCGAACGGCGAAGTCGTCGACCGGAGCCGCCGCACGGGTGTCGTCAACCCGTGGTTTTTTCTTCTGCTCCTGGCGGCCCTGATCGCCTGGGGGACGATGAACTCCTGGTCCTGACCACCCGTCCGCGCCCGCGGGGAAGCAGGGCGGGCTTATTTTTCCAGGACATAGGTTCCGGGCGCGTCGGCGAGCGCCGGGTGCGTCGCGCTGCCCAGCGCCGGCGGCTTTCCCTTTCGACCCGACCGTTCCGCCAGCCACGCCGTCCAGTCCGTCCACCAGCTGCCGCTGTGCGCGGTGGCCTTCTCGCGCCACGCCTGCGCGGTCGCGCCGGGCTCTCCGGCGCCGTTGGTCCGATAGGTGCCCTTGCCGCCGGGCGGGTTGATGATGCCGGCGATGTGCCCGCTGGACGCCAGCACGTAGCGCACCTTGCTCCCCTTGAGCAGCTGCGTGACGCGCCACGCGGAGTCCCAGGGCACGATGTGGTCCTTCTCCGCGCCGACCGCGTAGACGTCCTGAGGGATGCGCCCGAGGTCGATGGCCTCGCCCTTGATCCTGACCTTGCCCGGAGCGATCAGGTTGTTCTCGACATAGGTGTTGCGCAGGTACCAGCTGTGCGCCGCCCGCGCCATGCGGGTGCCGTCGCTGTTCCAATACAGAAGATCGAAGGCCGGCGGCTTGTTGCCCATCAGGTAGTTGTTGACGACGTTCGACCAGATCAGGTCGTTGGAGCGCAGCAGGTTGAACATGTTGCTCATCTCCCGGCTGTCGAGATACCCGCGCTCCATCATCTGCTGTTCGACGAAGTCCACCGCCGGTTCACCCATGAACACCGCGGTGTCGCCGACATGGGAGAAGTCCTGGAGCGACACCATGAAGGTGGCGGCGTTGAACCGGTTGTCGCCCTTCGCCGCCAGCCAGGCGAGCGTGATGGCGAGCAGCGTGCCGCCGATGCAATAGCCCATCACGTTGATGGAGGCGGCCCCGGTGATGTCGCGCACCACGTCGGCGGCCTCCAGCGGGCCGAGGTCCATGTAGTCGTCGAAGCCGACGCCGTCCATCGAAGCGTCCGGGTTCTTCCACGAGATCACGAACACCGTGAAACCCTGCTCGACCAGATGGCGCACCATGGAGTTCTTCGGCTGGAGGTCGAGGATGTAATACTTGTTGATCCACGGCGGCAGGATGAGGAGCGGCACCGCGTGCACCGCCCCGCCCGCCGGCCCACCCATCGGCTGGTACTGGGGCTGGTACTGGATCAGCTCGATCAGCCGGTTGCGGTGGACGACCTTGCCCGGGGTGGTCGCCAGATTGCGCCCCAGCTCGAAGGCGGTGGCGTCCACCATGCTGAGGCGGCCCTCCCTGAGGTCCGAGAGCAGGTTGCGCGCGCCGTCGGCGAGGCTGACGCCGCCGGTTTCCAACACCCGGCGCAAGGCGGCCGGGTTGGAAAACAGCAAAAGCGTCGGGCTCATGGCGTCGACGAACTGGCGGAGATGGAAGGTCAGCCGCCGCCGCTCGGCATCGTCGAGGCCGTCGGCGCGCTCGCCCTGTTCCAGCAGCCAGTCGGAGGCCAGCAGATACATCTCCTTGAGCGTGCGGTAGGCCGGGTTGGCGTGCCATTCCGGCGCGGCGAAGCGCTTGTCGCCATCGGACGCCGAGCCGGACCTGGCCCCGTCCGCCAGCTTGCCGCCGGAGATGCCCCACCAGCGGCGGCCCGCGTCGTTCCAGGCCTCCATCGCGGACGTCCAGGCGGCCGCCTGGACGTCGGCGGCTTGGCGGGCGGCCTTGTCCGGACGGCTGAGCGAGAGCATCCACACGGTCCGGAGCGCGCGGGCGACCTCCGCCCAGTCGACCGGCACGATGGTGCGGAAGGGGTTGGCGCTCCATAGGCCATCGATGGACCGGAGCACCGGGTCGTTGGCCAGGATGTCGTTGAGCCGCCGGGTGCCGGCGAGATCGTCGGGCGAAACCTGCCACCATGGACTGACGGCTCCGCTCCAATCGCGGACGGCACCGACGTTGGCCTCCATCCAGGATGTCCAGAGCCCCAGCGCCGTGTCAGGCCTCGGGGGCGGCCGATCCGGATCACCATCCATCCCGGCCTGTCGCTTTGCGGCTGCATCATCTCCGGCGGCCTGGTGCCGCTGGCGGCGCTTTCCCGTGCCTCTATCGGTGCCCATGGAAGAAGCCCCTCCTCCGTTCGCGCCATCCGGCAGTGGCCCGTCCGGCGGCGACTGGCGATCAGGATTCGATCAGCGCCGAAGACGGTTGATGAGGACGCGCCCCGGCATCAACATCGCCGGGGGCCTTTCGTTCTGCCCACCATCAGGTGGGAGCCGTCACGGGCTGGAGGCGATTGATGGGATGGCGGCGTCGGCCTGCTCGGCTCGCTCCAAGTCCAGTGGATCGATCGTGGCGGCCTGGGCGAGGGTCGTGCCACCGGCGCGCGCCGGCAGCAGGATCACCGTCGCGACACGCCGGTAAACCGGAAAGGACAGGCCATCGACCAGTTCCTCGTCGGTTTCGACCGTGTAGGTGCCCGCCGGCTGCACACCGTCGATCCCGGTCAACACGAAGGGGTGCGAGAACGTCACAGTTCTGCTGCTGGTGCGTGAAAGCATTGGATGTCCCTTCAGGCCCGGTCGACTTGATGCGAAGGAGGAGGCGAAGCGGGAGGCGACGAAGGCCAACCTTCCGACACGGCCGCATTCCATGACCCGTCGTCGTCCACCCTGGCGCGTCGGTCGCCGGCGGGAACCGCCGGCCCTCCGGCCTCCTTCGCAGCGTCATGCGGAATGAGCTTGACCAAAGCGTCAGCCATCGCACCCTCCCATCCGCGGCGACGAGGCGTCTCAAGTCACCGCATCAATATTGTTCATATAAGCAACGCTGCGAATCTTTGGCGGCATGGCGCAAGGAATAATCGGGCCATGCTGCTTTGTTTCTGTGTTTTCGCGAACGCTATCGGAAGCGCGTCGCGTTTTTCGCAATTCGGTGACGGAAACGGTGGTCGCAGCCAGGGCCAACTGCCAGAGCCAACTGGTTGTGGGGCTGCTGGGCCTCGGGCTTGCCGGACCGCGTCGCCGCCCCGTCGCTGGCGCTGCGGATTGTGTGAACCGGGGACGTGCGTCGGCCCTGTCGAACTCCAACGGCTGATCGATGATTGATCGGGGCCAGGAAGCCGCCGATGCGGCGGTGGATGTGCGAGTGCCCCTCTGTCGTGGTGGTGGTTTCGAGCACGCCCGATCCGCGGAGCGGCGGGGCGGCACAGGCGTCCACTGAATCGAGGAAAAGCCAGTTCTCGCGCCGCCACGATCCATCCCATCAAGGATTCGGTCGCTGTTGATGCCAATGGGGAGCCAGGCGACGCCGTCACCGCCGGTTGGACGACTCTGGAGCGGAAGCGTACCCTGTCCTCGTCAGCCTGCAGAGGTTGATCCGCCGCCCTTCAAGGACCCTGTGATGGCCGATCACCACCAAGCCCGCGCCGCTTTCGCCGACCTTCATCAAGCCGGCTGTTTCGTCATCCCCAATCCGTGGGACATCGGAAGCGCCGTGATGCTGAAGCATCTCGGGTTCCGCGCGTTGGCCACCACCTCGGCGGGCTTCGCCTTCGCGCGGGGGCTTCCCGACGCCGATTGGGCGGTGCCGTGCGGCGACATGCTCGCCCACATTGCCGACATGGTCGCGGCAAGCGACCTGCCGGTGAATGCCGATTTCGAGTCCGGCTATGCCCATGACTGCGAGGGGCTGGCCCGCAACGTGCGCCTTTGCGCCGACACCGGCGTGGCGGGCCTGTCGATCGAGGACGCCACCGGCGACCCGGCGACCCCGCTGTACGATTTCCAGCACGCCGTCGAGCGGGTGGCTGCGGCGGCGGAGGCGTTGCGGGGAACCGGTGTCCTCCTGACCGCCCGCTGCGAGGCCCTGCTGGTGAATCACCCGGCGGCCGTCGAGGAGGCGTTGCGTCGCTTGCCGGCCTATGCCGCGGCGGGAGCGGATGTCCTCTACGCGCCGGGCCTACGGACCCCGGACGTCATCAGGGCGGCGGTCGACGCCGTCCTTCCGAAACCGCTCAACCTGCTGGTTTCGTCCCCCATCGGCCTGTCGGTGGAGCAGATCGCCGCCCTGGGCGTGCGGCGCATCAGCCTGGGCAGCGGGCTCAACCGCGCCGCCTGGGGCGGCTTCCTGCGGGCGGCGCGCATGCTGGCCGACCATGGACGCTTCGACGCCTTCGGCGAGGCCGAACCATTCGATGCGCTCAACACCTTCTTCCGGACGCACGGCCGGTCAGCACCCTGAACGACCGGGCATGGGCGGCCCGGTCAGCGTCAAGCCCGGGTGCTTCGCTATGGTGGCGCGATGACAGACGCGGCCGATATAATCATCGAGATTTATCGAAGGCATGGCCTTGCGTGGGAGTCCGGCCGCGGCCGCAGCCTTTTCGAGAAGGTCTGGCTCGATCGCTTCCAAGCGCTTCTGCCGTGCGGGGGCGCTGTACTGGATTTGGGCTGTGGAGGCGCCGACCCGTTAGCGCGCTATTTTATTGAACGCGGGTTCGTGGTAACGGGGGTCGATACATCCCCGCCCCTTCTCGGGCTCGCCCGGGAGCGGTTTCCCGAGCATCGCTGGCTCCCGTCAGACATGCGCGGACTGTTCTTGGCCGAGCGTTTTAACGGCATCCTGGCCTGGAATAGCTTCTTTCACCTGCGCTGCGAGGATCAACGGCGGATGTTTGAGGTGTTTCGGCAGCATGCGGCGCCGGGCGCTGCGCTTATGTTCACCAGCGGGCCCGCACACGGGGAGGCGATCGGGAATCTTCAGGGCGAACCGCTGTTTCACGCCAGTTTGGACGGGGATGAATACCGTGCGCTACTCGATGCGCACGGGTTCAATGTCGTCGCGCATGTCGGCGAGGATCCGGAGTGCAACGGTCATACGGTCTGGCTGGCGCGTGCCCGATTGGGCTGATGAGACCGGCTGAAAGGTTGGCACCGAGTGCGTACTGCCAGGGTCGCCCCAAGGCCTGCTACCGCTTGAGCCAGTCGAGAGCGGCAGCCAAGCACAGGATGCCCATGAAAGAGACGACGGTCTTCTCATGCGGGTGGCGATGGCCCGCCGCTCCTTCAAGCGGGCCCACAGGCGCCCGACGAGGTTGCGGTTGTTGTGGATCCAGTGTGGGCAGGCGACCGGCGCCTCGTTGCTCTTGGACGGCACAGGCTCAGCAGCAGCCGGCTTTGCCGGCGCCGTAACGGGCCTGCAGACGATTGTCGAGGAACTCGGTGTAGGTCATCGCCGGCTGGTCGGGGTGGCGGGTCCGCATGTGTTCCACATACGTTTCGTAATCCGGCACACCGATCATGAGCTTGGCCGTCTGCTCGAAGTAATCGCGGAACCGGCTGAGGTTGCTTTTCAGGCCGCTCATCCGTCGTCCTTTTCCAATGGACCGCCCCCTCACCCCAACCGGGATGAGGGGGCGGTGTGCCGAACTCAATCCCCGGCCCGCGCGGTGGCGCCGCCGGTCGGGATTTCCCGGGTGGTCGGACGGTCGCTGCGCAGCGCCTTCAGGCAGGACAGAATGCCGAAGACCAGCACCGCCAGCACCACCAGAACGAACAGCGAGGCCAGGGCCGCGTCCAGGTAATCGTTGAAGATCACCTGCCGCATCTGCTCCATCGAGGTCGCCGGGGCGAGCAGCCGGCCCTCGCTGGCGGCGGTGCTGAACCGCTCGGCGTGGGCGAGGAAGCCGATCGCCGGGTTGCTGTGGAAGACCTTCTGCACGCCCGCGGTCAGGGTGCAGATCAGCAGCCACGCCGCCGGCACCATGGTCACCCAGGCGTAGCGTTCCCGCTTCATCCGGAACAGCACCACCGTCGCCAGGATCAGCGCGATCCCCGCCAGCATCTGGTTGGAGATGCCGAACAGCGGCCAGAAGGTGTTGATGCCGCCCAGCGGATCGACCACCCCCTGATAGAGGATGTAGCCCCAGGCGGCGACGCACAGGCCGGTGGCGATCAGGTTGCCGGCCCAGGACGCCGTGCGCTGCAACGGCTTGAAGAAGACGCCCAGCAGATCCTGAAGCATGAACCGCCCGGCGCGGGTGCCGGCGTCGACGGCGGTCAGGATGAACAGCGCCTCGAACAGGATGGCGAAATGGTACCAGAAGGCCATCATGCCCTTGCCGCCGAACAGCTCGGAGAAGATCTGCGCCATGCCGACCGCCAGGGTCGGCGCGCCGCCGGCCCGCGACAGGATGCTCACCTCGCCGACGTCCTGCGCCGTCTGGGTGATCATCTCCGGCGTGATGACGAAGCCCCAGTTGTTGATGACCTGGGCCGCCGACTCGGCCGTGGTGCCGAGCAAGGCGGGCGGGCTGTTCATGGCGAAGTAGATGCCCGGCTCGATGCAGGAGGCGGCGACCAGCGCCATGATGGCGACGAAGGACTCGGTCAGCATGCCGCCGTAGCCGATGAAGCGGGTGTGGACCTCGTTCTCCACCATCTTCGGCGTGGTGCCGGAGGAGATCAGGGCGTGGAAGCCCGACACCGCGCCGCAGGCGATGGTGATGAACAGGAACGGGAACAGGCTGCCCGACCACACCGGGCCGGTGCCGTCGATGAAGCGGGTGACGCTGGGCATCTTCATCGGCGGTGCGACGAGCAGGATGCACAGCGCCAGCATCACGATGGTGCCGACCTTGAGGAAGGTCGACAGATAGTCGCGCGGGGCCAGCAGCAGCCACACCGGCAGCACCGACGCCACGAAGCCGTAACCGATCAGGATCCAGGTGATCTGCACGCCGGTCAGCGTGAAGACCGGCGCCCAGGTCTCGCTCTGCGCCACCTGCCCGCCGAGCAGGATCGCCGCGATCAGCAGGAAGAAGCCGATGATGGAAATCTCGCCGATCCGGCCGGGGCGGATGAAGCGCATGTAGACGCCCATGAAGAGGGCGATCGGCACGGTGGCGGCGACCGTGAAGAAACCCCACGGGCTGTTGGTCAGCGCCTTCACGACGACCAGGGCCAGCACCGCCAGGATGATGACCATGATCATGAAGGTGCCGAACAGGGCGATGACGCCGGGGATGTCCCCCAGCTCGGCCTTGATCAGCTCACCCAGCGACCGCCCGTCGCGGCGCATCGAGACGAACAGGATCATGAAGTCCTGGACCGCCCCGGCGATCACCACGCCGGCCAGAATCCACAGCATGCCCGGCAGATAGCCCATCTGGGCCGCCAGTACCGGGCCGACCAGCGGGCCGGCGCCGGCGATGGCCGCGAAATGGTGGCCGAACAGGACATACTGGTTGGTCGGGACGTAGTCCAACCCGTCGTTGTGGCGCATCGCTGGCGTCGGGCGCGCCGGGTCCAGCCGCATGACGCGGGTGGCGATGAACAGGCTGTAGTAGCGGTAGGACACCAGATAAGTACAGACGGCGGCCACGACCAGCCAGAGGGCGTTGATGGTCTCGCCGCGCGCCAGGGCGACGGTGCCGAGCGCGAACGCGCCCAGCACGGCGAGAACCAGCCACGGCGCGTGATTGAGGATGCGGGGCATGCGTACTCCTCCCAAACGATTCGCAATCGTCGAAAAGCACGATGAACCTGATGAATACGATGGAGAATCATCCTCTCATCACGCCCGAACGGAAAGAGCAAACTCGCCGGTCGCGACAAAATGGGCCAAAAATAAGGCGTAGCCTCAATTTGGGCGGGCAGCCCACCGTTGCCGAACGATCAGGGCGCCATGGACGACTCCGGCGCCCAGGCTGGTGTGGCCGCTGAACATGACGAGGCCGAGTCCCCAGCCCTGCCACGCCACGAGGAGGCCCAGCGCCCCCAGCAGGGAAGCCGCCCCGCCGACGCGCAGGACAACCGTCGCGGCCCCCGGCAGGGACCGCCCGAACAGGTCGTGCTGCGGGCGGTCCATCGCGACGGCCAGCGCGGCGAACCCCGTCAGGCACAGGATGAAGGACGACAGGTGGATCATGGTCATCCCTCGCGCAGGACGGCGCCGCCGGCGGGTTTGTTGACGGGTTTGCGGGCGGGCCGCGCCTTGGGTTGGTGGCGGAGCGTGCGGACCGCCAGGACGGCGTGGAGCGCCGCCAGCGCCCAGCACATCAGGTCCATGCCGACGAACACCCAATCGCCTTCGGCCAGGCTGTGCCAGAGCGGCCGGTGCGTGGTCGCGGCGTTGAGCACGGGCAGCAGCGCCAGCAGCGCCGTGGCCAGCCAGAGCTGCTCGACCCAGGCCTTCTTCGCCGGGCGCTGCACGCCGTGCAGCAGCGTCAGCGCCCAGACGATGAAGAAGCTGTGGATCTCCCAGTTGGCGCGGTCCGCCAGGGTTTCCGGCAGCAGGCGGTTCGCCCACAGGAAGGCCGCCATGGCGACCGACAGGCCGGCGATGCTGGCGATGTTCAGCCGCTCCACGACGTGGAAGCCGATATGCGGCCGGGCCGGATCGGGCAGCTTCTGCCGGCGCTTCACCGTCCACATCACCAGACCGGTGCCCACCATGGCGGTGCCGGCGAGGCTGACCAGGAAATAGAGCCAGCGCGTCACCGTATCGCTGAAGCGCCCAAGATGTAGGGCGTAGAGCACGCCGCGGGTCTCCGCCGCCGGCCCCACCCCTTCATGGACGGCCAGCAGCTTGCCGGTGGTCCCTTCGAATTCCAGATACTGCGGGCTCATCGACACGCGCCCGCCGTCGCCGCGCGCCACCGCCACCCGCGCCGCCGCGTCGCCGGGATGGGTGGCGGTGACCCGCCCGACGCCGTCGCGGCCCCAGCGCTCCTGGGCGTGGCGCACCATCTCCTCGATCGAGGCGAGGGGTGCTGCCTCGCCGCTGGGCTTGCCCGGCTGGATGAAGGCGCTGAGTTCGGCGTTGAGCTGCTGACGCTCCGCCGCGGTCTTGATCCCCGCCTGCTGGCCCCAGGGCATGTAGAGCGCCATCAGCGTCACCAGCCCGGTGTAGGTGATCATGGCGTGGAACGGCAGCCCGAACACCGACAGCGCGTTGTGCGCGTCGAGCCAGGAGCGCTGCCCCTTGCCCCAGCGGAAGGTGAAGAAATCGACGAAGATCTTCTTGTGGGTGATGACCCCGCTGACGATGGCCACCAGCATGAACATGGCCGCGATGCCGGCGATCCAGCGCCCCCACACCACCGGCATGTAATGGAACTGGAAATGGAAGCGGTAGAAGAAGTCGCCGCCCAGCGTCGCGCGCGACGACACCGTCTGCCCGGTCGCCGGGTCGAAATTGCCCTCGCCGAAGGCGCGCTGGCCGGGAGCCGCCCCGGCGGTGCGCCAGAAGGCGTAGACGCTGTTGTTGCGGGCGTCCGGCAGGCGCAGGCTCCATTGCGGACTGCCCGGCACCAGGGCAACGAGTTCGTCGGCCACCCGCTGGGCCACCACGGCCTGATCCGGAACCCCGCTCTGCGCCGGCAGTTCGGGGCGCATCCATTGCGACAGCTCGTCCTTGAAGTAGGACACCGTCCCGGTGAGGAACATCGCATAGAGCACCCAGCCGAGAAGCAGCCCGACCCACGTGTGCAGGTCGGACATGCTCTGGCGGAAGCCGCGGCCGTCGGGGCGCGCTTGCTGGTCCGTCGTCACGCTCGGCTCCCCATCACCAGACCGACCACGCCGCCAGCAGCAGCGGCGCGGCCACGACAAGAAGGCCCGCCCAGGCGCGCAGCGCGCTGCGGACCGCGAAGACCCAGATCACGGCGGCGGCGTAGACGAGGAAACTCGCCATCTCGCCGGTGAGCACCGCCTGCGGCCTGCTCATGGGAAGCGCCAGCACCGCCACGCTGGCGAGCGCGGCCAGCGCATAGCCGCCGAACAGGGCGGCGGCTATGCGCGAGACAAGCGGTCCAGCAGAACGGACCCGTCCGGCCACGGAGGTCATTTGTTGGGCGTCGCCGCCGGGCCGGCGGGGACCGGCGCCAGACCGTCGGGATGCACGTAGGTCACCGTGGTGACGTAGCTGACGCCGTCATACTTCTCCGCACCGTTGGCGCCCTGGCGCTCGCCGGGGGTGCGCTCGTTCAGGCTGACTTCGGCCACGTAGGTGCCCTTCCACGGCAGGTCGAAGGTGACCAGACCCTGCTCGTCGCTGTGCGCCTCCTTGGCCCAGCCGGACTGGGTGACCAGCATCACCTTGGTCTTGGCCTTGGGCTGGCCCTGGAAGACCAGCTTGAACTGGCCGGGCTGGCCGGTGGGCACCAGATCGAGCGTCAGCTTCGGCGCCTGCTCGGCGAAGCCGGTGATCAGGCGCGCGGCGGGGTGGAACCAGTTGGTCGTCTCCTTGTCGCCCTGCTTCCACGTGTAGAGCGGGTAGAGCGTGTCCTCGGCGACGATGCTCTCGCCGTTGGCGGCCTTGAAGGGCAGCGCAAAGCCGTCGGCGGTCTTGGCGGCCTCGGCCTTCTGCTCGCCCTTGGCGGAGAGAAGGGTGCCGGCCGGCTTGCCGAACTTGTCGAGCAGGCCGGGCGAGACCTCGCGCAGGTTCTCGCCGAACTCCCCGAAGCGGATCGTGGCGTTGCCCTGCTCGGGCTGCTCGATCCAGATCTGGTGGGCCTGGGCGGGCATGGCGAAGCCCAACGCGGCGATGAGAGCAAGCGACAGTTTGTTCATGACGAATTCCGGAAGAATGGCCTGAGGGATCAGAAGTCGACCGTGGCGGACAGCAGCACGGTCCGCGGCGACCCGACGGTCACGTAGGTGCCGGTGGTCAGCCAGTACTCCTTGTCGAAGAGGTTCTCGACGCTGGCGCGCAGCACGACGGGCTTGCCCGAGACGTCGGTGGTGTAGCGGGCACCGATGTCGAAGCGGGTCCAGCCGTCGAAACGCAGCGTGTTGGCGTTGGTCAGGTAGGAGCCGGACGTGTGGATCACCCGCCCGTTGAGGGCGAGGCCCTCGACCCACGGGGTGTCCCAGTCCAGGCTGGCCGAGAAGCTCTTGTCCGGCACGCCGGCGGCGTCGTTGCCCTCTTCCGAGGCGACGGCGGTCTTCGTCAGCTCCGGCTTCAGGAAGGTCGCGCTGGCCATGGCGCGCAGGCCGGGCAGGATTTCGCCGTAGGCGGTCAGCTCCAGGCCGCGGTTGCGCTGCTCGCCGTCGTAGGCCAGCTCGTTGGACGCGGTGCGGATCGAGCTGGGGCGGGTGATCTGGAACACCGCGGCGGTCGTGGTGATGGTCCCCCAATCGACCTTGACGCCGCCCTCGAGCTGCTTCGACTTGTAAGGCTCGAGCACCGCGCCGGTGTTGGCGTAGCCGGCGCCGACGATGGTGCCGCGCGACAGGCCTTCGGCGTAGTTGCCGTAGACCGCGACATTCTCCAGCGGCTTGACCACCAGACCGGCGAGCGGCGTCGTGGCGCTGGCGTCGTAGTTGCTGGTCTGCGCGCCGGTCGTCGTGCTGAAGCCCTTCACCTTCACCGTCTGGTCGCGCACGCCGAGCGTCAGCAGGACGCGGTCGTTGACGAAGGACAGCGTGTCGGCGATGGCGATGCTGCTGAGCGTCGTCTCGGCCGACTTGCGCGGGTCGGTGCGCGGCGCGGTGATGACGGGCAGCGGCGCCGGGTTGTAGATGCTCGACGGGGCCGAGCCGGCGGCCTGGATGTAGGCGTTGCCCTCCTCCCGCTGGAAGCCGGTGTAGCCGATGTTGACCTGATGGCGGACGGGGCCCGTCTCGAAGCGCAGGCGCGCGCCGGCCGTGCCGCTGACCGTCTCGCTGTAGGAGTCGTAGTAGGAGTTGCGGACCGTGAAGTTGCCGAGGGCGTTCACGGCGGGGTTGGACTGCGGGAACACCTGATCGTTGGTCCCGTCGCGGTAGCCGATGCCGGCATAGGCGGTCAGCCAGTCCGTCACGTCGAACTCGATGTTCGACGCGATGGTCTTGTCCTTCTGGACCAGCGTCGTGTTCGGGTACCAGTTGCTGCGCGCGTCGGGCGGCGACGGGATCGCCGTCGTCGTGGACAGGATGCTGATCTGCGGGCGGAAATTGTCGGTGTCGTCGCGCTGGATGATGCCGTCGAGCGACCAGCGCAGCCGCTCGCCCCGGTAATCCACCGCCAGCGAGCCGAGGCCGGTCTTGACGTCGCCGTCCTCGATCGAGGCCTCGCCGCCGCGCAGCAGCCCGTTGAAGCGCACGCCCCAGGCGTTGTTCTCGCCGAAGCGGCGCCCGGTGTCGACATGAACGCCGAAGTTGGCGTCGCTCTGGTAAAGCCCGGTCACGCGGGTCAGCGGCTGGTCGCCGGCGCGCTTGCTGAGGATGTTGATGCCGCCGCCGATGCTGCCGCCGGGGGCGATGCCGTTCATCAGCGCGCCCGGCCCCTTCAGCAGCTCGATCCGCTCGATGATCTGCGAGGGCACGCGGTTGGAGGACACCAGCCCGTACATGCCGTTGAAGCCGACGTCGCCCGACGGAACGGCGAAGCCGCGGATCTGGAACGTGTCGTCGAAGCCGTTGCCGCCGGTGGTGGTGCGCACCGACGAATCGTTGATCAGCGTGTCCGCCGCCGTGCGCGCCTGCTGGTTCTCGATCAGCTCGGAGGTGTAGTTCGTCGTGCTGAACGGGGTGTCCAGCGTGTTCCTGGTGCCCAGCAGGCCCAGCGAGCCGCCGCGCGCCACCTGACCGCCGGCATAGGGCGGCGGCGGCTCGCCCGGCAGCGCGCCGGCGTTGGCCGACACCTGGACGGAGGGCAGCACCGTCGCCCCGGCCGGGGCGTTCACGACCGGTGTGGACCCTTGCGCGACGAGGCTGTACCCCGAGGAGGTGCCCGCGAGCTGATAACCGCTGCCGTCCAGCAGGCGGCGGAAGCCGTCCTCGACCGTCGTCGTTCCGCGCAGCCCTTGGGAGGTCTTGCCCCGGACCTGCGCCGGGTCCACGGCGATGCTCACCCCGGCCTGGGCGGCGAAGCGGCGCAGCGCGGCGTCCAGCGGTCCCGCCGGCACATTGGCGTCGATCGTGCGCGCCGCCGCCGTCTGGGCCTGCGCGGCCGACGCGAAGGGAAGGCCGCCCGCGAGGACGGCGCTGGCAAAGCAAACGGCCATGGCGACCGGGCGGAGCCCGGGCGTGAAGACATCGTGCGCGGCGCCGCGGCGGCGGGCGGACTGGCGCGGGGCGCCCTTGCCGCAAGATTGTGGCATTGTGCCGGTTCCTCTACCAAAAGGTGTGCAATTGGCGCAGCGTTAGCGACCGGCACCCTGTCCGTTTCAAAAAATCCGAACGTCTGCGCTGATCGCCTGAATGCGAATGATTTTCATTCTAAGCATCAGGCCGCGGATCGCGCAAGGGGGCAACGTCACCGTTCCGGTGATCGTTTATGTCTTTATGTCCGTGATTTTCTTAGGGGAATTCTGGATGCCTCAAGTCCCGTCCTCCCCACAGGGGAGAGGGTTATGAAGCCCCCGGCAGGCTTCAGGCGCTGCCCCGCACCAGCAGTTCGAACCCCACGTCCTGGGTGCGGTTCTCCACCTCGCCACCCTGCATCCGCCGCAGCAGGAGGTTGGCGGATTCCATGCCGATCTTGCGGCTGGCGATGGCGATGGTGGTCAGGCCAGGCGTCAGTTGCCCGGCGATGTCGTAATTGCCGAACCCGGTGATCGCCAGATCCTTCGGCACCGAGATCCCCATGCCGCTGCAGGCCAGCAGGGCGCCGGAGGCCAGCACGTCGCTGACGAACACCACGGCGTCGGTGTCGGGATGCTGCTCCCGGACCAGCTTCAGCAGTTCCACGCCGGTCGCCATCACCATCGGCCCGCTGGCCACCGTGACGACGCGCGGCGTCACGCCCGGAAAATGACGCTCATGGGCGTCCTGGAAGCCCTTCAGACGCTCCTTGGCGCGGTGGTCGCCCGGCTTCATGACGCCCGTGAAGGCCAGCCGGCGATAGCCGCGCCCGACCAGATGGTCGACCACGCTCATCAGGGCGGCGTGGTTGGAGAAGCCGACCAGCATGTCGACGGGGCGGTTCGTCCAGCTCCAGCTTTCGACCACCGGAACCCCGGTGCGCTTCAGCAGGGCCGTGGTCTCCTGGGTGTGGCGGGTGCCGATGATGAAGAAGCCGTCCGGGCGCCGCCCGCTGAAGCTGCGGACCAGCGACTCCTCGCGCCCCGCCATGTAGTCGGTGTGGCCGAGGAAGACCTGATAGCCCTCCGGCAGCAGGACGTCGGTCAGGCCCTGGATGGTTTCCGCGAAGATCGAGGCGGAGATGGTCGGGATGATCGCCGCCACCGTCATGCTGCGGTTGGAGGCGAGGTGGCTCGCCGCCAGGTTCTGCACGTAGCGGGTTTCGCGCACCGCCTCCTCGATGCGGGCGAGCGTGTCCGGGCCGACGCTGCGCGGATCGCGGAGCGCGCGCGAGACCGTCTGCGTCGAGACCCCGGCGGCCTGCGCCACATCGGCCATCGTCACCGCGCGGGTCGCGGAGCGCCGCCGTGACTCCGCCTTCCTGAGCGAAAGCTGTCCTTCGTCCGACACCTGGGATGACCTCTTTCCTGCCTCCGCCGGCCCGCCTTCGGGCACCGACCGGCCGCCTTCTTGTGCATGGCCGCGCCCGCCGTTGCAAGCCGGGTGCGGCACCGTTTCCACAATTCATAGCGCATTTCATGTTAGCGGTCACGTGAACGCTAACGTTATCGCTCGCCGAAGATGCTTGATTGCCCCAACCAATCATGTTACCGGTCACGTTAGCGGTCACTCGGAACGAACGCGAAGGCGGACGATCCGGGGAACGCGGGGAGGGACACCGCGGCGGCCCGATGGGCGCACGGCGGGCAAGCAACAAAGACAAGCAACGAAGCAGGCAAGACATGAGCGTTCTTGCGGACAGCGTCGCCTGGGTCACCGGCGGCGGCAGCGGAATCGGGGAGGCCGGCGCGCGGGCGCTGGCGCAGGGCGGCGCCGCCGTCGTCCTGTCCGGACGGCGCGAAGACGCGCTCCACCGCGTGGCGGAGTCCATCCGCGCCGCCGGCGGCAGGGCCGAGACCGCGGTCCTCGACGTGGCCGACGAGGCGGCGGTGCGGCGCGTGGCGGCGGCGATCCTCGACCGCCACGGGCGGATCGACACGCTGGTCGCCAGCGCCGGGATGAACCTGCCCAACCGCAGCTTCCGCGACCTCGGGACGGAGGGCTGGCGGCGTCTGGTCGACGTCAACCTGAACGGCACCATGCACGCCATCCAAGCGGTGCTGCCCGCCATGCGGGAGCGCCGGTCCGGCACCGTCATCATCGTGTCCTCCTGGGTCGGGCGGCACGCGCTCGTCCTCGGCGGACCCGGCTACAACGCGACCAAGCAGGCGCTGGTGACGCTGAGCCACAGCCTGAACATGGAGGAATGGCGCAACGGCCTGCGCTCCTGCGTGGTCATGCCGGGCGAGGTGGCGACCGACCTGCTGGGCCAGCGCCCCTCCCCGCCTCCGGCAGAGGAAATGGCGCGCCTGCTCCAGCCCGAAGACCTGGGCCGCACCATCCGCTTCGTGGCCGAGATGCCGCCCCACGTCTGCGTCAACGAAATCCTCATCAGCCCCGTCTGGAACCGCGCCTTCTTCGCGCAAGCCCCGGCGACCAACGGCTGACCATCCATCCCTTCGCCCCATCCTTCCGCCATGGCCGGCGGACCCACGGCAACAAGACCCGGACATCATGGACAAGAAACGCAACATCCTCAGCGGTTACCGTGTGCTCGACTGCTCCATCGCCATGGCCGGCCCGCTGGCGGCGCAGCGCCTGGGCGACCTCGGCGCCGACGTGGTGAAGGTGGAGCCGGTGACCGGCGAGTGGCAGCGCCACACCGCGGCGGGCGGCATCACCGGCAACAAGGTGAACGTCTCCTTCCTGTCGCTGAACCGGAACAAGCGCTCGCTCGCCGTCGACCTGAAGAACGCCGAGGGCAAGGCCCTGCTGATGGAGCTGGTCAAGACCGCCGACGTGTTCCTTCAGAACTACCGGCCGGGCGTCGCCAAGCGGCTGGGCGTGGACTATGAATCGCTCTCGGCGATCAATCCGCGCCTGATCTACCTGTCGATTTCCGGCTATGGCGAGACCGGCCCCTACGTCCAGCGTCCGGGCCAGGACCTGCTGTTGCAGGGCATGTCCGGCGCCATGCTGTCGGCGGGCCGCGAGGGCGAGGCCCCGACCCCCGCCGGCCAGTATCTGGTGGACGCCATCACCGGCTACACCGCCTTCGAAGGCGTGCTGGCCGCCCTGCTCCACCGCGAGCGCACCGGCGAGGGCCAGCTTGTCCAGGTCAACATGCTGGACGCCATCACGACGATCCAGATGCAGGAGCTGTCGGTCTTCACGGTCGGCGGCAAGCCGCAGACCCGCTCCGCCGAGCCGCACGCCCACGTCTACATCCGCGCGCCCTACGGCGCCTTCGCCACCAGCGACGGCTTCATCATCGTGGCCTTCCCGCCGCTGAAGCTGCTGGGCGAGCTGATCGGCGAGCCGTCCTTCCTCGACATGGAGGACGAGACCGACAGCTGGTCGCGCCGCGACGAAATCTTCGCCAAGACCCGCGACCGGCTGACCGCGAAGACCTCCGCGGAGTGGCTGGAGCTGTTCAACGCCGCCGGGGTCTGGGCCGGGCCGGTCTACGGCTACGCCGACCTCGTGAACGACCCGCAGATCAAGCACAACGGCACCTTCGTCGAGTACGACCACCCGACCGAGGGCCGCGTCAAGACGCCGGGCTTCCCGATCAAGTTCTCCAAGACCCCGTCCGAGGTCGAGCGCGGCGCCCCCCTGACCGGCGAGCACACCCGCGAGGTGCTGGAGGCCGCCGGCTTCACCGCCGAGGCCATCGACCGCCTGCTGGCCGCCGGCGTCGTCGCCGCCACCGAGCCGGAGGCGGAGGAAGAGGAGGTTCGGGCATGCGCTACCGCGCGCTGACCTGGGACCACCCGCGCGGCTATAACGCCTTGGCCGCCGCGGCGGCCGGGCTGGACGGGGCGCGCGCCGGGCTTGCCCCCGATCTTGCCATCGACTGGGACAAGCAGCCGCTCGAAGGCTTCGAGGCCCATCCGATCGGCGACCTCTGCGCCCGCTACGACCTGATCGTGCTGGACCATCCGCATGTCGGGGAGGCCGTGGCGGAACGCGGCCTGATCCCGCTGGAGGACCTGTTCACCGCCGGGGACATTGCCGGCTGGCAGCGCGACAGCATCGGGCCGAGCCTCGCCAGCTACCGCTTCGCGGACCGGCATTGGGCGCTGCCGCTCGACGCGGCGACGCAGGTCACGGCCTGCCGCGCCGACCTTCTGGACGGGCCGATCCCCGTCACCTGGGCGGAGGTGGCGAGCCTGTCCGAACGGGCGCCGGTCGCCCTGTCGCTGGCCGGGCCGCACGCCTGCCTGACCTTCCTGTCCTTGGCGGCGGCCTTCGGCGATCCGCCCGCGGTGGCCGATCCCGACCGGCTGGTCTCGGCGGAGGTGGGGACGCAGGCGCTCGACCTCATGGCGAGGCTGGCCGGGCGGATGCCGGCGGCGGTGCGCGGGCTGAACCCCATCGGGCTGCTCGGTCACATGGCCCGCACGGATGAGGTGGCGCTCTGCCCGCTGGTCTACGGCTACGTCAACTACGCGGCCCCCACCACGGCGGGCGAGAAGCCGGTCACCTTCGCCGACGCGCCGCGCGCCACGGCGGGCGGGCGTCCCGGTTCGACGCTGGGCGGCACCGGCATCGGCGTCTCCGTGCGCTGCGAGGTGACGCCGGCCCTGCTCGACCATCTGCGCTGGCTGCTCGGCGCCGAGGCGCAGCGGAGCTTCATCCCGGCCCACGACGGCCAGCCGAGCCGCCGCGACGCCTGGGCGGACGAGGCGGTGAACGCCCGCTGGGGCGGTTTCTACCGCAACACCGCCGCGACGCTGGAGGCCGCCTATGTCCGCCCGCGCCACGCCGGCTACATCGCTTTCCAGGCCGAAGCCGCGGCGATGATCCGCGACGCGCTGGCCGACGGCACGCCGCACCCGGCGTTGCTCGACCGTCTGCAACACCGCTACGCCGCCAGCCGCCCGGTTGCCGGCGCCGAACGATAAGGCCCATCCCATGGACTCGCTCAACACCCCCGATCCGGCGCTTGGCGCGGTCACCGTCACGGTGGACGGCTTCGTCGCCACCATCACGCTCGACCGCCCGCAGAAGCTGAACGCGGTGACCCCGGAGATGGCCGCGGAGCTGGTCGCCGCCGTCGCCCGCTGCAACGCCGACGACGACATCCGCTGCGTCGTGCTGACCGGCGCCGGGCCGCGCGCCTTCTGCTGCGGCTCCGACATCCGCGAGCTGGACCGCTACGACACCGCCTGGAACTTCCGCAACCGCGAGGACTATTGCGACGCCATCCGCGGTCTGCGCAAGCCGAGCATCGCCGCGGTCAACGGCTACGCCTTCGGCGGCGGGCTGGAGACGGCGATGAGCTGCGACATCCGCATCGCGTCGGAGAACGCCCAGTTCGGCGCGCCGGAGATCAAGCTCGGCTGGATCGGCGGCGGCGGCGTCGCGGCCTTCCTCTCGCACTCCATCGGCACCTCCAACGCCGCGATGATGATCCTGACCGGCGACCCGATCCCGGCGGACAAGGCGCTGGCCTGGGGCCTCGTCAGCGAGGTGGTGCCCGCCGACCGTCTGCTCGCCCGCGCGCAGGAGATCGCCGCCATCGTCGCCAGCCGCGCCCCCATCGCGGCGGAGACGGCGAAGCTGAACCTGAAGGCCGCCCACACCATGCCGGTGGAAAAGGCCATCGAGTACGAGCGCGACCTGCAGACCATCTGCTTCGCCACCGCGGACGCCGCCGAGGGGCGCGCCGCCTTCAAGGAAAAGCGCAGCCCGGTCTTCCGGCGCAAGTAACGACCCGGCGCAAGCAAGAGGAGAGGCACCCATGAGCAAGCGACCCCTTCCCCTCGACCCCGCCGCCGCCCTGCCGGCGGACGAGGGCGCGCTTCTGGTCGGGCGCGCCTGGCGCCCCGGCGTCGGCCCCTCGGTCATCGCCGTGCGCGGCCGGGACGTGTTCGACATCACCAGCCGCGACGCGCCCACCGTGCGCGATCTGGTGGAGACCGGCGCCGCCGCGGATCTGGCCCGCGACATCCCCGGCGAGTGGATCGGCACCGCCGCCGCCATCCTCGCCAACTCCGACGAGGACCGGCGCAACCCGGAGCGGCCCTGGCTGCTGGCCCCCATCGACCTCCAGGCGGTGAAGGCGTCCGGCGTGACCTTCGTGGTCAGCCTGCTGGAGCGCGTCATCGAGGAGCAGGCGCGCGGCGCCCCGGAAAAGGCGCTGGCCATCCGCGCCGACATCGACGCGCTGATCGGGCGCGACCTGTCCAGCCTGAAGCCCGGCTCGCCGGAGGCCATGGAGGTCAAGAAGGCGCTGATCGCCCGCGGGGTGTGGTCGCAGTATCTGGAGGTCGGCATCGGCCCCGACGCCGAGATCTTCACCAAGGGCCAGCCGATGTCGGCGGTCGGCACCGGCGCCCATGTCGGCATCCCGCCCTATTCGGTGTGGAACAACCCGGAGCCGGAGATCGCCGTCCTGGCCTCCAGTCGCGGGGACATCGTCGGCGCCACGCTCGGCAACGACATGAACCTGCGCGACGTCGAGGGGCGCTCCGCCCTGCTGCTCGGCAAGGCCAAGGACAACAACGCCAGCGGCTCCATCGGCCCGTTCATCCGCCTGTTCGACGACCGCTTCACGCTGGACGGTGTGCGCAGCGCCGAGCTTGGGCTGGTGGTCGAGGGCAGCGACGGTTTCCGGCTGGAGGGCTCCAGCTCCATGTCGCAGATCAGCCGCGATCCGGTGGAGCTGGTGGAGGCCACCATCGGCGAGAACCACCAGTATCCGGACGGCTTCGTCCTGCTGCTCGGCACCATGTTCGCGCCGGTCGAGGACCGCGACCGTCCGGGCGAGGGCTTCACCCACAAGCTGGACGATGTGGTGACCATCACCGCCCCGGCGCTGGGCAGCCTGACCAACCGGGTCCGCCATTGCGCCGACTGCGCGCCCTGGGATTTCGGCGCCGCCGCGCTGATGCGGAACCTCGCGGGCCGCGGCCTGCTCGGCTGATGCCGCCCCCAGACCGAGAGCACCAAGCCCGAGAGCACCAAGCCCGAGAGCACCGAGACCAAGAGCACCGAGACCAGGAAAGGACCCGCCCGTGACCCTCACCGGCATGATGCTGATCGGCGCCGAGAGCCACCGCGGCCGCAACGGCGAGATCCACGCCATCGACCCGTCCACCGGGGCGAAGCTGGAACCCGCCTTCGGCGGCGGCGGGACGGCGGAGGTCGACCGCGCCTGCCAGCTCGCCTGGGACGCCTTCGACCGCTTCCGCGAGACCGCGCGGGAGGACCGCGCCGTCTTTCTGGAGGCGGTCGCCCGCAACATCCTGGACCTCGGCGACGCCCTCATCGTCCGCGCCATGGCTGAAAGCGGCCTGCCGCGCGCCCGGCTGGAGGGGGAGCGCGGGCGCACCGTCGGCCAGCTCCGCCTCTTCGCCGCGGTGGTGCGGGAGGGAAGCTGGATCGGCGCCCGCATCGACCCGGCCCTGCCGGAGCGGGCGCCCCTGCCCCGCCCCGACCTGCGCCAGCGCCGCATCCCGCTCGGCCCCGTGGCGGTGTTCGGCGCCAGCAACTTCCCGCTGGCCTTCTCGGTGGCCGGGGGCGACACCGCCTCGGCCTTCGCCGCCGGCTGCCCGGTGGTGGTCAAGGCCCACTCCGCCCATCCCGGCACGTCGGAGCTCGTCGGCCGCGCCGTCCAGGCCGCCGTCGCCGAATGCGGGCTGCCGGAGGGCGTCTTCTCGCTGATGTTCGGCGCCGGCTCGTCGGTGGGCACGGCGCTCGTCGCCGACCCGCGCATCAAGGCGGTCGGCTTCACCGGATCGCGCCGCGGCGGCGTGGCGCTCATGGAGGTGGCGGCCAGGCGTCCGGAGCCGATCCCCGTCTACGCGGAGATGAGCAGCATCAACCCGGTCTTCCTGCTGCCGGCGGCGCTCGCCGCGCGGGCGGAGGCGCTGGGCAAGAGCTTCGTCGCCTCGCTGACGCTGGGCGCCGGGCAGTTCTGCACCAACCCCGGCATCCTGCTGGCGGTGGACGGGCCGGACCTCGACCGCTTCGTAGCGTCCGCCGTGGACGCGCTGGGCGGCAGCGCGGCGCCGACCATGCTGACGCCGGGCATCCACGCCGCCTTCGACGCCGGGGTGGCCGCCCTGGCCGACAACGCCCTCGTGGCGACGCTGGCCCGCGGGCTGGACGGCGACGGCCCCAACCGGTGCCGGGCGGCGCTGTTCGCCACGACCGCCGACGCTTTCCTCGACGATCCGGCCCTGCGCGAGGAGGTGTTCGGCGCCGCCTCGCTGCTCATCCGCTGCCCGGATCTGGAATCTTTGCGCGCGGTGGCGGAGCGGCTGGACGGCCAGCTCACCGCGACCCTGCAGATGGACGCGGCTGACACCGGAGCGGCGGCGGTCCTGCTGCCGACGCTGGAGCGCAAGGCCGGCCGCATCCTGGCCAACGGCTGGCCGACCGGCGTCGAGGTCTGCCACGCCATGGTGCATGGCGGCCCCTTCCCGGCCACGTCGGACAGCCGCACCACCTCGGTCGGCACGGCGGCCATCGAGCGGTTCCTGCGGCCCGTCTGCTACCAGGACATCCCGGCCGACCTGCTGCCGGAACCCCTGCGCGACGGCAACCCGCTGGGGTTGTGGCGTCGGGTCGACGGAGCGTTGGGCCGGCACTGAACCCCGACCACCGGCCCGCATACTCTGGTATGGTTCCCGGATTGCGGGCCAATCCAACCAAAAAAGACAGCAAACGAACAAATTCAGAGGAGGACGCAGCATGAAGCCGTTTCTGAGCGCAATCACGGGCATCACCCCCCTTCTGGCCGGCGGGCTGGCCGCCGCTTTGGCGCTGGGCACCGCGTCGGTCGCCCTGGCCCAATCGTCTGATAAATCGGCTTCCGGAAAGACGGTGGTGACCTTCGCTGCGTCCCACTTCGCCGAGGTCGGCCGCGGCGACCGGCTGAAGGCCTGGGTGGAGAAGTTCAACCAGTCCCAGCCCGACATCGAGGTGAAGCCGGTCACCATCCCCTTCTCCTCCTTCGCCACCACCATCTTCACGCAGATGGGCGGCAACGGCGGCCCCGACGTCATCCGCTTCGACCTGCCGGAGTTCTACGCGGCGGTCGCCGCCAAGTCGGTCCTGCCGATCGACGACATCGTGAAGGACGGCGCCCACACCTTCACCGCCGCCGACCAGTACATGAAGGTCGAGGGCAAGCGCTACGGCTTCGCTTTTGACACCGCCAACTACGCGATGGTCTACAACGCCGCGCTGCTGCCCAACGGCACGCCGCCCAAGACCTTCGAGGAGTTCGTGAAGCTCGGCAAGGAGGCGACGAAGGACGGCAACTACGGCTTCGCCTTCCGCGCCACGATGGCCGAGCGCGGCGGCGTCTGGTACGACCTGACCAACTTCGTCTACGGCTTCGGCGGGCGCTGGTCCAAGCCGGACGGCACGCCGACCTTCAACAGCCCGGAGGTCGTGGCGGGTGTCGCCGCCTACAAGACCGTCTACGACGCCGGCATGATCCCCAAGGGCACCGACGCCGCCACCTACCGGCGGATGTTCTGGGAAGGCAAGGTCGCCATGGAGATCGACAACGGCGGCGTCGCCACCATCCTGACCTCGCAGGGCAAGGCGCACCCCATCGCCGCCGCCCCGTCGCCCTTCCCGCACAAGGAGCAGGGCATGATCCTGGCTCCGGTGACCATCAACGCCAACACCAAGGTGAAGGACGCCGCCGGCAAGTTCCTGCAATGGGCGCTCCAGCCCCAGCAGCAGCAGGAACTCCAGACCCTGCTCGGCGCCGCCAACGTCGCGACGACGGTGGAGCGCACGCCGGAGGAGCTTCAGGCCATGCCCTGGCTGAAGGTCTACGACGCGCAGACCCCGAACAGCGTGCCCGCCCTGCCGCAGGGGCTTGAGACCAAGGCGCCGGAGATCCAGCAGATCATCGTCCAGCAGCTCCTCAAGGTGCTCCAGGGTGGCGTCGCCCCGCAGACCGCCATGGACGAGGCGCAGCGTCTGATCACCGCCCGCGTGCTCGCCCAGAAGTAACGCCCGCACAATTCCAGGGCGATCGCATTCGTCCATTCTTTTAGCCCTCTCCCCCCTGGGGAGAGGGTGGCCCGAAGGGCCGGTGAGGGGGTTGCGCTTTTGTCGAGCCTACCGACACGCGCAACCCCCTCACCCTAACCCTCTCCCCAGAGGGGAGAGGGAATGTCGGAAGCGATCGCCGTGGTCCCAACTCCGGATACCGCATCATGATGAGCAGGACCGTGAGCCAGCCCAGGGCCGCCGCGCGGCGCGCGCCGATCGACCATGGCCGCTGGGTTCCCGCACTCTTCGTCGCCCCGGTGGCGCTCTATCTCCTGGTCTTCCAGGGCTACCCGCTGGTGCAGGAATTCCTGCTCAGCGTCACCTCCACCTCGCTGCTCTCGCCCGGCCAGCAGACCTACGTCGGGCTGGACAATTACCGCGAGCTCGTCTTCGACCCGGAGTTCCATCAGGTCCTGCGCGTCACCGCGGTCTACACGCTGGTCTGCGTGGTCGCCTCCATCGGGCTCGGCCTGCTGGCGGCGCTGCTGCTCGACGGCACCTTCCGGGGGCGCGGCATCGCCCGCGCGCTGGTCACCATTCCGTGGGCCGCCCCGCCGGTCGCCGCGGCGCTGATCTTCGTGTGGATGTTCAACGCGCAGTACGGGCTGTTCAGCCACCTCGCCCAGTTCCTCGGTTTCGCCGACGGCGGGGTGAACTGGCTGGACGAGCCGTCCTACGCCCTGCCGGCCATCCTCATCACCACGGTCTGGCAGATCTTCCCCTTCTCCTCCGTCGTCATCCTGGCCGCCCTCCAGGGTGTGCCGTCGGAGCTGCGCGAGGCGGCGGTGATCGACGGGGCCGACCGGCTCAGCATCTTCCGCGCCGTCACCTGGCCGACCATCCGCCCGTCGGTGGCCCTGCTGACCCTGCTCATCACCGTGTGGTCGCTGCGCCGCTTCGACGTGATCTGGCTGATGACGCAGGGCGGCCCGCTGGGCGAGACCAACACGCTGGTCATCGACCTCTACCGCCGCGCCTTCGTCTATCTCGACCTCGGCCGGGCGGCGGCGGTCGGCATCATCGGGCTGGTCGTCGCGATCCTGGTGACGCTGGTCTATTTCTGGCTGTCGACGCGGGCGGAAAAGGCCGCAGGGAAACGGTGATGTCATGAAACACAATTCCACGGCCCGCACGCTCGCCGTCCTGGTCCTCCTCGGGGTGGCGGCCTTCCCGCTCTACTGGATGCTGGTGACCTCGCTCACCCCGTCGGAGCGGCTGTTCGACGCCACGCCGAACCTGCTGCCGACGCTGTCGCAGATCGGCACCTACGCCGCCGCCTTCACCGAGACCTCGCTGCGCCAATGGCTGGTCAACAGCCTGATCGTCGCGGTCGGCACGACGGTGCTGAGCATCCTGCTGTCGGTTCTGCCGGCCTACGCGCTGTCGCGCCTGACCTTCAACGGCAAGCTGCTGCTCGGCTTCGCGCTGTTCATGACGCAGATGCTGCCGGAAGCGATGCTGGTGGTGCCGCTCTACGACATCTTCACCAAGCTGTCGCTGCTCAACACGCTGCTCGGCCTGATCCTGGCCAACACGGCCTTCACGGTGCCGGTGGTGACCTGGATCCTGAAGGGCGCCATCGACGGCGTGCCGTCGGAGATCGAGGAGGCCGCAAGGGTGGACGGCTGCTCCCGCCTCGGCATCGTGCTGGCGGTGGTGGTTCCGCTGATCGCGCCGACGCTGGCGGCGGCGGCGGTGATCGCCTTCTTCCACGGCTGGAACGAGTATGTCTTCGCCCAGACCTTCATCAGCGACGACGCCCTGCGCACCGCCTCGGTCGGCCTCGCCAGCTTCGTGGGCGAGCTGAGCACGCCGGTGCACACGGTCATGGCGGTCGGCTTCATCTACACGCTGCCGGCGGTCGTCTTCTACCTGTTCGTCCAACGCTACGTGGTCGCCGGCATGACGACCGGCGGCGTCAAGGGCTGACCGTGGGCCGATCCCGCCCCCCTTGCACCGACACGCCCGAGAGATAAAAGGGAAAAGCCCATGGCTATCAAACTGCAGAACGTCACGAAGTCCTTCGGTTCGCTGACCGTGATCGACAACGTGAGCCTGGAGGCCGGCGACGACGAATTCCTGGTGCTGCTCGGCCCGTCGGGCTGCGGCAAGTCCACCATCCTGCGCATGATCGCGGGGCTTGAGACGGTGACCAGCGGCGAGATCCATCTCGGCGGCAAGCGGGTGGACGAACTGCCGCCCAGCGACCGCGACATGGCCTTCGTCTTCCAGTCCTACGCGCTCTACCCGCACATGACGGTGCGCCGGAACATCGCCTTCCCGCTGATCATGCGGCAGTTCCGCTGGTGGTTCCACATCCCCTTCATCGGCGACTATTTCAAGCGCCGGATCGAGAACTCGCCGGAGGTGCGGGAGCTGGTGGAACGCACCGCCGACACGCTGGCCCTGACCAAGGTGCTCGACCGGCATCCGCGCACCCTGTCGGGCGGCCAGCGCCAGCGCGTGGCGCTCGGCCGCGCCATGGTGCGCCAGCCCTCGGCCTTCCTGATGGACGAGCCGCTGTCGAACCTCGACGCCAAGCTGCGCACCGCCATGCGGGCGGAGATCACCCAGCTCCACCAGCGGGTCGGCGGCAACTTCGTCTACGTCACCCACGACCAGATCGAGGCGATGACCATGGGCACCCGCATCGCGCTGATGCGCGACGGGCACCTCCAGCAGTACGGCACCCCGCGCGAGATCTACGAGAAGCCGGCCAACACCTACGTCGCCCGCTTCATCGGCACGCCGCCGATGAACCTGATCGACGCCGAGGTCGAGGGCATGACCGTGCGCATCGGCGCCAGCGTCCTGCCGCTGCCCGACAAGGCGGAACGCCCTGGGACCGAACGGGCGGGCGGCAACAGCCGCATGAAGGTCTGGCTGGGCCTGCGCCCCGGCGCGCTCGCCGTCGTGCCGCCGGGCCAGGGCAAGAGCCTGCCGGGCACCGTCACGCTGGTCGAGCATGTGGGGGCGGAATCGCTGATCTCGGTGAAGCTGTCTGGCGTCCACACCGCCCACGACGACGACGGCGGCCTGACCGACGAGGTGATGGTCTCCGTCCCCGGCTACAGCGAGCTGCGCGTCGGCGAGGCGGTCGGGATCGACTGCCTGCTGAAGGACTTCTCCCTGTTCGAGAAGGACAGCGGCCTCCGCGTCGGCGGGCGGGCCGCGGAGGACTTCCTGGCCGGCGGACGTGTCGGCACCATCCGGACGGCGTCCTGACGCCATCCGTGCGGACGGCGCCGCGCCGCCACCCCAGGGTGGGTTGGCCGGTGCGGCGCCGTTCTCAAACACTACTTTTCAGAAAGGTGCCATTGCCCCTTTCACAACCCAAGTCTCAAATGCAACAATAATCGACAATTTGCCACCGTATGAGGCAAAATTCATGCAGTAACCATCGCCGTTCTGCGGGGATTTTGATGTTGCATGACCACTGATCCAAGCAGAATTAACTTCCGATCCGCCAAAAGATCGGCAGCGTTCAGAATTTCTTTAATAAATCACTTTGTTATTGGCCTTCCCGATACGCGACCGCCGCGATGGCGAGAGGGCCACTATGCCGGACACCCTGGACGCCAACGCCCCGCTCCTGACCATCCCCGATGCCCTGGCGTCCGAAGCGGCGGCGGTGCTGCTGGGCGGCGATCCCGGCGCGCTGAAGGCCGTGCAGGACAAGCTGACGGCGGCGCTGACCGGACAGGGCTTGCCGGAAGGCGCCGCGGGCAGCGTGGCGGACGGCTGGATGCGCGACGTCGCGGCGGGGGTCGGCGCCAGCGCCACGCCCGACGACGCCATTGCGCAGGCGAGCCGGATTGCCGCCGGCACCGCGGCGCGCATGGCGCAAGCCGCCCAGGAAACCGCGGCGCTGACGGGGGAGCAACGCTTGGCCGTCGCCCTGGCCCAGGGACAGGGAATCGGGCCGGGCAGTGCCGGCGATCCCAAGACGGCGTCCGACCTGTCGGCGGCGCTGTTCAGCGGGGTGATGGACCCGGCCGCCCGCCCGGCGGGCGCCGCCGACCCGATCGCCGCCCTGTCGCAGGCTCTGACCGCTCCCCCCACCGCCCCGGCGATGCCGGACGCCGTTGCCGTTTCACCGTCCGACAAGCTCGCCGCGGCGCTCGCCTCCGGCGTGGGGGTGCAGGACGCGGTGACGGCGCTCGGCCCCGGATCGGGCGGCCACTTCGCCGAAGCGCTTGAACACGCCCTGTCCAGCGGCGCCGACGCCGCCGGCGCCATTGCCGAAGCCCAGGCGTTGAGCGCCGCCGGCGCGGTCCAGACCAATTCCGTCGCGGTCGAACAGACCGACGGCGCACGCCTGCTCGGTGCGCTGGCCGCCGGAAAGACGGACGGTGCGGGCGGCGCGCTGGCCGGCAACCCCGCCTTCACCAGCGTCCTGAACGACGCGTTGGCGCAGGGCGCGCAACCCGACGCGGCGCTCGGCGCCTCGACCCGGGCGCAGACGGACATGGCGGCCCGGCAGGAGGCCGCCGTCGTTCCGGCCAAGCCGGCGGACGCGCTGGTCGCCTCGCTGTCGTCCGGCCAGAATGTGGCGGCCACCGTCAAGACCTTTGCCGCCGCCGCCGGGCTCGACGGTGCGGCGGCCGGCGGCTTCGGCGAGGCGCTGGGGCGGGCCCTGTCCAGCGGGCAGGAGATGTCCGGCGCGCTGGGCTCGGCGCAGCAGACCGTGTCCACCGCGCTGGCCCTGTCCGCCGAAACCGCGAGGGGCGTCAAGAGCGACGGGCTGATCGCGGCGCTCGCCAGCGGGCAGAACGTCCAGCAGGCGGTGCAGGCGCTCGGCGGCTCCGGCGCCGCCTTCAACGCCGCGCTCGGGCAGGCGCTGGCCGACGGGCGTGCCCCCGGCTCGGCGCTCGCCGCCGCCCGCCAGACGGCGGAGACGGTGCAGCAGAACGCCCAGGGCAGCGAGGTTCCCGTGTCCGCCGAGAACAAGGCGCTGGCCGATCTCGCCAACCCGCCGCCTGCGGGAGAGGCGGCCAAGGACGGCGCCAAAGGAGACGGCGACAAAGGAGACGGCGGCAAGGGGGGCGGGGAGAAGGCCGCCGAACAGGTCGCCGAAGCCCCAGCCGAGGGCAAGGAGGGCGGCAAGGACGAGGGCGGCGAGAAAGACGGCGCCAAAGAGGAAGGCGCCAAGGAGGATGGAGCGAAGGAGGAGGCGAAAGGCGAAGCCGGTGACAAGGCCGCCACCGACGCCTCCTCGACGGAGGGCAAGGCGTCTCCGGCCGCGGCCAAATCCAGCATGGGAAGCGAACCCGCTCTGAAACCGATCAGCTTCGACGCGGCCGGAACCGCCAAGAGCGCCGACACCGCCGCGCCGAGCGTCACCGCCCCCACGCCCACCACCAGCGCTCCGCCCGCCGCCCCGGCGGTCACCAAGACGCTGACCAGCGATCCCTTCGCCGTCGCCGCGCAGATCCAGCAGCAGGTGGCCCGCGCCATCGAGGCGGCCGCCGCCACCCAGCCCGCGACGGTGCCGCCGGTGGCGGCCCCCACCCTCTCGGCCGGCTTCGACGCGGCGGCCTTTGCGAAGGCCCTGGCGATCGCCGAGGGCACCGCGGCCCCGGCCGGTTTCGCCGTTTTCCACCTGATCGAGGCGATGTTCCGGCCCGGCGAGGCCGGCAGCCGCGTGATCGGCGTCGCCGTGGTGGCGAACCCGGACTCCCCGTTCGGCGTCTGGCAGTACAGCGTGGACGGCAGCGCGTGGCTGGCGGTGGGCACGGTCGGCGACGGCGCGGCGCTCGTGCTTCCGGGCAACGCCCTGCTGCGTTTCCTCCCGGCCGCCAACTGGAACGGCACCGCGCCGTCGCTCGGGCTGCGGGCGGTGAACAGCGAATGGGCCGAAGGCTTCAGCGGTGTCGAGCATCGGCTGTTCACGCTGACCGGCGTCGGTGGCACCACCCCGCTGTCGGGGGATATCGCCCCGTTGACGCTGGAGGTGACCCCGGTGAACGGCGCCCCGGTGGCGACTGGCGCGCAAGCGGTCCTGGCACCCATCACGGAAGACAGCGCCGACCCGGCGGGCGCCGGCGTCGCGTCGCTGTTCGGCGGGCTGTTCTCCGACCCCACCGACGCCGTGTTCGGCTCCGCCGGCAACGGCTTCGCCGGGGTGGCGGTGGTCGGCAACGCAGCGACCGCCGCGCAGGGCGTCTGGCAATATTGGACCGGTTCCGCCTGGACCGCCGTGGGCGATGTCGCGGAGGGGGCGGCGCTGATCCTCGCCGCCGACGCCAAGCTGCGCTTCCTGCCGGCGGCCAACTGGAACGGCACCACCCCGACCCTGACCGTCCGGCTGGTTGAGGACGGCGGCGCGCCCGTCGTCACCGGTGACCGAGTCGACCTGACCACCGGCGTCGGCGGCAGCACCGTTTACAGCGCCGGCACCATCGCGCTGACCGGGACCGTCACCCCGGTCAACGACGCTCCGGTCGCCACCGGAACGACGACGCTTCTGCCGGCGGTCGCCGAAGACGCCGCCGATCCGTCCGGCGCCACCGTCTCCACCCTGTTCGCCCACCTGTTCTCCGACCCTGCGGACGCCGTGGCGGGCGGGTCCGCCGCGAACGGCTTCGCCGGCGTGGCGGTGATCGCCAACGGTGCGGACACCGCCCAGGGGCAATGGCAATACTGGACCGGCACGGCCTGGACCGCCGTGGAAACGGTGTCGAATGGCGACGCCCTGCTGCTGGCGGCCGACACCAAGCTGCGCTTCCTGCCCGCCGCCGACTGGAACGGCGTACCGCCGAGCCTGGTGGTTCGCCTGATCGACGACTCGCAAGGGCCGGTCACCAGCGGCGAGCGGGCCGACGTAACGGGCGCCGGCGGGGACAGCCGCTACAGCCTGGGCACCATCGCCCTCAACACAGCGGTCAGCGCGATCAACGACGCTCCGGTGGCGACCGGCACGACGGCGACCCTGCCGACCATCGCCGAAGACACGACCAACCCGGCGGGCGCCACGGTCTCCGCCCTGTTCGGTGACCTGTTCTCCGATTCTGCCGACGCGGTGAGCGGCGGATCGGCGGCCAACGGCTTCGCCGGCGTGGTGGTGGTCGGCAACGCCGCCACCGTGGCGCAAGGAACGTGGCAGTATTGGACGGGCACGGCCTGGGCCGGCATCGGCACGGCGAGCGACGCCAACGGGCTGCTGCTGGGCGCCAACACGGCGCTGCGCTTCGTTCCCGCCGCCAACTGGAACGGCACCACGCCCGCCTTGACCGTCCGGCTGGTCGAGGATGGCGGCGCGCCGCTGATCACCGGCAACCGTGTCGACCTGACCGGCAGCGTCGGCGGCAGCACGGTCTACAGCGCCGGGACCATCGCGCTGACCGGAACCGTCACCCCCGTCAACGACGCGCCGGTCGTCACCGGAGCGACTGCTACCCTGCCGGCGATCGCGGAAGACACCGCCAATCCGGCGGGCGCCACCGTCTCCAGCCTGTTCGCCCACCTGTTCTCCGACCCGGCGGACGCCGTGAGCGGCGGGTCCGTCGCCAACGGTTTCGCCGGGATCGCCATCGTCGGCAACGCGGCGACCACGCAAGGCGTGTGGCAATACTGGACCGGCACGGGCTGGGCCGCCGTGGGGGCGGCCTCGGACGGCAACGCCTTGCTGCTGGCCGCCAACACGGCGTTGCGCTTCGTTCCCGCCGCCAACTGGAACGGCACCACACCGGCTTTGACCGTCCGGCTGATCGACGACTCCCAAGGGGCCGTGACCAGCGGCGGACGGGTCGCCCTGGCGAGCGTGGGCGGCGACAGCCGCTACAGCGCCGGCACCGTCGCCCTGACCACCTCGGTCACCCCCGTAAACGACGCCCCCGTGGCGACGGGCACGGCGGCCACGCTGCCGACCATCGCCGAGGACACCGCCAACCCGACGGGCACCACCGTCTCCAGCCTGTTCGGTCCCCTGTTCTCCGACGCCGCCGACGCGGTGAGCGGCGGGTCGACGGCCGACACGCTGGCCGGCGTGGTGGTGGTCGGCAACGCCGCCACCCTGGCGCAAGGGGCGTGGCAGTTCTGGACCGGCGCCGCCTGGGCCGACATCGGCGCGGTCAGCGGCGGCAACGGTCTGCTGCTGGCCGCCAACACGGCGCTGCGCTTCGTTCCCGCCGCCAACTGGAACGGCACCACGCCCGCCCTGACCGTCCGGCTGGTCGACACGTCGCACGGCCCGATTGCCAGCGGCGCACGGGTCGACGCGACGAGCGTCGGCGGCAGCACCGCCTACAGCCTCGGCACCATCGCGCTGACGGGCACCGTCATTCCGGTCAACGACGCCCCGGTGGCGACGGGCACGACGGCGACCCTGCCGACCATCGCCGAGGACACCGCCAACCCCGCGGGCACCAGCGTCACCGCCCTGTTCGGCCATTTGTTCTCCGACCCGGCGGACGCGGTGGCGGGCGGCTCCTCCGCCAATGGCTTCGCCGGCGTCGCCATCGTCGGCAACGCGGCGACCGCCGGGCAGGGCGTCTGGCAATACTGGTCCGGTTCCGCCTGGATCACCGTGGGCGCGGTGGCGGAGGGGGCGGCGCTGGTCGTCGCCGCCAACGCGATGCTGCGCTTCATTCCCGCCACCGACTGGAACGGCACCACCCCGGCCCTGACCGTCCGGCTGATCGAGGACGGCGGCGCCCCCGTCGTCACCGGCGGCCGCGTCGACCTGACGGCCGGCGTCGGCGGCAGCACCGTCTACAGCGCCGATACCATCGCCCTGACCGGAACCGTCACCCCCATCAACGACGCGCCGCAGATCACCGCCGGCACGACCGCTCTGGCGACGGTGAAGGGCGTGGCGGTGGCGGTCACCGGCCTGTCGGTGTCCGACGTCGACGCCGGCGCGCTGCCCATGCTGGTCACGCTGACCGCCGGCCACGGCACGCTGACCCTGGCCACCGCCGGGTGGGACGCGGTTATCACCGGCAACGGAACGGACAGCGTCACCATCCGCGCGACTCTCGCCACCATCAACGGGCTGCTCGGCGCAGCCAACGGGCTCCTCTACACCGCCAGCACCTACACCGGAGCCGACGCCATCCGGATCGTCGTGAACGACCTGGGCAACGGCGGGGCCGGCGGGCCGCTGACCGCCACCGCCACCATCGGCGTCACCGTGGCGCCGCCGAACGCCTCGCCCGTCCTGATCGACACCAACCTCGACGTGACCGTGGCGGCGGAGGCCCTGGCCGCCCCCACCGCGGGCACGGCCGGCTTCGCGGTGTCCAAGCTGGTCGGGCTGAACGGCAGCGGCCCCGCCAACGTCACCGACGCCGACGCGGGCGCCGTCACCGGCATCGCCCTGACCGGCACCAACGAGAGCTATGGCCGCTGGTGGTTCTCCACCGACAACGGCGCGACCTGGAGCCTCGTCGGCGCGGTCAACGACAGCGATTCCGCCCTTCTGCTGCGCGCCACCGACCGGCTCTATTTCCAGCCCAACGCCGCGGTGCCGGCCACCGTCAACGGCGCCCTGACCATCCGGGCCTGGGACCAGACCACCGGCAGCGCCGGCTCCAAGGCCGCCGTCACCCTCGGCGACGGCAGCGCCTTCTCCGCCGCCACCGACACCGTCACCCTGCATCCCGGCGTGCTGATCCCCAACGGTTCCTTCGACAAAGGGCTGACCGGCTGGAGCCACACCGGCGGCGCCACGGTGGACGCGACCGGCGACGGGCATGAGGGCACCCTGACCTCCGCCGGCGGCCAGACGCCGACGCAGCTCGAGGATTTTCTCGGCATCGCCCACGGCTCCATCGCCGCGGCGACCGGGACCGTCCCGTCCTTCGGGCACGCGATGAAACTGGCCAACACCGTCACCGTGACGAAGGACACGATCCTGACCTTCGACTGGGCCTTCATCTTCTCCGACCCCGGCTATCACGACTTCGCCTTCGTCAGCGTCAACGGCGTGGTCACGCTGCTCGCCAAGGAGGCGAGCGCCAGCGGGAAATTCAGCGTCGTCATCCCGGCCAACACCACCCTGTCTCTGGGCTTCGGCACCTCCGACACCAGCGACAACAGCGTCAACCCGATCCTGCGCGTCGACAACGTCACGCTGACCACCGTCGCCAGCGACCCCATCGTGCTGGACATGGCCGGCGACGGGCTGGCCCTGCGGGCGCTGACCGACGGCGTCCTGTTCGACGTCAGCGGCGACGGCGTGGCCGACCGGACCGGCTGGGTCGGCAAGGGCAACGCCCTGCTGGTGCGCGACGACAACCAAAACGGGCAAATCGACGACGGGCGCGAGCTGGTGTCGGAACATTTCGGGAAAGGCTTCAACAGCAGCCTGGAGGCGCTCGCCTCGCTCGACAGCAACCATGACGGGCGCATCGACGCCGCGGACCAGAGCTTCGCCACGCTCCAGGTCTGGCAGGACGCCGACGGCGACGGGGTGAGCCAGCCGGGCGAACTGCGCACGCTGGCCGAGGCCGGGATCCTCTCCATCGCCACCACGGCCACCCCGACCGATACGACGCTGGCCGGCAACCACATCCTCGGCACCACCAGCATGACCATGGCCGACGGCAGCAGCCGTGTGGTGGCCGGCGTCGCCTTCGACGCGCAGGCCACCGTCGCGGCGCAGCTGCACAGCCAGCCGCTGGCCGCGTCGCCATCTCCGTCGTCTCAGGCCGATCACGGGCGCTTCTACTACGCAGCGCTCCTCTCCTCCGGCCTGGGCCTGCCGGACACTGTTCCGGTTGTGCAAAACAGTCTTGATGCACACAGTGGAGACTGGGCGATGGCGCTTCACACCACGGACACACACCACGCCACAACCCATGCATCGACGATTGTGCCGGTCGCAGAAAATTCATGATCGACCGACAGAATTCGACGCATTTTTAGGTATTTGGATACTGTTTTGTCCTAAATGAGTATGAGAGTTCTCGACTAAGATCATCATCGCTGTAGGCCGAACGGCCTAAACATGCGGCGATCTCCAGGACCCTCATGCACAAGTTTTGTCTTATCGCCACGGTTGCGCTTCCGCTCCTGACCGGAGCGCCACAATCTTTGGTTGCGGCTCCGCGTGACGAGGTGGTGGCGCTGATCGGCAAGGCGACGGAGACCCACGACCGCCTGCGCGGGGCGGAGGCTGCCGCCGACGGGGCCCGCAACGCCCTGCGGGTCAGCCATGGCGGCTGGTTCCCGACGCTGAGCCTGTCGGCCAACGGCGGGCGCGAGAGCACGACCAAGCCGGCCGGCCTGCCCAACACCGACATGAACGCCTCGCAGTTTTCGGCGCGGGCGACGCAGCTGATCTGGGACTTCGACGCGACCAACGCCGACATCCGGCGCGCCCAGGTGACTCTGGTCCGCGCCGACATCGCGGTGGAGCGCACCCGGCAGGAGCTGCTGGTGGAGGGCCTCACCGCCTACGCCGGACTCGTCCGTGCCCATCAGCTCCTCGCCTTCGCGCGCCAGTCCGAGGACAACATCCGGCGCCAGACCGGGCTTGAGGAGGTGCGGCTTCAGGAGGGCTTCGGCTTCTCCACCGACGTTCTCCAGGCCAAGAGCCAGCTGGCCGGCGCCCAGGCGCGCCGCGTCGCGGCGGAGGAGGCGACGCAGAACGCGCAGAGCCGCTTCCAGGCCTTCTTCGGCCATGTTCCCTTCCAGGTCAGCAACGCCCAGGTCCTGGCGATGACGCGCGCCGGCCTGCCCGTGTCGATGGACGCGGCGGTGGAGGAGGCGCGCCGCCACAACCCGCGCCTTCAGGAACTGGCCCTGACCACCGCGGCGGCGCAGGAGGCGGTGACCGCGGTGCGCGGCCGCACCCTCTACCCGCGGATCGACGGTTTCGTGGAACACAACATCAAGCGCGACGTCGCCGGGCAGTCCGGGCGGCAGAACGAGCTGCTGTTCAAGCTCCAAGTCACCTTCTCGCTGAACACCGGCCTGACCGCGCTCAACAGCATCCGGCTGGCCGAGGCCGACCTGCGGGCCGCCGACGCCACTTGGGCCGACCAGGAGCGCACGGTGCTGGAAACCGTCCGCAACAGCTGGAACCGGCTGGAAAGCGCCCGCGCCCAGGTGCAGCTGCTGAACGATCAGGCGAGCCTCGCCGCCGGCTTCCTCGACGTGGCGCGGTCGGAGCGCGAGCTGGGCACCCGGTCGCTGATCGACATCCTGTCGGGCGAGACGACGCTGATCAACGCGCGCAGCGACGCCGCCGCGGCGGAGACGGAGCTGGTGCTGGCCGGCTACCGCCTGCTCGCCGCCATGGGCCGGCTGAAGGCCGCCGACATCCAGACCAAGCCGATGCCGAAGCTGGCCCCGATGGGCCGCGGCGCTTTCCGCGATCAGGGTGGGCGCGATCAGGGCCGGCGCGGCACGGGAGACCAGCGATGAGCGGCGGCGCCATCGGTCTGCTGGTGCTGCGGCTGCGCGCCAACCTGCGGCTGACCGCCCGCGTCTTCGCGGCGTCGCTGGCGGCGAACCTGCTGGGGCTGGCCTCGTCCTTCTACACGATGCTGGTGCTGAACCGGTACGTGACGCACGGCGTCGACTCCACGCTGGCGGCGCTGACCGTCGGCGTCGTCCTGTCCATCGCCTTCGAACACCTGTTCCGCCACGTCCGGCTGGGCATCGCCGGGCGCATCGGGCGGGCCGAGCACGAGCGTCTGACCACCGGGGCCTTCGGCATCCTGATGACCGCGCGCAGCGGCGCCGGATCGGCGGAGGGCGACGCGGCCCGGCGCGAGGCGCTGCGGGCGCCGGAGCAGATCGACTCCGCGCTCGGTTCCGCCAACTTGGCGACTCTGTTCGACCTGCCCTTCGCGCTCGGCTTCATCCTCGTGGTGGCGCTGATCTCCTGGCCGCTCGCGGCGATCTGCCTCGTCTTCACGCTGCTGGCCATCGCCGCCGGGCTGCTCGCCCAGGCGGACATGCGGACGGTCGGGCGCGACCTCGCCCAGGCCGGCGCCGACGCCCAGGGTCTGGTCACCACCGCCATCGTCGGGCGCGACGCGGTCGCCCTGTTCGGCGGCGCCAAGCCGCTCCTCGGCGACTGGCAGCGCGCGGCCAAGGCGCTGCGCGTGGTCCGCGAGCGCATGTCGATGCGCCAGGGCCGCGCCCAGTCGGCGGCGCAGAGCCTCCAGGCGCTCCAGGGCGTGGCGGTGATCGCCACCGGCGCCGTCCTGGTGGTGCGCGGCGAACTGGACGTCGGGTCGCTGATCGGCATCAACCTGCTGGTCGGCCGCGCGCTGGCCCCCTTCACCCGGCTGGCCCAGATCGGCGAGTCCCTGGCGATGGCCCGGCAGGCGCAGGCGCGGCTGGAGCAGTTCGCCCGCACCGCGGTCGAGCCGACCGGCGGCACCAGCCTGCCCCGCTACGCCGGCACGCTGGAGCTGCGCGACCTGACCTTCACCCCGCCGGGCGGCGTCACGCCGCTGCTGCGCCGGCTGAACCTGTCGGTGCCCGCCGGCAACATCCTGGTGCTGAAGGGCCGCAACGGCTCCGGCAAATCGACGCTGATCCGCCTGATCGCCGGTCTGGCCGACCCGCAGGAGGGTGCCGTGCTGGCCGACGGCGTGGACATCCGCAAATTCGCCCCTTCCTGGTGGCGCCAGCAGATCGGGCTGCTGCCGCAGGAGCCAGTGTTCCTCAACCGCACGATCCGCGAGAACCTGCTGCTCGCCAACCCGCGCCTGTCGGAGACGGAGCTTCACGCCGTCCTGCACCGCGCCGGGGCCGACCGCACAGTGGCCGACTGCGCCCAGGGACTCGACACGCCGCTGCGCAACTTCGGCCACGAGCTGCCGACCGGCCACCGCCGCCGGCTGGCGCTGGCCCGCGCCCTGGCGGTCGGCGGGCGGCTGATCCTGCTCGACGAGCCGACCGACGGGCTGGACTCGGAAGGCACCGCCACCGTCTACCGCACGCTGATCGAGCTGGCGCGGAGCGGCCACACGGTGATCATCGCGTCCCACGATCCGCGCATCCTCCAGGGCGCCTCGCTGGTGCTCGACCTCGACCAACCGAATAGCACAGTGGCCGCCCGTGAAGCGGCGGGGCTGGTGACGCCATGAAGCCGCTTCCCCTGCTGACCCGCAAGCCCGCCGCCGGCCCCGCCCTGTCCGGGCCGACCGCCATTCCCACTCCCCTTCTGGGAACGGAACCCGCGGACACCGAAAGCCGCTTCGGCGACGGCCTGTTCGCGGTCAGCATCGCTGCCTTCCTCGCGGCACTCGGCTGGGCGGCCATCGCCGAGCTGAACGTCTCCAGCAGCGCGCCCGGCGACGTGGTGCCTCTGTCCTACAACCAGTCGGTCCAGCATTTCGAGGGCGGCATCGTCCGCGACATCCTGGTGCAGGAAGGCGATTCGGTCACCGCCGGCCAGGCCCTGGTCGAGCTGGACCAGACCAAGATCCGCGCCGACCTGGAGGAGTTGAAGCTGCGCCTCGGCTCGCTGTCCGCCGACACCGCGCGGCTGGAGGCGGAGGTCGGGCGCCGCGAGGCCATCGATTTCCCCGAGCGGCTGCTGCGCGAGCGGCCCGATCTGGTGGCGCAGACCCGCGACCTCTTCCGCGCCCGCCGCGACCGGCTGGCCTCCGACCTCGACATCCAGCGCCAGGACATCGCCCAGCGCGAGCAGCAGGTGGCCGCCGTGCGGGCGCGCATCGGCGGCTCCCAGGTGGCGCAGGGCCTGATCCGCGAGCAGCTCTCCATCAGCGAGACCCTGCTGAAGCGCGAGATCACCAACCGCATGAAGCACCTGGAGCTGCTGCGCGACGACGCCCGCGTCAGCAGCGCCATCGCCGAGGACCGCGCCACCCTGGCCCAGGCCGAGGCGGCGCTGGCCGAGGCACGCAGCAAGCTGGTGTGGATCAGCCGCAAATACGAAGAAGAGAGCCGCAACGCCCTCGACGAGGCCCGCCGCAACCACGACGAGCTGTCGCAGCGCCTGACCCGTTACCAGGACAGCCTGGACCGCAGCAGCCTGCGGGCACCCATGGATGGCATCGTCAAGACGCTGGCCGTCTCCACCAAGGGCGCCGTGGTCAAGGCCGGCGAGACGGTGGTGGAGCTGGTGCCGCGCGACGGCAAGCTGGTGGTGGATGCCCGCCTGCCGGTGCAGGACATCGGCTATGTCCGCCCCGACCAGCCGGTGGTGGTGACGCTGGCCGGCGGCGACGCCTCGCGCTTCGGCCACATCGAGGGGCGGGTGCGGACGATCAGCCCCGACACGCTGCTCGATGCCAACAAGCAGTCCTACTACAAGGTCCGCGTCGAGCTGCCGGTGACCCGTTTCGACTACGGCGGCAAGACCTACGAGCTGTTCCCCGGCGTGCGCGTGACCTGCAGCATCCTGACCGGGCGGCGCACCATCCTCGACTATGTGTTCTCGCCGGTCCTCAACGGCCTCCAGCACGCGATGCAGGAGCAATGAGGATGCGCGCGCCGATCGCTGTTTCCCCTCTCCCCCCTGGGGAGAGGGTCAGGGTGAGGGGGTTGCGCGTGTGCCGGATGCACCGCCACGCGCAACCCCCTCACCGGCCCTCCGGGCCACCCTCTCCCCAGGGGGGAGAGGGTTATTTCCACCCCGACACGGACCGCCCGAGGCCCACCCCATGCTGAGCTCGCTCCAGCCCCGCTCCCGGCCGCCGCTGCGCTGGTCGCACCTGACCAAGAAGGCGCGCTTCGCGCTGATCCTGGCGGCGGCGATGCTCGTCACCGTGCTGGTCTCCCTGGTCGTCCGCGCCGGCTTCCTCGGCGACAGCGCGCGCGAGCCGCTGACCGTCGCCGTCGTCGGGCCGCTCAGCGGGCCGGACGCGGCGCTGGGGCTGGCCCTGCGCAAGGGGGCGGCGCTGCGCGCCGACACCATCAACGCGGCGGGCGGCATCGCCGGACGCCCCGTGGTGATCAAGCCCTTCGATGACGAGGGCGACAAGGGCAAGTCGCTGGAGATCGCCCGGCGTGTCTCCAACGATCCCTCCGTCCTCGCGGTGATCGGCCACACGCCGGACGCCGCCGACAGCGCGACGGCGATCTACGCCCAGCGCCAGATCCCGCTGATCGCCCCGCGCCCGCTGATCCGCCCGGCCGACGCCGCGCCGAGCCCCTGGCTGTTCAGCATCACGCTGGACCGCACGCACGAGACGCGCTTCCTCGCCAACTACGTGCGCAACGTGGTGGGCGAGCCGACCGTCGCCATCGTCCGCGAGGACAGCGAGCAGGCGGCATCGCAGGCCGGGCAGTTCGACGCGATTCTCCAGCGCTTCGGCACTAAGCTGGTCGGCCAGTGGACCTTCGCGCCGGGCCGCGGCGGTGCCGGCGCCCTGCCGGCGCTGGCCCAGGCGGTGAAGGAGAAGATGCCGACCGGCGCCGTCGTCGTCATCGGATCGGCGGTGGACAGCGCGCGGGTGGTGGTGGCGCTGCGCGACGCCGGGGTGCGCAACCTGATCGCCGGCAGTTCGGAGATGGCCTCGTCGGCCTTCCGCACCGAGATCGTCGCCCAGGCCCAGGCCAACCCCAAGGCGCTGACCCCGGAAGCCTACGGCCACGGCCTGCTGGTGTCCTCGCCCGTGCTGTTCGACACGGCCAACGAGCGGGCGCAGCGCTTCTACGGTCAGTATGTGAAGCGCTTCAACGCGGTGCCCGACTGGGCGGCGGCGCTGGGCGCCGACGGCGTGGACCTGATCGCCGGCGCCATCGCGAAGACCAACGTTGCCACCGGCAAGCCGGACGGCGAAGCGCTCCGCCGCGCCATCGCCGACCACGACCGCGCCGAGACCGCCTTCCAGGGCACGGTCGGCACCTGGACCTTCGACAGTCGCGGCCAAGCCACACTGCCGGTGATGATGGCCTCCTACAACGGCCTGAACCCGGTGGCGGCGCTGACCCAGCTCCAGCCGATCCGCGAGGCCGGCGTCTCCAACTTCCTGGAGGAAGTCACCAAGGGCCGGGCGCTCTACGTCAACGACCGCTTCATGTACAAGACGGACGTCATCTACACCGGCGTCCAGCTCCACGAGATCCGCGACCTGAACCCGGACGCCAACGAGGCGACGCTGAACCTGACGATCTGGTTCCGCTACCGCGGCGCCTTCAACCCGGCGGACGTCGTCTTCACCAACGCGGTCAAGCCGGTCGAACTGGGCAAGCCCTACCGCGAGGAGCGCGGCGAGGTCACCACCTACGTCGCCTACCGGATCGAGGGGCGCTTCGCCCTGAACGTCTTCGACCAGCGCCCGCCTTACGGCAGCCAGACGGTCGGCGTCAGCTTCCGCCACCGGACGCAGAACCGCAACACGGTGATGTTCGTCACCGACGTTCTCGGCATGTCGCTGGTCGACACCAACGACTTCGTGGAGAAGCTGAAGGCGATGGCCGCGGCGGAGACCGCGTCGGCCGCCGATCCCGGCCTCGCCGACCGCTTCCGCCGCGCGCTGGAGGGCGAGAGCGAAAGCTCCACCCTGCTCGACCAGCTCCGCGCCAAGCGGGTGCTGGCCCCGTCGCCCGGCTGGCGCCTGTCGCGCGCCTGGATCTCGCAGGACGTCGCCTCGGTCGGCAGCGAGGGTGACCCGAACTATGTCGGCTTCGGGCGCCCGCAGCCGGACTTCTCGCGCGTCGACTTCGGCGTGGTCGCCACCCCGGACGCCCCGGCGGCGCGCGACTTCATCCACCGCGACTTCTTCGTCTACATCGCCATCTTCAGCGCCGTGCTGGCGGTCTTCGCCGCCTTCATGGACCGCCGCGACCGCGGCCAGTTCTGGAAGATCCAGACGCTGTTCATGCGCATCCTGTCCTGGCCGCTGCTGCTGATGTCCGTCGGCAACATCGTGCTGGACCAGGCGGTGGCGACGCTGCCGCCAAGCGGGATCGCCATGGTGGTGAACGGCGTCAACGTGCTGTGGTGGATCGTCCCGGCCATCCTGGTCGACCGCACGCTGGAGCGCTTCGTCTGGACCCCGCTGGAGATCCGCACCCAGCGCAAGATCCCCGGCATCGTCCGCCGCTTCTCCACCCTGATCGTCTTCGGCTTCGCCGGCTGCGGCATCATCGCCTTCGTGCTGAAGCAGCCGATCACCAGCCTGCTCGCCGCCTCCGGCCTCGTCGGCATGGTCATCGGCCTCGCCATCCAGGCCAACATCGCCAACGTCTTCTCCGGCATCGTCCTGAACATCGAGCGGCCGTTCCAGATCGGCGACAGCATCCAGATCACCGATCTGGTGCGCGGCGTCGTGGTGGACATGACATGGCGCACGGTGCGCATCCGCAACGTCGCCGGCTTCATCGTCGCCATGCCCAACGCCAAGGTGTCGGAGGCGACCGTCGTCAATTTCAGCGCGGTCGACCGGGTGTCGATGAAGCTGGAATATTACGCCGACGCCCGTCACGACCCCGGCCAGATGGGCGGCCTGCTGACCACCGCCCTGCAGAACGCCGACAAGGTGCTGCCCAGCGCCACCGGCGGCCCGCCCTTCGTCCGCTACGACGGCATCCGCGGCGTCAACGGCCAATGGCTGTGCAAGTACAACCTGTTCTTCTGGGTCGAGGACTACGACGCCAGCTTCGTCGTGCCGGAACTGGTCTGGCGGTCCGTCTACCGCACGCTGGCCGAGGCCGGCATCGAGCCGACCCCGCCCGACCTGATGGAGGCCGCCGGCCCCGCAGCGGTCGCCACCAACGCCCAGCGCAGAGCGATTCCGGCATGAGCAAGAACACCCCGATGATGCGAACCCTGATCGCCGCGACGGCGCTGCTGCCGGTCCTGCTCGCCGGGACGGGCTGCGCGCCGCTTGGCAGCGACCGCCCCGGCGCGATCCTGGAGAAGGTGGCCGACGGCGACTATGACGTCGGCATCCGCTACCCCGCCAAGCGCGCCCGCTACGTGATGATCGTGGAAGAGGATGAGGACGGCTTCGTCGTGACCAACCGCCCCGCCGGTGCCCGCGAGGTGGACACCGCCCCGGCTCCGGTGGTGGCGCAGCCGCAGCGCAACGACCGCGTGCTCGCCCCCTGCGCCGAGGCGACCGGCAACTGGTACCGCCATACCCCGGCGGGCTATGTCTGCGTCGGCCAGTCGGCGCCCGGCGGCGGTGGCTGATATGAAGCGCCTCGCCATGATCCTCGCTCTCACGATTGCCGGCTGTGCCGCGGGCGTCCCCGCGCCCGGTGCGGGGCGCGCCGACGCCCCCGTGCTGCGCATCGTCGCCGAGCCCGACGCCAACGGGCGCCGCCCGGTCGCGGTCGACGTGGTGCGGGTGGCCGACCCGGTGCTGGCCGGACGGCTGGCCGGGCTCGACGCCGCGGGCTGGTTCCGCGACCGCGAGGCGCTGAGCGCCGAGGCTGGCAACCGCATCGCCATCGCCTCCTGGGAGATGGTGCCGGGGCAGAGCGTGCTCCTGCACAGCCTGCCCCCCTTCGCCACTACCCCAACCCGAACCCTCGTCTACGCGCTGTACGGTGCGCCCGGCGCCCACCGGCAGACGCTGGACGGCGCCGGCGCCCTGGACGTGCGGCTGGGACGGGAGAGTTTCACCGTGGCCCCGTTGACGGAGGGAACGCCGTGACCGCCCAACCCGCCCTGGCGCAAGCCAACCCGGCGAAGGCGCCCCCCGTGGGGACCAAACCCGCCGGCACGCTGGCCCTGTTCCGCGCGTTCCAGGAGGATCTGCTCGCCGGCTGCGCCGACGCGCAGGCCCCGGCGGGGGCGGTGGCCGACCGCCTGACCGCCACGCTCCACGGGATGAGCGCCGCCGCCGTCTCGCAGGGGCCGGGCGCGCACGGCACGGTGGTCAAGGCGGTCTTCGCCATGGCCATGCTGGCCGACCGCGCGCTGGCCCAGACGCGGCCCGCCGACGCTGTTGTCTCCAGCCGCCTGTTCGGCGCGAACGCCACGCTGCAGACCCTGTTCGTGCAGGCTGACGACCTGATCCGCCAGGGCGCCAAGGCCGACCGCGCGCTGGCCGCCGTCTATCTCGCGGCGCTGGCGCTGGGCTTTCCCGACGACGCCCAGGCGACCGCCCGCCGCCCCGCCCTGCACCGCATCGTCGTCGGCGAGCGCGCCGCGGCCAGCCACCCGAGCCCACGCGCCTGCGAACCGCCGGACGGCGCCGTGCCCGGCTACCTCGCGCCGTCCGGGCGACGCTGGTGGTGGGCGGTCGGCGGGACCGCCGTGCTGTTCCTCGTAATCTCGCATCTGCTGTGGGCCGGCGCCGTCGGCGGCATCCAACGCGATCTGAGCGGCGCCCGCGCCGCGGTCGAGGACATGGGGCTGTCATGGTCCTACTGATGCTCACGCTGGAGCTGGTGCTTTCCACCATCGGCTCCGCCATCGTCTATCTGCTGTCCTTCGCCGTCACGCTGGCGCCCTACGCGCTGCTGGCGCTGCCGCTCTACATTTTCTACCGCCTCGGCCGGATGGTCTGGCCGAAGCTGCGCGGCTGGCGGCGCAAGCCCGCCGCCAAGGCTGCCGCCGGCCGGAAGGCGCCCGCGCGCCGGGCCGCCCCGCCGGCGCCGCTGCGCGTCCGCGCCGAGGCGCCACCGCCGAAGAAGGCCGCCGCCGACACGCCGCCCAACGCCCGCGTCTACGGCGAGGGGCTGGACATCCTGACGCGGCAGATGCGCGGTCCCCTGCGCCGGGGCGACATCCCTTGGTTCCTCGCCTTCGGCGTCGGCGGTCCGGCTCTGCTCGCCACCGACCCGACCCATGTCCGCTGGCCCGAGGACGGCAACGGCGAGAACGGCTGCTGGTGGTTCTGCGAAGGGGCGGCGATCCTGCACGCCGGCGCCGATTCCGCCGACGGTTCCCGACTGGGGGCGTCCTGGCCGGCGCTGGTCGCGGCGATGCGCAAGCGGCCGATGCGCCGCCCGCTGGACGGCGTCCTGCTGATGGTCGGCGCCGACGAGCTGCGCGCCGCCGCCGAACGCCCCGGTCCGCGCGACGCGCTCGCCAAGCGGGGCGCCGCCCTGCGGGAGCGCCTGCGGACCCTGCGCGACGACCTCGGCGTCGTCGGCCCAGTGCATGTGGTCGTGGTCCGCGCCGAGGCGCTGGACGGCTTCACCGACCTCTGCGCCGCCATGCCGTCGGCCCTGCTGGACGGCGTGCTGGGGTGGACCAACCCGCAGGACTGGGCCAAGCCCTTCGAGCCGCGCCGCATTGACGAGGCGTTCGAGGCCATCGCCGCCGACATCGCCGTTCTGGAGGCCGACGCCTTCGCGGCCGGCACCGCCGGGGTGCGGCTGCCGCTGCTGCCGGCAGCCCTGGACACGCTGCGCCATCCGCTGGCGCTGTTCCTCGACGGCGCCCTCGGAGGAGATGGGAGAGGCGACGACCAGGTGGAGCCCTTCCCACTGCGCGGCATCGCCCTGACCGGTGCCTACGCCCCGGCCACCGGCGGGCGCCGTCCGGTCTTCGCGCGCAACCTGCTGCCGGGCCGCGCCTTCGCCGAGGCCGGCTACGGGCGGCCGTCCGACGCCGCCTACCAGCAGGCCCACAAGCGCCGCCGGATGGCCCAGGCCGCGCTCGCCGCCTCGGTCGCCGGCCTGTCGGTCGCCGCGTGGCAGGGCGTCTCCAGCGTGTCCGCCGGCAGCCCGCCGGTCGCCGCCGCCACCGCCGACCTGCGCCGGGCGCTGCTGGCGCGCGACGCCGCCACCGACGGCCCCCTGGTCGGTCGGGTGATCGCCGCCACGGCGGTGATGGAGCGCAGTCCCCTCGCCACGCCGCTGCTGCCGACCTCGCTGTTCAGCACCTTCGACGAGGACAAGAAGCGGCTCGCCTCCGTCACGCTGCGCCGTTCGGTGCTGCGGCCGATCCGCGACGCCCTGCTGCCCAGCGCCACCATGGCCGACCTGCCGCCGGTCGCCAACCCGCAGCGGGTGGAGGATCTGCCCGCCTTCCGCCGGCTCGCCGAGCAGCTCGACCGCATCGGCGGGCGGCGCGACGCGCTGGAGCGCTACGGCCGCTTCCGCCGCAACAGCGGCTTCGACGAGCTGAACGCGCTGGCCGAAAGCGTCTACGGCGCCGTTCCCCGGTCGCCGATGACGGCGACGGACGGCTACATCACGCGCATCGCCGCGGGCGCCGACCTGCCCAACCTGGACGCCCGGACCATCGCCGCGGCGGTGCGCGCGGAATCGGTGCAGCTCGCCGCCCCGCTGGCCGAGGAGCTGTACGGCCGCAACCCGCTGCGCCAGCGCGCCGAGGCCCTGGCCGAACGGCTGCGCGGCCTGCCGGAGACGCCGACCGCCGAGGATGTCGACGACGTCCGCCGCCTGACCGGCGCCGTCGCCGAAGCCGTCGTCTGGCCGATCGCCGGCGCCTTGCAGGACCCCGCCCGCGGTCTGCCCGACGCGATCCGGGTGATGCTTCAGAAGGCGGCCATCGCCGATCTGCCGGGCCGCGACACCACCGACCGCATCACCGAGGCCCTATCCACCGCCGCGACCGGCGCCCGTGCCGCCGTCCTGGCGCTCGACGCGCCGCAGACCGGAACCCTGTTCGCGGTGGGTGACGGCGGAATCCTGGTCCTGAACCCGGCGGTGACCGCGCTGCCGGACGCCCTGGCCGCCGCCCTGCCCGCGCCCGCTCCGGACGCTCCGCCCGCCGAAGCCGTCAAGCCAGCCGAAGCCAAGCCCGCGGCATCCAAGCCCGTGGAACCGAAGCCCGCGGAACCAAAGCTCCTTTCGCCCGAAGCGGAGCCGGCCAAGCCGGTCGCTGCGGCCCCTCCTCCGCCTCCGCGGCCGGCCCCGTCGCCGGAACCCGCGGCGCCGCCGCCCGCCGTCGTGGAGCTACCTGCCGTCGTGGCGCACCTGCCGCTCCCGCCCAGGATGCCGGTGGAAACCCCGATCCCGGACGGCGACGTCGCCCTGTCGAAGCTGTCCACCGCCTTCGCCCAGACCCTCGCCGGGCGCTTCCCCTTCGTCGGCCCCGAACAGGCGCGTGGCGCGCCGGACGCCGATCCGCAGGACGTCCGCCGCTTCTACCGGCAGCTCGACGACCACCGGGCGGCGGTGATGCGGACCGCGACCCCGGAGATCGCCGCCTTCATGGAGCGGATGGAGGCCGCCCGCCCCCTGCTGGAGGCCGTCGCGCGCCCGGCGCCGATCAGCGTCCGCCTCACCTACGGCGCCAACCGCGCGCAGGAGGTCGGGGCGGAGCACATCATCGACTGGTCGGTGCGCTCCGGCGCCAGCGCGGTGGGGGCTTCGGCCAACGGCGGGACGCTCGCCTGGACGCCGGGCCAGCCGGTCCTGCTGACCGCCCGCTGGGCCGCCGGGTCGCCCTTCCGTCCGAAGGGTGCGCCGGCGGGCGGAACCGCCGCGGCGACCGGCGACACCATCACCCTGGCCGAGCGCGGGCCGTGGGCGCTGCTCCGCCTGCTGAAAGGCCACACCCCGTCATCGTCGCGGGACGGCCTGCTGCTGCGCATCGCCCTGCCCACGCAGACCATCGGGGGACAGCCGGTGCGCGACACCGTCCTGGTGCTGGGCGCGGCGGTCGGCGCCGGGACGCGCAACGAACTGCCAGCGCGCGCCCTCGACCTGCCGACACGCTTCCCGCAAAGGTAGCGGAGGCCAATACACAAAGAAAAGCTCATGATGAACTTTGTTACAATTCGCAGAAAGATGATGAATCTTCCAACAAAAACCCCGACGGTGGTCATAGGCATTTAATGCGTTGTTAAGCACTGAAAATGTATCAAGTCGTTGGGACATATTGGATCGTTGGGCAGTCAATCTCCGCCCTACGGCAGTTCCGAGGACTTCGTCTTATTTACCAGCGACAATAGGGGCATTCTTTTACCGATCGCTATAGCAGCGGTTGATTGGCGATGTTTTGTTTCTTTCGGAATGCCAAGCTTGCGACGCATAACATCCTAAAACGTGCGTTTCAAAACACCGTTTCCACCTGAAATCAACCTCACCTGACCCTCGAAAGGTTTCGGATCATGGTAGACCGTAAGAAGCGCGCCCAGGAACTGATCAAGTATCACAGCTACGCCTCGGGCGCCTTCGGACTCATCCCCGTTCCCGGCGCGGACGTCGCCGCGGTCAGCGTGGCCCAGCTCAACCTGATCCATAAGCTCGCCAAGCTCTATGAGATCGAGTTCGCGCAGGAGCGCACCCGCGCGATCATCGGCGCGCTGATGGGCGGCGTCATGCCCGGCGCGCTCAGCTCCAGCGTGCTCGGCTCCGCCGTGAAGGCCGTTCCGTTCATCGGCACCGCCCTCGGCGTCGCCGTCATGCCGGCGCTGTCGCTGGCCGCCACCCAGGCGCTCGGCCGCGTGTTCGCGCAGCACTTCGAGACCGGCGGCACGCTGCTGGACTTCGACGTCGAGACGATGCGCGAGCATTTCCGCAAGGAGTTCGAGGCCGCCCGCAATGAGGCCGCCAAGGACGAGGCCGGCGAGGCCCCCGCCGCCGCGCCGCAGATGGAAGAGCAGCCGGTCCAGAAGGCCGGCTAAGGGCACGATGCCGGGGCGCCGGGCAAAGAAGGAAGCATCGCCGTGTTCGAGCTGATCTACATCGGTCTCTGCCTGCTGGTCGGGTTTCTGGGGATCGGCCGCCGCGGCGGCTTCCTGCTTTACGCCTTCCTGGCGGTGGTCCTGACGCCGCCCGGCGCCCTTCTCGTGATGATCCTGCTGACCACCCGCAGCAAGAAGCGTGCGAAGGCATGACGGCGGCGACGGCGTCCATCCTCCGCCCGGCCTTGCGGCTCCTTCTGCCGGTCCTGCTGGCGCTGTTCGCCGCAGTCCTTCCGGCGCGCGCCGAATACTGGACCATCGCGTCGGAAGACCATTTCCCGCCCTACAACTACTCCTTCAACGGCACCCGCACGGGGATCGACACCGAGATCGTCGTCGCCCTGCTGAAGGAGCTGAACATCACCCCGGTCCACCGGCCGCTGTCCTGGACCGAGGTCGTCCGGTCGATGGACGAGAACACCGCCGACGTCGGCTTCCAGTTCATCGCCTCGCCCGCCCGTTTCGCGCAGTACAACATGATCGGCCCGTTCCGCACCGGCACGACCGTCTTCATGGTGCGCAAGGACTCCCCCATCGCCTTCGAGCGGCTGGAGGACCTGACCCCCTACCGCATCGGCGTGGTCGACGGCTTCGCCTACGCGCCGGACTTCGACGCCGCGACCTATCTGGAAAAGATCCCGTCGAGCAGCAACGTGGTCAATTTCCGCCGCCTGATCCTGGGCCGGGTGGACGTGATCGTCGGCGACCTGCATGTGCTGAACCACATGGCCAAGCAGGACGGGCGCCTCAAGGACGTGCGCGTCCTGCCCAAGCCGCTCGGCCTGATCCCCCGCTACATCGCCATGCCCAAGGCGCGCAAGGAGAAGGCGGAGCGGCTGCAGGCCGCCTTCGTCAAGCTGCGCGACAACGGCACGATCACCCGCATCCTCGACTCCTGGCTGGCGGAGTGAGGCGGAGCGATGAGCAAAAGCAAGACAAGCAAGCGCGTCGCGCCCAGCCGGCCCGTCTCGGCCCTGCTGCCCCTGATCGGGCTGGCCGACCGTGAGATCCTGACCCGGCTGGTGGTGACCGGCTGCGTTGCCGCCACCGCCAACCTCATCAGCCTGATGAGCCTCAGCGCGGAGCTGAACGGCTGGATGCGCGGCGAGGTGCTGGACACGCCCTTCCTGATCTTCTGCCTGTCGCTGCTGGTCTCCTACGCCTTCAGCAAGCGCTTCGTCGGGCTGGTGCTGACCACCGGCTTCAGCGCGCTGGCCGGGGTGCGGCGGCGCTTCCTGCAGACCGTAACGCTGGGCAACCACGCCGACATCCTCGACATGCAGGCCCGCCGCTCCTTCGACCTCGGCAACCACCATCTGGAGCGCATCGCGGCGCTGCTGCCCAACCTGTCGATCGCCGCCAACATGATGCTGGTGGCGGTCGTGGCCTACCTCTACCTGTGGACGCTGACCACGGTGGGCGCCACGTTGCTTCTGGTGGCCGGCGCGATGATCGGCGGCTGGTATGTGCGCGAGGCGCAGCGGACCCGCGCCCTATTGGGCCAAGCCAAGGAGTCCGAGGTGCGGATGCTCCAGGGCTTCTCCGAGCTGGTGGGCGGCAACGCCGAGATCAAGCTGGGCAAGGCGCGGCGCGACGAGCTGTGCCAGGCGGTCGAGGCCGATGTCGCCCGCTGGGAGGACCTGAAGCGGCGCCACGGACGCAACCTGGGCGAGCTGTTCTCCTGGATCGCCACCATCGTCATCGGCTTCTCCGCGGTCTTCGTCTTCATCTTCCCGCGCATGGGCGCGCTGTCGGCGGCGGAGCTGCCGCTGGTGACCTCGGTCATCCTGTTCCTCGCTCGGCCGCTGTCGAAGTTCCTCAACGCCGTGCCCGACTACATCGCGGCGGAGGATGCGGCGAACCAGCTCACCACCCTGCTCGCCGCCATGCCGGCGGCGGAGTACGCGCCGTCGAAGCTGGCCCGCGCGCCGCGCCGCTTCGCCAGCATCGAGCTGCGCGACGTGCGCTTCGCCTACCGCGCCGGGCTGCGGCCCGAGCCCTTCGTGATCGGCCCCATCGACATGACCATCCCGGCGGGCAGCGTCGTCGGCATCGTCGGCGCCAACGGGTCGGGCAAGTCCACCCTGCTGCGCGTCATCCCGCTGCTGTTCCGCCCGGACGAGGGGCAGGTGCTGCTCGACGGGCAGGCGGTGGAGGGCGATCGGCTGGAGTCCTACCGCGACCTGTTCTGCGCGGTGTTCCAGGACCACCACCTGTTCACCCGCCTGCCGCAGGGGCCGACCTTCGACGCGGAGCTGTTCCGCGAGATGCTGGCCTACCTGAAGATCGACCATCTGGTTCCGGAGACCGGCGACGGCCTGCTGAACCGCGATCTCTCCAAAGGCCAGCGCCGCCGCGTCGCCCTGGCCGTCGCGGTCGCGGAGGGGCGTCCGATCATCATCCTCGACGAATGGACCTCCGACCAGGACGCCGAGTTCCGCACCCGCTTCACCAACGAGATCATCGGCAAGCTGCGGGCGCTCGGCCGCACCGTGATCTTCGTGTCGCACGACGGCAACGCCGCGTCGGTCTGCGACGTGACCATCCACATGACCAACGGCCAGATGACCAACAGCCAAATGACCGGTGAGCGGACGGACGCGTCCCGCCCCGCCACGGCTTTGCTCCAGGAGACCGCGTGACATGGCTGACCAGGCCTTCACCTACGACGACGCCGACGCGACGCCGCAGCCGAAGTCGCGCCTGCGCGCGCTGCTCGGCAACTGGTACGAGGAGCACCGCCGGTCGCTGCTGTGCACGCTGCTGGTCGGCATCCTGATCTTCCTCTACTTCGCGCCGTCGATCGTCGTCTTCATCCCCGCCGGCCATGGCGGCGTGCTGTGGAAGCGCTTCCATCAGGGCACCCAGATGGGTCCGGCCCTGGCCGAGGGCGTGCACGTCATCTTCCCCTGGGACAAGATCGAGGTCTACGACCTGCGCCTGCAGGAGGACACCCGCTCCTACTCGGCGATCGCCAACGACGGCCTGAACGTCAGCATCGAGATCACGGTGCGCTACCGCCCCTACGCGGAGATGCTGGCCGCCCTGCACAAGAACGTCGGGCCGAACTACCTGGAAGTGCTGCTGGTGCCGGAGGTCGGGTCGGTCTCGCGCGAGATCGTGTCGCGCTTCAAGGCCGACGAACTCTACGCACACCGCCGCCTGCGCGTTCAGACCGAAACCTTCGAGCAGGTCGCCGACCGCGTGATGTACGCCCAGATCATCGGGGCCGCGGACACGCCGAAGCCCGACGGGCGGACCAAGACCGGTTACCTGCTGATCCAGGACATCCTGATCCGCAACGTCTCGCTGCCCGAAGCGATCATGGTGTCGATCGAGCGCAAGATCCAGCAGGACCAGGCCGCCCAGGAATACCAGTTCCGCCTGCAGCGCGAGCTGTTCGAGAGCCAGCGCAAGCAGTTGGAAGGCCAGGGCATCCGCGCCTTCCAGGAGACGGTCCAGGCCAACCTGACCGAGAACTACCTGCGCTGGCGCGGCATCGAAGCGACGCTGGAGCTGGCCCATTCGCCCAACGCCAAGATCGTCGTCATCGGCAACGCCGCCAGCGGCGGGCTGCCGCTGATCCTCGACGCCGCCTCGGGTCAGGGCGCCACCCTCCCGATGCCGGGCGCCCCCGCCCCCGGCGCGCCGCAGGCGGGGGCCGCGACGGTCACGATGCCGAGCGGCCTGCCGGTGCCGCCCGCCGCGCAGCTTCCCTCGCTGAGCGGCGAGGGCACGCCCGGACAGGTGCCGGTGGCCCAGATGCCCAGCCTGAGCCATGCCGGCGCCGAAGCCGCGCCGGCCGCGGCGGGCCACGCGCCGGCGGCGCCGGTCCCCGGCGTCAAGCCCCAGCCGGCGGGCGCCGCCCCGGGGACCGCCGGCGGACCGGCCAAGGACGGCAAGGCCGCCTCGGCCCCCATCCTGTCGACCATGTCGCCGTCCCGCCTGCTCGACCTCATCCAGTCCAAGTGAGCCGGCGATGGATCTCTGGCGCATCCTGAGACGCGACGCCCTGCGCAACATGCAGCCGCTGATGCTGCTGGCGGTGCTGGCGGCGGCCCTCAACCTCGCCCTGCTGACCTCGCTGAACAGCGCGCTGGTCATCATGGACGATCCGGAGGGGTTGCAGCGGCTGCTGTTCATCTTCCTGCTGTCCGCCTTTCTGTGGCGGTTTTCGCAGGGCTGGATGATGAACGCGGCGTCCAAGCGCATGCAGGCGGCGCTGGCCATCCTGCGCGTCGACCTGCTGCGCCGGGCGGTGGCCGCCGACCTGCCGGACGCCACGGCGGTCGGCTCCACCCGCCTCGCCCAGGTCGCCGGGCCGGAGTTGCAGCTTCTCGCCCAGGCGGTGCCGACACTGGTCATCAGCTTCCAGTCGGTCGCGGCCATCGTGCTGTGCCTGCTCTATCTCGCCACCCTGTCGAACGCCGCGGTGCTGATCGTGCTGGGCTTCCTGACGGTCGGCGGCGTCCTGATCGGCCGCTCCGTGCTGCGGCTGGAACGGCTGTCGGAGACGATCCACGAGGCCGAGGGCGCGCTGTCCGAACGGTCGGACCACATCCTGCAGACTCTGCGCGAGTGCAAGCTGAACCGCCGCCGCGCCGCCAACGCGCTGTCCGACGCCACCGCCTGCGCCGAGGCGCTGCGCAAGGAGCGCCACCGCTTCGGCGCCGAGTACAGCCACTATTTCACGCTGAGCGAACTGACCTACTACGCCGCGCTGGCCGGGATCGTCTTCCTGCTGCCGGCTGTGAGCAGCACCGACATCGCGACCGTGGTCCTGGCCGGGCACGCCGCCGCCTTCATCGCCTATCCGGTCATCACCATCGTCGCCTCCTACCCCTCCTACATCAGCGCGGAGACCGCCGCCCGCTCCTATCTGGCGGTGGAGGCGGAGCTGAAGGCACCTCCCCGCCCCGCCCAGCGCCGGCCCAAGGACACGCCGCCGACCGGCTTCGCCGACTTCGCCACCCTCGCGCTCGACGGCGCGTCCTACCGCCACCCCGGGCGCGACGGCACCGGCTCCTTCACCGTCGGCCCCATCGACCTGACGGTGGAACGCGGCAGCGTCGTCTTCATCACCGGCCACAACGGCGCCGGCAAGAGCACGCTCATCCACATGCTGCTCGGCCTCTACCCGGCGCAGCGCGGCAGCCTGACGGTGGACGGCGCGGTGGTGACGGCGGACACGCTGGCGTCCTACCGCGACCTGTTCTCCGTCGTCTTCTCCGACAACCACGTCACCCGTCAGCTCTACGGCGCGGTGTCGCCGGAGGATGGCTTCGCCGACGAGCTGCTCGACCTGCTGGAAATGTCCGACAAGGTGGCGGTCGAGGACCGCGCCTTCACGACGGTGGACCTGTCCCAGGGGCAGAAGAAGCGCCTCGCGCTGGCCGCCGCCCTGCTGGAGCGCAAGCCCGTGCTGGTGCTCGACGAATGGGCGGCCGACCAGTCCCCCTATTTCCGGCGGAAATTCTACCGCGAGATCATTCCCTGGATGAAGGCGCGCGGCATCACCGTGATCGCCGTGACCCACGACGACGCGTACTTCGACGCCGCCGACGTGCAGATCCAGGTCGAGCAGGGCGGTATCCGCCGGCTCGACACCCCGACCCTTCCGGCCCCCGACCTGCTGCCCGCCTGATCCAGACCAGTGGATCGGGGCCGGCGGACCGGAGCCACCAACCGAACCCTCCCCTCCCCCAGACGCGAGACCGAGGCACACCATGATCCTTCTCACCGGCGGCACCGGCTTTCTCGGTGGTTCCTTCTACCTCGACGCCGTCAAGAACGGGACCGCGGCGGACTGCCTGCTGCTGATCCGCGGCGCCGACGAGGCCGCCTGCCGCGCCCGTCTCGCCAGCAATCTCGCCCGCTGCGTCGACCGCGCCACCGCCCAGGCCTACGCCGATCTTTGCCAGATCCTTCCGGGCGACCTGCAGTCGCTGGCGACCAGCGCCGACCCGCGGCTGGACGCGGTGACCCACATCGTCCACGTCGCCGCCGACACCTCCTTCGACAGCCGCCATTCGGTCTGGCAGATCAACGTCGACGGCACGCTGGCGCTGGCCGCCCGCGCCCGCCGCATGAAGCACCTGCAGCGCTTTCTGCACATCGGCACCGCCTTCTGCTGCGGCGAGACGCCGTGGCTGGAGATGGTCGAGGAAGCCCCGGCCCCCGGCCACGACACGCCGCACATCGTCGAATACACCCGCAGCAAGGCGGCGGCGGAACGCGCCCTGGCCGCCGGCTTCCCCGACCTTCCGATCGTCGTCTGCCGTCCGTCCATCGTCGTCGGCCACACCGCGATGGGCGTGCGCCCGAGCGCCAGCATCTTCTGGTTCTTCCGGCTGGTCGACCGCACCGGCGTGCTGCCCTGCTCGCCGGACGGCTTCATCGACATCGTTCCGGTGGACTGGGCCTCGGCCCGGCTGCACGACCTGCTGCGCAAGCCCGACCTGAAGCACAACCTCTACCACATCTCCGCCGGCCTCGGCAGCCGGACCCTGTGGAGCGACTTCCAGGCCGCCTTCGCCGCGCACGGCCATGAGGGCACCCGCCCTTACAGCTTCTTCGACCCGAAGGGTCCGGAAGGCTGGAAGCCCTTCGACCGCGCCTTCCGGCTGGCCTTCCCGCAGCGCGACATCCTGCACCGGACCATGATGGCCGGCGGGCGCAAGTACCACCGCTTCACCGCGCAGGACATCGCCTTCGACAACAGCCGCCTGCTGGCCGAGGGCTTCACCCCGCCGCCGCGTTTCGCCGACTACATCGGCGTCTGCCTGAAGAATCCCGGCACGACCATCGCCGAGCAGTTCGTCGACGACGCCGCCAGCTTCGAGTTCGACGAGTCGCTGACTCCCGCCGAAGCGCCGGCCACCGCCGCCGCCTAAGCCCCGGAGAAGGACGCCATGCCGCTCCTCATCGCCACCCGCCTCGCCTCCAGCCCGATCCACGGGCTGGGGCTCTTCGCCGAGGAGGCGGTCGCCGCCGGCACGCCGGTGTGGGCGTTCGACGCCCGCATCGACCGCCTGCTGGCGCCCGACGACGCCGTGCTGGCCGAGTTTCCGCAGGTCGCCCGGCTGGTCGACTTCCACGGCTGCGTGATCGAGGGGGTCGGCGTCCTTCTGCCGGGGGACGACGCCCGGTTCCTCAACCACGCCGACGGTCCGTCCATCGGGCGGGCCGATCCCGGCGACTGGCGGCGCTTCGTCGCCCGCCGCGACATCGCCGCCGGGGAGGAGATCACCTGCAACTATGAGGACATCTGCGCCGACGTGCGCGAGGCCGGGGCGGCGCTCTACCTGACCGGTGCCGGGGCTGGGGGATGACCACGCCCGCGGCGCGTCCTCCTCTGCGGACCAGCTTCGTCGAGCCGGCGGCCCTGACGCCGGAGCGGCGGGCGGCGATGTTCGCCCTGCTCAGCGTCTGGTTCGAAGGCTACGGCGAGGACTACTTCAACGAGGAGCTGGAAGACCTCGACCACTGCGTGCTCCAGGAGGACGCCGGGACCGGGGAACTGGTCGGCTTCGCCACCGTCTACCGCCAGACGATGGAGATCGGCGGCACCGCCGTCGGCGCCTTCCACACCGCCCACTGCATCCTGGAGCGCCGCTTCTGGGGGTCGAACGAGCTGGTGCGCTCGATGGTCGCCGAGATGGTCGCCCGCGCCCGCGCCGACCGGTCGGGACGGCTGTGGTACTGGAGCTACAGCGCGGTCGGCTACCGCTCCTACCGCTACATGCCGATGCTGTTCGTCCGCCACACGCCGCATCCGGACCAGCCCCCCGACGCCCTTGACCGGGCGTTCCGCGACCACATCGGGCGGGAGTGCTTCGCCCACTACTACGACGCCGACACCGGCACCGTGGACTGGCAGTGGCAGGGCTACGGCCTGACCGAGGAGGCCCGCGCCATCAGCGAGGCCAAGCTGGACAGCCCGGCGGTCGCCCAGTTCCGCCGCATCAACCCGCGCTGGGCCGACAGCGTGGAAGTCCTCTGCCTCGCCCGGCTGCAGGACGACAACCTCACCGCCTTCGGCCGCCGCTGGTTCCCTAACAACCCTCTCCCCAGAGGGGAGAGGGGACGACTGACACCATTTCCGCAAGCCTCGACCCTGGAATGACCACGCCCATGAACGCCTTCTCCCTTCGCGCCGCCGCTCTCGCCGGCACCGCCTTCGCGGCCCTGACGGCGGCTCCGGCCCTGGCCGAGCCGAGCTTCGACCTGATCCTCGGCGGCGACGCCTATTTCCAGGGCGCCTACATCCGCCAGCAGCAGGACGACGGCCTGCGCTCGCGCGAGTTCGCCAACCGCTACCGTCTGGTCGTCACCCCGACGGCCACCGCCGACAACGGCCTGACCTACGGCGCGCGGCTGCGCATCGTGGCGGGCAACGGCGATCCCACCGTTTCGACCCGCAACATCGAGAACGACCGCGCCTTCCTCTTCGCCAACGGCGCCTTCGGCACGATCCAGGCCGGCGTCATCAACGGCCTGTCGGACGAATACGGGATGATCGGCCCGAACGTCGAGGGCGTGGCCGGCAGCCCGGACAGCAACGGCATCCTGTTCCTGAACGGCTCCTCGACCTTCGGCGCCCTGCCGCTGGCCGCCACCAGCCTGCGCACGCTGATCGCCTACGACACCGGGACCAAGTTCGTCTACATCACGCCGAGCTTCGGCGGCCTGTCGGCGGCGGTGTCCTACATGCCGCGCAGCGGCGACTCCAACACGTCGGTCAACCGCCGCACCACGGACGTGCTGGGCGACCTGCTGTCCTTCCGCGACGTGGTCGAGGCCGGCGCCGCCTTCCAGACCGCCGTCGGCGACTTCAGCATCGAAGGCAGCGCCTTCTACGCGACCGGCAAGGCGGTGCGCCAGACCGACGGCGTCGTCAGCCAGTCCTTCGAGGACCTGAACTCCGTCCATGTCGGGGCCAACGTCGGCTACGGGCCGGTGAAGGTCGGAGCCAGCTACGCCTACAGCGGCGACAGCGGCTACGCCGAGGGCCTCGCCCAGACGCGGGCGCAGCAGAACTGGATCTTCGGCGCGCAGTACGGTGCCGGGCCGCTGCTGTTCGCCGCCAACTACCTGCGGGCGCTGGGCAACGACAGCGCGACCATGTCCACGCCGAGCAAGGCGGACATCTGGCAGGGCGGCGTCACCTGGACCGTCGCCCCCGGCTTCACCGCCGGGCTGGAGTACGACTACGTGCAGTCCACCTTGCAGGCGGGCCGTCCCGACGGCGGCGACCTGAAGGACCGCGCGCACATCCTGATGCTCGACACCCGTCTGGCCTTCTGAGCACACGGCGGCCCCGGTTCGCGTTCCGGACCGGGGCCGCAGCGTTTTCGCGCACTCGACCCGCGCTTAAACCGTTTGTTGGCACCACGGACCGCGGTCTACCCTGGCCACCCGAACCAACGTCAAAAGGGTGCGCCGGTGTTCGCGTTCCATCTCGCCTTTCCCATCCGGGACATCGAGGAAACCCGCCGTTTCTACGTCGATGTCCTGGGCTGCCGCGAAGGGCGCTCCACCGAGCGGTGGATCGATTTCGACTTCTTCGGCAACCAGATCTCCGCCCACCGCTCGTCCGAGCCGCGCTCGACCGAGACCAGCATGGTCGACGGCAAGGCGGTGCCGCTGCATCATTTCGGGGCGGTGCTGCCGCGCCCGGTCTGGGACGCGCTGCGGGAACGGCTGGAGGCCGCCGGCGCGACCTTCCTCCTGGAGCCGCAGATCCGCTACCCCGGCAAGCCGTCGGAACAGGGGACCTTCTTCATTCTCGACCCCTCCGGCAACGGGCTGGAGTTCAAGAGCTTCACCGACGACTCCGGCATGTTCGCCCAGGTCGAGGCGACCTGACGTACTGAAGGAAAGTCTACACCGGCGGGGCGGCGTCGGGGGCCGGGGGCGCGGCGGTCTGGACCGGTGGGGCCGGCGGCGCCGCCGGCACGTCGTCGCTGCCCTCGCTGCGGTCGCGGTAGAGGGCGGCGCGGGCGAGCAGCATCAGCGTGATCGGCGTCGTCACGATCATGAAGACGGCGATCAGGAGTTCATGCAGCGCCGGCCGCGACTGCAGCACGGTGAAGCAGAGCATCGAGGCCAGCAGCACGGAGCCGATGCCCATGGTGGTGCCCAGCGTCGGGGCGTGGACGCGCTCGTAGAAGCTGCGCAGCCGCACGAACCCGATGGACCCGATCAGCGCCAGCGAGGCGCCGAGCAGGAGGAGCAACGCCACCGGGATTGCCGCCCAGACCGGCAGGTCGGCCAGATGCGTCATTCGATCACCTCTCCACGCATGAGGAACTTCGCCAAGGCCGCCGTCGCGACGAAGCCGAGCAGCGCGATGATCAGCGCCGCCTCGAAATAGAGCGTGCTGCCGGTGCGGATGCCGAAGGTCAGCAGCAGCATGGTGGCGTTGACGTACAGTGTGTCGAGCCCGAGCACGCGGTCCTGCGCCCGCGGCCCGCGCAGCACGCGATAGGTCGCGCAGGCCATCGCGATGACCAGCAGGATCTGCGCCAGGAAGATCGACCAGAGCAGCAGCGTGGCGGTCATTCGAAGATCTCCATCAGGCGCCTCTCGTACCGTCCCTTGATGGTGTCGATCCAGGTGCTCTCATCGACCAGATCGAGGATGTGGAGAAGGATCGTGTTGTTCGCGGAATTGTACTCCACCCAGATCGTCCCCGGCGTCGCCGTGATGATGCAGGCCAGCGTCGCCAGACCGTAGGGAGCCCGCATGTCGAGCGGGATGTGGAGGAAACCGGACACCCGCTCCGTCTTGCGCGGGTTGAGGATGATCTTGACGACCGCGAGGTTGGAGCGCGCGATGTCGCCCATCACCAGCACGGCCAGCGCGATGACGGCGCGCGGCCGCTTCAGCCGGCCGCCCGGCGGGTCGAGCGCCGCGAATCCCCAGACCGTGACGGTCGCCAGGATGGCGCCCATCAGGATGGAGCCCAGCGCCACGCTCTCGGTCAGCAGCAGCCACATCGCCACGAGCGCGGCGGTCAGCAGCGGGTAGGGCAGCCAGCGCTTCATGGCGCGGCCCCCTTGCCGGTTCCCGGCGCCGCGGTCGTCATCACCCCCTGGACGTAGCGTTCCGGCCCGTGAAGCGAGCGGGCGGTGTCCTCCATGTAGCGCATCACCGGACCGGCCTGGACGGTCAGCGCCACGCAGAGCGCCAGAAGCATCATCACCGGCCCGAGTTCGACGAGGCGCACGCGCGGCAGATCGCCCGCGGGCGACGCCCAGAAGACGTCGATGCCGGTGCGGCTCATCGCGACGACCGTCGCCAGACCGGACAGGATCAGCGCCGCCATCAGCGCCCAGGTGGTGAAGGGAAGCCCCTCCGCCCCCTGCGCCAGCATCGGCGCCAGGATGGCGAACTTGGCGAGGAAGCCGGACAGCGGCGGCAGGCCGGCGAGCAGAAGCGCGCAGGCCATGAAGGCGATGCCGAGGATCGCCATGATCGCCGGAATCGACACGCCGATGGCGTCGTCGTCATCCGATTCCTCGTCCTCGCCCTCGCCGAAGGCCTCGCGCGTCACCGCCAGCACGTCGGCGCCGACCATGCGACCGCGCTCGACCAGCTCGATCAGCAGGAACAGCCCGGCGATCGCCAGGACGGAGCTGGTCATGTAGAACAGCGCGCCGCCGGTCACCGCCACCTGCCCGGCGCCGACGGCGGCCAGCAGCGTTCCGGACGACACCAGCACGCTGCCGCCGGCCAGCCGCGCCAAATTCTGCGTCGCCAGCACCGCGATGGAGCCGAAGGCGATGGTCAGGACCCCGCCGATCAGCAGCCAGTGCCCGCCGAACCCCGCCGAGGTGCCGGCGCTGTCGCCGAAGACCAGCAGCCAGATCCGGATGATGGCGTAGATGCCGACCTTGCTGAGGATCGAGATGATCGCGGCGGACGGCGCGCCCACCGTGGTGTAGGTGTTCGGCAGCCAGAAGCCCAGCGGCCACATGCCCGCCTTGATCAGGAAGGCGACGCCGAGGATCGCCGCCCCGGCCTCCAGCAGCCCGCGGTCCTCCGGAGCGATCCCGGCGATGCGCACGGCCAGCTCGGCCATGTTCAGCGTGCCGGACACGCCGTAGATCATGCTCACCCCGATCAGGAAGAGCAGCGAGGCCGCCAGGTTGATGGCGATGTAATGCAGCCCGGCGCGCACGCGGGCGAGGCCGGAGCCGTGCAGCGCCAGCCCGTAGGAGGCGGCCAGCATGATCTCGAAGAAGACGAAGAGGTTGAACAGGTCGCCGGTCAGGAAGGCGCCGTTCAGACCCATCAGCTGGAACTGGAACAGCGAATGGAAATGCGCCCCCGCCTTCTGCCAGCGCGCCAGCGCGAAGACCAGGGCGGACAGACCCAGGATGCCGGTCAGCACCAGCATCATCGCCGACAGCCGGTCGAGCACCAGGACGATGCCGAACAGCGACGGCCAGTCGCCGAGCCGGTAGACGCGCACGGTGGCGTCCGCCCCGGTGGCGGTGTGGTCCGTCAGATAGAGCAGCAGAACCGCCAGCGCCAGCAGCGCCGACGCCGACGCCACGCCGAGCGTGGCCTTCAGCGCCCGCCGCCGCTCGTCGATCAGCATCAGCAGCGCGCCGACCAGCAGCGGGATGATGATCGGCGCGATCACCAGATGATTCATCCAAGCGCTCATTGGCCACCCGTTCACCGGGACTTCTCCTTGCCGTCCACATGGTCGGTTCCCGTCAGGCCTCGCGCGGCGAGGAGCAGGACGAGGAACAGCGCCGTCGTCGCGAAGCTGATGACGATGGCCGTGAGGACCAGGGCCTGCGGCACCGGGTCGGCGTGGGTGGCGAGGCTGCCGGCCATGCCGCGCTCCAGCACCGGGGCCGCCCCCGTGCGCAGGCCGCCGGTCGAGAAAATGAAGAGGTTGACGGCGTAGGAGAGCAGCGACAGGCCGATGATGACCTGGAAGGTGCGGGGACGCAGCAGCAGCCAGACTCCGGAGCCCGTCAGCACCCCGATCCCGAGGGCGAGGATAAGTTCCATCAATCGTCTCCGGTTGCGGCGGTCGGGGCGCCGGTCGGGGCAGTGGTGGGGGCACCGCTCAGGATCGGGCCGGGCACCGCGGGGGCGCTCGCCGCCGGGACGCGCGGTGCTGCGGCGCGATGGCCGCGGACCGACTGGCGGGCCAGCGCGATCAGGGTGAGCATGGTGGCACCGATGACCAGCGCGAACACGCCGATGTCGAACAGCAGCGCGCTGGCCGTCGGGATCTTCCCGATGAGCGGCAGGTCCGCGTAGGCGAAGTAGGTGGTCAGGAAGGGCCGGCCGAACAGCAGGGCGCCCAGGCCCGTACCGGCGGCCAGCAGCAGCCCGAGCCCCATCCAGCGCAGCGGCAGCACGCGCAGCCGCGCCTCGATCCACTGCGTGCCGCCCAGCATGTATTGCAGGATCATGGCGATCGAGCCCATCAGCCCCGCGGCGAAGCCGCCGCCGGGCAGATCGTGGCCGCGCAGCAGAAGGAATAGCGCGACCATGCCGACCACCGGGAACAGCAGCCGCGCGATCACCGACGGGATCAGAAGCCAATCGGCCACCGTGTCGCCCTCCCGCCGCTCGGGCCGGGCGATGTCGTAGGCGCTCTGGTCGCGCTGCTGCTCCGGCACGTCCACGCTGTCGGGGGCCGGGCGGAAGCGGCGCAGCAGCGCGTAGGCGGTCAGCGCCACCACGCCCAGCACGGCGATCTCCCCCAGCGTGTCGAAGCCGCGGAAGTCGACCAGGATGACGTTGACGACGTTGGTGCCGCCGCCCTCGGTGTAGGCGCGCTCCAGGAAATGCTGCGCCAGGATCTCCGGCGGGAAGCGGGTCATCACGCCGAAGGCCAGCCCCGCCATGCCGAGCCCGGCGGTGATGGCGATGGCGAGGTCGCGCAGGCGGCGCCCCGTCCGCATCACCTCCGACGTGCCGGTGCTGGGCAGCCGCTTGGGCAGCCAGCGCAGGCCGAGCAGCAGCAGGATCGTGGTGACGATCTCGACCAGCAGCTGGGTCAGCGCGAGGTCGGGGGCGGAAAACCAGACGAAGGTGACGCAGGTGACCAGCCCGGTGCCGCCGAGCAGGATCAGCGCGGCGAGGCGGTGGAACTTGGCCTGCCACGCCGCGCCCAGGGCGCAGGCCGCGCCGATCACCCAGATCAGGGCGAGCACGGGGTCGATGCCCTGCGGCACCAGATTGCCGGGGCCGAGCCCGCGCCGGTAGACCGCCCAGCCCGCGGCCAGGATGGCGACGCAGACGACCAGCCGGAGCTGGGGCTGCAGGCGCCGCGTCCCCAGCAGACCTTCCAGCGTCCGGGCGAGCCGCCAGGACAGGAAGACCATGCTCCGCTCGAAGATCCGGCGGCCTTCCAGGCGGCTGATGAAGGGCGGACCCTCGATGTTGTTGCGGAACAGCGGCTGCAGCAGGAAGTAGAGCGTCACCCCGGCCGCCAGGGCGAGCAGGCTCATCACCAGCGGCGTGTTGAAGCCGTGCCAGACCGCCAGGCTGTATTCCGGCGTCGCGGCGCCAAGCGCGGCGTGGGCCGCCATGTTCAGGTACGGCCCCACGGTGGCCGCGGGCAGCAGCCCGATGATGATGCAGGCCAGCGCCAGGATCTCGACGGGAAGGCGCATCCAGGCCGGCGGCTCGTGCGGCAGGTGCGGCAGATCGACCGGGTCGGGGCCGAAGAAGGCGCCGTGGATGAAGCGCAGCGAATAGGCCACGGCGAAGGCGCTCGCCACCATGGCGGCGAAGGGCAGAATGTCGAGCAGGAAGGTCACGGACCCCTGGGCCGTCAGCGTCTCGGCGAAGAACATCTCCTTCGAGATGAAGCCGTTCAGCAGCGGCACCCCGGCCATAGCGGCGGCGGCCACCATCGCCAGCCGCGTCGTGAAGGGCATGAAGCGGTTCAGGCCGGACAGGCGCCGGAGGTCGCGGGTGCCCGTCTCATGGTCGATGATCCCGGCGGCCATGAACAGCGACGCCTTGAAGGCGGCGTGGTTGATGATGTGGAAGATCGCCGCGACCATGGCGAGCTCGCTGTTGAGCCCGAGCAGCAGCGTGATCAGCCCGAGATGGCTGATGGTCGAATAGGCCAGAAGTCCTTTCAGATCGTTCTGGAAGATCGCCACATAGGCGCCGATCAGCAGGGTGGCCAGACCGGCGCTGCCGACGATCCAGAACCACGCCTCGGTCCCCGCCAGCACCGGCCACAGCCGTGCCATCAGGAAGACGCCGGCCTTCACCAGGGTCGCCGAATGCAGATAGGCCGAGACGGGGGTGGGCGCCGCCATGGCGTGCGGCAGCCAGAAATGGAACGGGAACTGCGCGCTCTTGGTCAGGGCGCCCATCAGGATGAGGACCAGCGCCGGCAGGTAGAGCGCGTGCTCGCGGATCTTGTCGCCCGAGGCCAGGACGACGTCGAGGTTGTAGCTGCCGACGATGTGGCCGAGCAGCAGCACCCCCGCGAACAGGCACAGCCCACCCGTCGCCGTGATGGTCAGCGCCATGCGCGCGCCGTCGCGCGCCGCCGCCGTGTGGTGCCAGTAGCCGATCAGCAGGAAGGAGAAGAGGCTCGTCAGCTCCCAGAAGAAGGCGATCTGGATCAGGTTGCCGGAGAGCACCACCCCCGTCATCGACCCCATGAAGGCCAGCAGGAACGCGAAGAAGCGCGGGACCGGATCGTCCGCCGACATGTAATAGCGCGCGTACAGCACGACGAGCGCGCCGACCCCGAACACCAGCCCGGCGAACAGCCACGCGAAGCCGTCCATCCGCAGCGTGAGGTCGAGGCCGAGCGACGGCATCCAGGCCATCGAATGGCGGATCACCCCGCCCGCCGCCACCGTCGGATAGGCCGCCCACACCAACCCCAGCCCGATGATCGCGATCGCACCGGCCAGCCACGCCGCGGTGTTGCGCGCGTGCGTCGGCAGCACCCCGGCGACGATCGCACCGACGAACGGAAGGCCGGTGGCGGCCAGGAGCAGCAGGGCTTCGGACATGGTCTGTGACAATGGGGTCTCGGGCAATCGGAGGGGCCAAAATGCTGAGAACTGTCGGCTTTACGAATATAGGGAGGATGGAGGTCCCTCGCCGCGCCGGCCAGAAATCGCTCGGTCAGAAATCGTCGTCGTCAGGCTCCCGCTCGGCGTTGGGGGGAAGCGCCTGCCGGACGAGCTGCACCACGGCGTCGGGCGTCTCCGCCTGACGCAGCCTGCGCAGGGATTGCGGATCGCGCAGGGCCTGGCAGATCTCGCCCATGACGGGCAGCAGGCCCTTGCGGGTCGCAGTCGGCCAGAGGACGAGGAAGAACAGGTCCACCGGCTCGTCGTCGCGAGCCTCGAAATCGATGGGTTTGCGGAGCCGCGCGAACAGCACCAGCGGGCTCTCGGTCCCGCGCAGTTCCGTGTGGGGAAGCGCCACGCCCTTGCCCAGCGCCGTGGAGCCGATGTGCTCCCGCGCCTGCAGGGCCTTGAGAATGTCCTCCTTGGGGGCACCGATCCGGCTGGCCGCCTCTGTGGCGAGAAGATCGAGCAGGGTTTCCTTGTTGGCCGGCCCGGCATCGAGAATGACGTTGTGTGCGGACAAGAGGTCCGAGATGTTCATTCCTGTCTCCATGGGTGGCAAACCTTCCGTCTCCTGTCCCGACCGTCCGCGGTCCGTGCCGGGATGGCCGTGAACCAACAGACTTCCAATCAAATTTGGCCAATCAATCTTGGCCAATCAAATTCAGCACGCCTTGTCCACGACGCCATTCATCGCCGGGACTGGTGGCCGCCCCACCCCACGGACACGCAGCCCCGGTAGGGCCCGCGCCTCGCAACACACCTCGTCCCTCTTCTGCCCTTGCCGCAGGCTCCACACCCATTTTGGGAATGGAATCGCGCCCCGCAAGTGAGGGGGTCGCCATCCATCTACGTCTTGGCCGCGGCTGTAATCCCACAATCCGTGCTGCGGGAGCGAAAAACGAACGGGCGGGGCGGGATGGCGCCGCCTGGACGGCCAATCCGGGAAAGACACGGAAGCCTAAAAATTATCAAGGGCTTGCGCCCATGCGGGAGGCCCCGCCCACTCCCCGCGCCATGGGGAGAGGGCGGGGCGGTGCCGTCCCGTCCTTAAGCGAGCATCCGCACCGGCTCGCCGGCGTGCCAGGCGAGGATGTCGTCCAGCGCGTCGCGGTAGAAGACGTCGTAGTTCTCGCGGGTGACATAGCCCAGATGCGGCGTCAGCACCGTGTTCGGCGCCTCCAGCCAGGGGCTGTCCACCGGCAGCGGCTCCACCGGGAAGACGTCCAGACCGGCGCCCGCGATGCGGTGCTCGTGCAGGGCCGCCAGCAGGGCGTCCCCATCGACCAGACCGGCGCGCGACGTGTTCACGAAGAAGGCGGAGGGCTTCATCGCGTCGATGTCCTCCGCCCCGACCACGCCGCGCGTCCGCTCGCCCAGCACCAGATGGACGCTGACGATGTCGGAGGTGGCGAACAGGTCGCGCTTGTCCAGCCGGACGACACCGGCCGCGGCGGCCCGCTCGTCGGTCAGGTTGGGGCTCCAGGCCGCGACCTCCATCCCAAAGGCCTGGCCGACCCGCGCCACCTGGGTGCCCAGCTTGCCCAGCCCGACGAGGCCGAGGCGCTTGCCGGCCAGCCCCTGCGTCAGGCCGGCCTGCCAGCGTCCGGCGCGCAGGCCGCGCTCCTCCTGCGGGATGCGCTTGACCAGCGCCAGGATCAGGCCCCAGGTCAGCTCCGCCGTGGGGGTGCCGACCATGCCGGTCCCGCAGACCGTGATGCCGCGGGCCTTGCAGGCCTCCAGGTCGATGGCGTTGTTGCGCCCGCCGGTGGTGACGAGAAGCCGCAGGTTCGGCAGCGCCTCGATCAGCGACGCGGGAAACGGCGTGCGCTCCCGCATGATCACCAGGACGCTGTAGGGGGCGAGCGTGCCCGCCACCTCCTCCGCCGGGATCGGCCGTTCGAAGACGGTCAGCGCGCTGCCGTTGGGCAGGCGATGCCATTCCGCCAGATCGCGAGCGACGTTCTGGTAATCGTCGAGGATGGCGATCTTCATCACGGCTTCGCGAAGTACGGCGCCAGGTTGGCCCGGATGCGCTCCACCGCCGGCGTGACTTCCGTGGGAACCTGGAAGGTCTGGCCGGTGATGGTCTCGAACGCCTCGATGTAGATGCGGGCGGCCTCAAGCACGACCTCCGCCGGGATTTCCGGGATGGCGTCCTTGTAGGGGTCGCAGCGCTGGGTCACCCAGCTCCGCACGAAATCCTTGTCGAAGCTCTCCGGACGCTGCCCGGCCTCGTACCGCTCCGGATAGCTGGCGGCGAACCAGTAGCGGCTGCTGTCCGGCGTGTGGATCTCGTCGGCCAGGATGATGTTGCCGGCCTCGTCGAAGCCGAACTCGTACTTGGTGTCGACCAGGATCAGGCCGCGCGCCGCCGCGATCTCGCGCCCGCGGGCGAACAGGGCCAGCGCCTTCTCCGTCACCTCGTCCCACTGGGCCTGGGTCAGCAGCCCGCGCTCGACGATCTGGGCGGCGGTCAGCTCCTCGTCATGGCCGGCGTCGAAGGCCTTGGTGGTCGGGGTGATGATGGTGTCCGGCAGCTTCTGGTTCTCGCGCAGCCCGTCGGGGAAGACGTGGCCGTACATCTCCCGACGGCCCTTCTTGTACATCGTCCACAGCGAGGTGCCGGTGGTGCCGGCCAGATAGTCGCGGACCACGATCTCCACCGGCATGATGGTCAGCCGCTTGGCGACCACGACGTTGGGGTCCGGGTATTCCAGGACGTGGTTCGGGCAGAGGTCCTTCGTCGCCTCGAACCAGTAGCGGGCGATCTGGGTCAGCACCTGCCCCTTGAAGGGGATGGCGGTCAGGATGATGTCGAAGGCCGACAGCCGGTCGGTGGCGATGATGACGCGCCGCCCGTCGGGAAGGTCGTAATTCTCGCGCACCTTGCCCCGGTAGTGGTTGGGCAGCTCGGGAATGGCGGCGTCCTTGACGACGTTGGACAGATGCGGAGCAAGCTGAGCGGTATCGACCATGGTTCCAGATCCGGCAAAAGGGAGGCGCATGATAGCGCAATCGCCGCGCGGGGCCAGCGCGGTTATAGTCCCGAATCCGGGGAATGGGGACATCCGATGCGGGAAACGGGAGAAATTCAACTCTGTTATGCCGACCTGCGCGGGCTGGCGCACCGGCTGGAGGCGTTCCGCGCCCTGCTCTCCCCCGACGAGACGGCGCGGGCCGCCCGCTTCGCGACGGAGGAACTGCGCGCCCGCTGCGCGCTGCGGCGCGGGCTGCTCCGCCATCTGCTCGGGCGGGTGATGGGCCGCGACCCGGCGACTCTGGCCTTCGCCTACGGGCCGATGGGCAAGCCCTCCCTGCCCGGCGGCCCGGCCTTCAACCTCGCCGACTGCAAGGATCACGTGCTGATCGCCATCGCACCCCATGAAACGGTGGAACTGGGCGTGGACATCGAACGGCTGCGCCGCCTGCCGGACGCCGCCGGAATCGCCGAGCGCTTCTTCGCGCCGCAGGAGCGCGACGCCTTCGCCGCCCTGCCCGACGCGCTGCGCGACGAGGCGTTCCTGAATGGCTGGACCCGCAAGGAGGCCTTCATCAAGGCGACCGGCCAGGGGCTGTCGACTCCGCTCGACCGCTTCGCGGTGGAGCTGGTGCCGGGCCGCCCCGCCCGCCTGCTGAGCCTGGACGGCGCGCTGGAGGCCGGGACCGCTGCGGACTGGTCGCTGTTCGACCTGCGCCCGGCGCCGGGTCTGGTCGGCGCGCTGGCGGTGCGCGGCGACGGCTGGCGCCCTGTGTTCCGCCCGCTGGACGCGGCGTTCAGCGCTTGACGATTTCCCAGGCGATGCGCGCCGGCTCCTCGCCCAGCTCCGCGGAGCCGATGACGATCTCGCCGCGCGGCGGCAGCGGCAGCGGTTCGCCGGGCTTCAGCCGCCGCGGCTCCGCCACGCCCGGAACGGCGATCTGGGTGCCGTTGCGGCTGAGATCCTCCACCACGAAGACGCCGTCCTGGCGCGACACCGCGGCGTGCCGACGCGAGGCCGAGGCGATGTCCAGGACGAACTGGCATTGCGACGACCGCCCGATGACGATCTGCGTCCCGTCCTCCGGGATCGCCCGGGTCTGGCCGCGCCAGAACAGGACCAGCCGCTCCGCCGCCTTGGACATGTCGATCAGGACCGTCTCCTCGGTCGCCCGCGTCACGACCTCCCCGGCGGGAGCGGCCAGCAAGGGAATGCCGAGCGACCGTTCGGCGTCCGGAATCGCCGCGATCTTGGCGATCAGCCCCTCGGCCAGCGCGCGTGGGATGCCGGCGGCGCGCAGGCGGCGGCCCAGGCCGCTGCGCACGTCGTCCGTGCTGACGCCGGGGGCGACCAGCTCGCGGGCCGAGGTGATGCTCTCGAACTCGCTGGCGACCTGCCGGATCAGGACGCTGAGCTTGTTGCGCCCGAAGGGGCTGGTGGCGAGGTCCAGCAGATAGCCGATGCGCTGGGCCGGCGCCGGCAGGCGGGTGGCCAGACGCTGCACCGCCGTGTCGAAGGATGCGTCCTGCCCGCCGTGGCTCCACACCGTCTTGGCGCGCCGGGTCAGCGCCTCCGCCATGCCGGCGCCGCCCAGGAAGCCGTCGAAGTGGGTCAGCCGGTCGACGATGATGCCGAAGGCCTTGCCCTCCGCGGCGGTGCCGGTGCGGGTCAGCGGGGTCAGGCCGGCCAGACCGCCCTGGATGCGGCGCAGCAGCGCCTTGCGCGTCTCGTCGAAGCCGCCGCCGCCCAGCGCGTTTGACAGGGCGAGAAGCTCGTCGGTGTGGGGCAGACGGTCGTCGAGGTCGCCATGCACCGCCGCGATCAGGCTCTGCAGCGCCGCCCCCAGGTCGGGCGCGTAGCCGATCAGCGCGCGCACCGGCTCCCGCCCGTCGACCGTCTCCGCCAGCATCTGGTCGAGCAGGCGGCGGTTCGCCTCCTCCTCCCCGTCCTCGCGGTTGAAGCGCAGCAGCGCCTTGACCTTGCCGGGCCAGTCGCGGCAGGGCTCCAGCACCGCGGCGAAGGCGTGGGTGACCAGCCGGTCGCGCTCCTCCGGCGGGCGCTCCGCCGCCGCCGCCAGCAGGCCGCCCACCCCGCCGCGGGCCAGCGCCGCGTCGAAGGGCGCCAGCGTGTCCGACGCCTGCGCCATCTCCTTCAGCCGGGTGAACATCCGCGTGAGCTGGTCGTGCCGGTCGAACGGCTTCACGCCCAGCAAGGGCGCCTGAAGGGTGGCGAGCCGGCTGATCGCCGGGTTGAACAGCAGCGCCTCCCGCTCGAAATAGCGCAGCGGGTAGTAGCGGTGGAGCTGCTCGGCCGGGATCACCGCCTGATCGTCCCAATAGCCGCGCAGCAGGCGCAGCAGCAGCATCCGGCTCTCGAAGGAAAAGAGCTGGAGCGCGTCGCTGCACAGGCTGGCGGACCCGACGTCGGTCTCGTCGATGGTGGAGATGGTGGTGGGCTTGCCGCCGCCGGAGCTGGACTTCTGGAAGATGACCTCTTCCTTGCCCGCCTGATTCACCTTCAAAATCCGGACAACCGGAAATTTCGCAAGACGAAGCAAATACGCCGCGCGTTCCCGGGCTGCGGCCTCGTCGGGAAAGACCCCGTCGATGTTGGGTTTTCCGCCCTGGTCGACGACCACTTCGAACGTGAGGCTGCGGCGCCGTGACATCATGGGCTTTTCAGCTCTTTCCCCAGAGGCGTGGCGTCTTTTGAGGACTTCATCGTACGGTAAGCGGACTTTCCGCGCAGCAAGATTCCTGGCCCGCTCCCGTCCTGATTGGGGCCCGGCCAACGATTGGCGCGGATGCGGGCGGCGCGTTGCGCTAGACTGGGCGTCATGCGGCTACCGACCTTCTCCATCCTGCTCCTGCTGTCCTGCGTCACCGCGGTGTCGGCCTGCGCGTCCCCCTATGGCGCCACCGGTCCGGACGACCGCGAGGCGATCGCCCGCAACGGCTTTTCCGCCGATGACGTCGGCTATGTGCTGTTCGATCCGGACAGCGGCGCCGTCCTGGCGGAGCGGCAGCCGGCCAAGCCCTTCGCCCCGGCCTCGGTCGCCAAGCTGCCGGCGATGGCCGCCGCCCTGGCGGTGCTGGGGCCGGACCACCGCTTCGAAACCACGCTGCACATAACGGGGCGGCTGGGAAACGGCGTGCTCGACGGCGACCTGATCCTGAAAGGCGGCGGTGACCCGTCGCTGTCCAGCGAAGGGCTGACGGAGCTGCTGCGCGATCTCGGCGCGCTGGGCGTCACGCGGGTGACCGGGCGCTTCCTCTACGACACCTCCGCCCTGCCCGAGATGGCGGAGATCGACTCCGGGCAGCCCTGGACCGCCGGCTACAACACCGGCGTCGGGGCGCTGTCGCTGAACTTCAACCGCTTCCGCTTCGACTGGGCGCGCCCCGCCGCCGCCGGGCAGCCGGTGCGGGTGAGCGCCTGGTCGGTGTCCGACACCGGGCGCGTGCCGCTGGACAGCGTGACGGTGCAGTTGGGCGCCGGGGCCGGGGCGGCCTTCACCCCGCTCGCCGCTGCCGTCGGAGATCCGGAGGGGGAGCGCTGGCGATTCGCCCCGCAGCCGGGCATGGCGGCCAGCCTGTGGCTTCCGGTCACCCGGCCCGGCCTGGCGGCGTCCCACGTCTTCCGCCGGCTGGCCGCGGAGGCGGGGATCGCCCTGCCCGCCCCGACCCCCGGCGCGGTGCCGCCGACCGCCACGCTCGCCGCCCTGCACCGCAGCGAGCCGCTGGAGGTCCTGGCCCGGCAGGTCCTGCGCTACTCCAACAACCTGTCGGCGGAGCTGATCGGGCTGGCCGCCGCCCGGCAACTGGACCCGGCGGTGCAGACGCTGCCGCAATCGGCGGCGGTGCTGACCGCGCCGGCCATGCTGGCGTCCCCGCGCACCGACTGGACGGGGATGCGGCTGCTCAACCATTCGGGGCTCAGCGCCGCGTCGCGGATCACCCCGGCCCAGACCATGGCGCTGATCCAGGGCGCCGGCCCGGCGGTTCTGGCCCTTCTGCCCGGCGAGGACGAGGGCAAGGCCCTGCCCCCCGGCGTGCGCGCCAAGTCGGGGACGCTGGCCTACGCCAAGGCGCTGGCCGGAACGCTGACGACGGCGAAGGGGCGGACGCTCGGCTTCGCCTTCTTCGTCACCGACGAGGCGCAGCGCGCCGCCATGGACCGGACGATGGACCGCCGCATCGCCGAGATTCCCCCGGAGGCCCGCGCCTGGCTGGCCCGCTCCCGCAAGCTCCAAGCCGACCTGCTGGCGTTGTGGATCGCCGGCCTGTGAGGGTCTTCCCCCCTCTCCCGCCCCGGGAGAGGGTGCCCGCGACAGCGGGCGGGTGAGGGTCGTGCGAGGATTGAAGCATGATCCTTGGTGGCACCCTCACCCTTCCCACGCCTGCGGCGTGAGCCCCTTCCCTCTCCCGGGGCGGGAGAGGGGGCAATCGCGCCCGCAACCGCGACGCTTGGCGAAGGGCGACGGTCGGTTGTACACTGCGACCGAATGTCCCACCGAGGTTCTGGATGCCGATCACCCCGCGCGCGCGCCGACACCAGCAGGGTTCCGACACACCGGACATCGCGGCCAACCGCTACCATGACCGGCGGTTGGGTGCGGAGGTGGTCAACATCGTGGTCGGCGGCTGCGTGGTCAGCGACGACCCGAACGTCGTCATCACCACCACGCTGGGCTCCTGCATCGCCGCCTGCCTGTTCGATCCGGTCGCGGCGATCGGCGGGATGAACCACTTCCTGCTGCCCGACCACAACGGCGACCGGCTGTCCATCTCCTCCCGCTATGGCAGTGCCGCCATGGAGCAGCTCATCAACCGGCTGCTGGCGGCGACCGGGCGGCGCGACCGGCTGCGCGCCAAGATCTTCGGCGGGGCCAGCGTGAACGGCGCGCCGCGCAGCTCCGGCATCGGCCAGCGCAACGTCGAGTTCGTCATGGAGTATCTGGCCGCCGAAGGCATCCCGACGATGAGCTGGGACGTCGGCGGCACGGCGGCCCGCGCGGTGCGCTTCTACCCCACCTCCGGCCGCACCCAGCGCCGCCTGATCGCGGAGGAAACGGTGCGCGACATCGCGCGGTCCGAGACCTCCTTCATGGACCGGCTGCGCAAGACCGGGATCGATGGCGACGTGGAACTGTTCTGATCCCCATGCTCCATGGATTGTCCCGCCTGCTGCCCGCCATCGCGGACCAGAATCTCGACGAGGCCGCCGTCTACCGGCGGGAGTCGCTGTACGAGCGCCCGCGCTACGAGGGCGCCCGCGGCCTGATCCCCGCCGCCGGCCCTTTGCTCTGCCCGCTCTGCGGGCGGGAGGCGGCGCGCTTCCTCCCCTTCGGGCTGGGCGGGCGGCGCAACGCCCGCTGCCCGGACTGCGGGTCGCTGGAGCGGCACCGCTTCCTGTGGAGCTTCCTGGCGGAGCGGACGGACGTGCTGCGCCGCTCGCTGCGCATCCTGCACACCGCCCCCGAGACCTGCCTGGAACCGCTGCTGCGGGCGCGGCACGGCCGACGCTACGTCACGCTGGACCGCTTCAACCCGGCCGCCGACGTGCAGGCCGACCTGACCGACCTGCCCTTCCCGGACGGCCGTTTCGACCTCGTCCTGTCCAGCCACGTGCTGGAGCATGTCCCCGACGACCGTGCCGCGCTGCGCGAGATCGCCCGCGTCCTGAAACCCTCGGGCCGCGCCGTCCTGCTGTTCCCCTACGACCCCAAGGGGCCGACGCGGGAGGACCCGGCGATGGACACCCCCGCCAAGCGGCTGGCCGCCTTCGGCCATCCCTATCACTACCGGATTTATGGTACGGATACCCCCAGCGCATGGCCGAGTCCGGGCTGGACGCCACGCTCGTCGCCTCCACGGCGATGCTGAGCGCGCACCGGCGGCGGCGGCGGCGCATCAACCGCAACCACCTGTTCCTGGCGCGCCCGCGCGCCGCGGCGGGCCGGACGTCCGGGGAGGGGTCATGAGCCGCAGCACCCGCAGCGACATCCGCATCGCCACCTTCAACCTGGAGAGCCTGGACGACGCCGGCGACCTCTCCTTCGAGGAGCGCGCCGCCGTGCTGCGCCCGCAGCTGGAGCGGCTGGACGCCGACATCCTGTGCCTTCAGGAGGTCAACGGCCAGCGCGACGCGAAGGGGCAGCCGCGGACCCTGCGCGCTCTGAACCGGCTGCTGGAGGGCGGCCCCTACGCTGATTTCCACCGGACCTCCGGCGGCGAGGGGACCAAGCTGGCCGACCGCCACAACCTCGTGCTGGTGAGCCGCTGGCCGATCCTGGCGGCGCGGCAGTACCGGCACGATCTGGTGCCCTCCCCCCAGGTCCGAATGGTCACCGCCGACCCGGCCCAGCCCGGCGGCGACGCCGTGACCTGGGACCGCCCGGTGCTCCATGGCGAGATCGGGCTGCCCGGTGGGCGGCGGCTGCACGTCTTCAACCTGCATCTGCGCGCGCCCATCGCCGCGCCGGTGCCGGGGCAGAAGAAGAACGCCTCCACCTGGAAGAGCGTCGGCGGCTGGGCAGAGGGCTTCTATCTGGCCTCGATCAAGCGGGCCGGGCAGGCGCTGGAGGCCCGGCTGGCGGTCGAGCGGGTGTTCGACGCCGACCCGCAGGCGCTGATCCTGGTCGCCGGCGACCTCAACGCCGAGATCGAGCAGACCCCCGTCCGCATCATCCGCGCCGACCTGGACGAGACCGGCAACGGCCATCTCGCCGGGCGGTCGCTGGTGCCGCTGGAACGCTCGGTCCCCGAGGAGCGGCGCTTCACCGTTCTGCACGGCGGCGACGCGGTGATGCTCGACCATCTGCTGGTGTCGCGCGCCCTGCTGGGCTGGTTCCGCTCCGCCGAAATCCACAACGAGGCGCTGGGCGACGAGCTGGTCGCCCACGCCACGGTCAGCCATTCCCCGGAAAGCTACCACGCGCCGCTGGTCGCCCGCTTTGAGCTGCCGGATCAGACGGTGACGGAGACGATGGCGCCCGGCGAACCGGCGCCGTAGGACCCAACAGCCGGGGAAGCGGCCGCGGGAGCGGTGCGGGCCAACCCGGCGCCCGTCGCGGGCGTGGTTTCGGTGGGCGTGGTTTCGGTGGACGGGGTGCCGCTCGGCATCGAGGTGCCGAATCCCGGAGCGGCGCTCCGTCCGGCGCCACCCGGCGCGGCGGTGCCGCCAGACGCCGCAGCCTCCTTGCCCGTGCCGCCGTCTGCCGCGGCGTCGGTCGGAGCCCCCAGGCGGCTGGCGGTGCGGCGGTATTCCTCCACAACCTGTTGCGCCGGGATCTGGTTCTGGGTCTCGCCCGAGGAGCGGTCGCGGAAATAGATGACGGCCAGCCGCGCGCCCTGGTCGTAGCGCAGGACCGGACTGATGTAGCCGCCCGCCACCACGACGGGATCGGACGGGGACGCCGCCGAGGCGGATTGGTCCGCAACGCTGGAAGCGGTTTGGGAAGTCGGTGCCGCGGCATCGGCCACGGACGGCGGCGTCGGAACCGTCGATGCCGGAGTCGGCCGGTTCGCCTGGATGCCGGAAACGCTTCGGATGTCCAAGGCTGGCCGCCTTTCCCCTGCGGGCCCGGGCCCGGACCAGCCGGGCGGGCCCCGATTGGACGACGCGCGATCAGACCGTGATGTTGAGGTTCTGTCCGCGGGTCGGGGTGGTGTTGCCGCCCGACGCCAGGGCCTGCTGGCTCTGCTGCGCCTGCTGATCCTGGGCCTGGATCTGCTGACGGCGATCCTCTTCGGCCTGCTGGGCCTGCTGGTTCGCGTCGGTTCCCCGTGTCTGCTGAAGGGCCGCCGGCCCGCTGCTTAACGGTGTCGTGAAGGCCTGCTGTTGATAGCCCCCTATGCCGCTGACGCCCATGACACGCACTCCTCGCTGTCCGCACTCCCACACCGGTAGAGTAGGCAAAAATTGCCGCGCGTTCAAGTGGGACTCGGGGCCTATTCCTCGCAAGTCGCGCGCAAGTCGCCGCAGCGCTCGCTTTGCGCGTGGACTCGCCCGGAACCGCGTCCTTTATTTGCGGGGATTCGAAAGCCGGCGGGTCAGGCCGGTTCCGGTTCCAGGAAGGCGCCCTCGCGAATCGCGAAGTCGAAGCGCCCGCCGTCCAGCGCCGTCACGTCGTAGGTCAGCGACCGGTCGACGCTGTTGTCGGCGTTGAAGGTCAGCACGCGCGGCCGCAGCGTCGCCAGCTCTGTCGGCTGGCAATACCAGGACGCGGCGATGATGACCTCGTCGCCCGGCTGGCAGCTCCGCGCCGCCGAACCGTTCAGCACGCAGCAGCGCGAGCCGCGCTCGCCGTAAATCACGTAGGTGCTGATCCGCGCGCCGGAGTTCTTGTTCCAGATCTCCACGAATTCCAGCGGGTAGATCCCGACCGCCTCGCAATGCTCCGGATCGAGCGTGATCGACCCCTGATAATTCAGGTTGGCGTCGGTGACGCGCAGGCAGTGCAATTTCGCTCGGACAACCTTGATCATGATCCCCTCTGGTCGATGCGGCCGGTCGGCAGTTGGGAGGATGTTTGTAACCGCAATTGCGAAAACAGCAAGCCTTCCGGCGCGCGCCGTATGACCGGCGTCATACCGCCACCTTGGGCTGAGGCTTTTGCCTTTGGTGGTATTTCCATCCCGGGTGCGATGCGGCATGTTCTGCGCCGGTTTCAAGCCCCCCGGCGCCGCCCAACAATAGGGTCGGGGTCCGGCTGCGCTCCCCGGACCCGGCAACTGACAAAGGAAGGTGTGCGCCCGCGATGGCTGCGACGGCATCCGCGACACGGTACGTGATCTTCTCCGTCTCCGGCAGGATTCTGGCCCTGCCGGCGGACTCCGTGCGCCGGTTCCTGCCGCTGCCCCGGCTCGACCGTCCGCCCGCGGCGCCCGCCGTGGTCGCCGGGCTGTTCCGCCACCAGGGCCGCGCCATCCCGGTCCTGCGGCTCGATCTTCTCTTCGGCTTCGAGGCCGCGACGCCGGAGCTGTATGCGCCGCTGTTCCTGACCGACTGGCGCGGCCGTCCGCTGGCCCTGCTGGCCGAACGGGTGTTCAACATCCTGCCCGTCCCCGACGCGGAGCGGACGGCGGCCGACCCCGGCCTGACCTTCAACGGCTGCGCCGTGGCGACCATCCCCCACGGCGGCCCCCATGATGGCGGGACGGCCACGGTGATCGACCCGTCCCGCCTGCTGACCGAGGCCGAGGACCGGCTGCTCGCCGCCTTCCAGGCCATGGCCGACGAGCGTCTGGCATGGCTGGGCGCCCCTGATTCCGAAACCGGCGAGGAGGCCCGATGAACCGCATCGAGGCCATTCTGCGCGACCCGGTCTTTCCCCGGATCAAGGCCGCCGTCATCGGCGCGACCGGGCTCGCCTACTACGCCGACAAGGACGCCGCCCTGGCGGAGCGCATCAACCGCCGCCTGTCGGACAAGCCGACCCTGGGCCTCGCCGCCTATCTGGCGCAGCTCGCCGGGGAGGGGCCGACCGGGCCGGAGTATCAGGCGCTCATCAACGAGCTGACGGTCGGCGAGACCTTCTTCTTCCGCTACGCCGAACAGTTCGAGGCGCTGTGCGCCGTCGCCATCCCCGAATGCCTGCGCCGCAACCGGGAAAGCCGCCTGCTGCGCATCTGGAGCGCCGGCTGCTCGATCGGGCCGGAGGCCTACACGCTGGAAATCCTGCTGAAGCGGCATTTCGCCGAAAAGCTGCGCGACTGGCAGGTCAGCATCGTCGGCACCGACCTGAACGCCAGCTTCGTCGAGACGGCGCGGCGCGGCGTCTACGGGAACTGGGCGGTGCGCGGGCTCGACCCCGCGGTCCTGGCGGAATGCTTCGACCGGCAGGGCGACCTGTGGGCGGTGAAGCCGCGCTTCCGCGAATGGACGAACTTCTCCGTCTTCAACCTCGTGGACGGGCCGCTGCCCAACTACCCGCGGGGCCTGGGCGCTCTGGACGTCGTGCTGTGCCGCAACGTCATGATCTATTTCGACGAGCCGACGCGCACCCGCCTGCTGGAAAACCTCCACGACGTGCTGGTGCCCAACGGCTGGCTGGTGGTCGGCCATGCCGAGACGGGGCAGCAGGTCAACAGCCTGTTCACCCCCGTGCCGGTGCCGGGCGCCACCATCTACCGCAAGCCGCGCCCCGGTTGCGCGCCTTCGGCAGCCTTGCCGGCGGCTCCGGCGGCGCTCCCCGTCTTCACGCCGTCCAGCCCGGCCGAGCTGAAGCCCGCCGAGCCAAGGCAAGCCGAACCGAAACCCGCGGAACTCACGCCAGCGAAGAAGCGCAGCGCGGCGACGCCCTCCGCGGCGCGGCTGCGCGCGCCTTCGGCAAAATCGACGCCCGCCCCCCTTCCCACCCCGCAGCCGACGGCACCCTCCCCGGCCCGAGCCCCCGCCGTGGCCGAGGGCGACCGGGCGGCGGCGCTGGACGCCTGCATCGCCCTGGCCGAGCGCAACCGCCTCGACCCGGTGGTCCATTTCCGGTTGGGCCTGCTGGAGGAGGAGCTGGGAGTCGGCGACCCGATCGCCGCCTTCAAGCGGGCGCTGTATCTGGATTCCGACTTCGCGCTGGCCGACTACCACCTGGCGCTGGCCTATTGGCGGCGCGGCAAGCTGGCTCCCGCGCAGCGCCATTTCCGCAACGCCCGCGCCACCGTCGCCGCCCACGACGCGACGGAGCTGGTGGCCGAGGGCGGCGGCCTGACGGTGGCCGAGCTGCGCAGCATGATCGATCTCTGGTTCTCGGGTGAGGAGCCGTGATGGACAACCGGACCGGAGCCGAAGCGGCGGCCAAGGCGATGACCCAGCAAGCCGGCGGCATCGACTGGGCCGCCGTCCGCGCGCGCCTGGCCCGCCAGAACCGGGATCTGGAGCAGGCCGCAGCGCCGGGCGGCGCCTGGGCCGACGCGCTGCTGCTGCGCCGCGCCGAGGATCTGGCGCGCGTCCCCTCCGCCGACGAGGCCGACGCCGCGGCGGAGGCCGAGGCGCCGGTCGCCCTGCTGGTCGGGCGCGGGGCGGACGGAGCCTACGGGATGGACCTGCGCCACCTGTCCCGCATCGTTCCGCTGCCGCGGGTGGCGCGCGTGCCCCACGCACCGCCGGAACTGCTGGGGCTGATCGCCATCGACGGGCGGGTGATGCGCCTGTTCGACGTGGACCGGCTGTGCGGGCGCAACGCCGTTCCCGCGGGCGGCGGCTTCGCCGTCGTGCTGCGCGGCGGGGAGCGGCCGGTGGCGCTGCGCCTGCGCACCGTGGACACGGTGACGGAGCTGGACGGTACCGTCGCGAAGGCGCCGCCGGAAGCCGGGTCCTTCGTCACCGCCATCACCCCGGGCCGCGTCGCCGTGCTGGATGTGCCGGCGATCCTGGAGACGCTGAGGAGCATGAAAGAAGAATGAAATTGAAGGTCAAGCACAAGCTGATGCTCAGCTTCGGGGTCGTCTGCCTGCTGACCGGGCTGCTGGCGGCGTTCCAGATGATGCGCTTCGCGGACGGCATGAAGGTCATGATGGGCATCGCGACCTACGACATCCAGGTGTCGGAGGCGGTGCGCGAGATCGAGGTGACCGAAAGCAACCTGCGCAGCCTGCGCGAGGCGGCGACCCACGCCGCGGCGCTGGCCCAGATCCAGGGCGGCCTGCCGGACATCACCCAGTTGCGCCAGCGCTACCGCGACGGTTCGATGGTGATGTTCGATCAAGTCGCCAAGCTGAAGCGGATCGCCGCCGAGCGGGCCGACGAGGGCACCACCGAGGACCGCCGCCGCATCTGGGGCGAGCTGGTCGCCCAGATCAACAGCTTCGACCAGTATTCGCACCGCATGCTTGATGAGGCCAACACGCTGATGGAGCGGGTGGCCGCGGGAACCGAGCCGGAGGCGCTGGCGCGGCTGACGCGGGTGGAGGAGATGCGGGTGGCCATGGCGGGCCAGCTGTCCAACCTGCACGGCGACATCAGCCGCCTGTCGGAGGCCGGGCGCCAGAACATCCGCGCCCTCTACGACGACGCGGTGCGTTCCTCGATCCTGGCGCTGATCATCGTGGTGGCCCTGGCCGTCGCCATCGCCATCCTGATCGGCAGCTCGGTCACCAAGCGGCTCGGCACCGCCATCGGCTACGTCACCCAGGTGGGCAAGGGCGACCTGACCAAGACGGTGGTCGTGCCCGGCGACGACGAGCTGGCCGAACTGGGCACCCATCTGAACGAGATGACCGGCAACCTGCGCAGCATGGCCAGGACCACCCGGGCCACGGCGGAGAGCATGCACGCCGCGACCGCGCAGATCCGCGCCTCGACCCAGCAGCAGGCGGCCAGCGTCGCCCAGCAGCTCGCCGCGGTGGAGGAGACCACCGCGACGCTCAGCGAGATCACCGAGTCCGGCGCGCAGATCAACCGCCGCGCCCAGGACGTGGCGCAGAACGCCCAGGTCGCCGCCTCCAACTCCGAGACCGGCCTGAAGGCGGTGGAGGACACCAACCAAGCGATGGACGCCATCCGCGAGCAGGCGGAAGCCGTCGCCGAGAACATCGTCATCCTGTCGGAGCGCACCCAGGCGATCGGCGAGATCATCCTGACGGTCAACGACATCGCCGAGCGCTGCCACCTGCTGGCCCTCAACGCCGCCATCGAAGCGGCCGCCGCCGGCGAGCACGGCCGGACCTTCGCCGTCGTGGCGAGCGAGATCAAGAGCCTCGCCGACCAGTCGAAGGAGGCCACCGCCCAGGTCCGTTCCAACCTCAGCGAGATCCAGCACGGCATCAATGCCTCGGTCATGCTGACGGAGGAGGCCGTGAAGCGCGTCGGCGCCGGCAAGCGCCAGACCGACGCCACCCAGTCGACCATCCGCGACCTCGCCGAGAGCGTGCAGGAGAGCGTGCTCGCCTTCCAGCAGATCGTCGCCGGCACCAACCAGCAGCAGATCGGCCTGGAGCAGGTGATCCAGGCGCTCCAGAACATCCGCGAGGCGAGCAGCCAGACCGCCGCCGGCACCCGCCAGCTCGAAGGCGCCGCCACCAACCTCAACGATCTCGGCCAGGGTCTGGTCGAGGCCGTGCGGAACTACCGCGTGTGACCATGGCGACGGCACGCGGCGGCGAGGGCACGGACAAGGACGGACGGAAGGCGCCGGCGGCATGAACGACATCCGCGCGCGCCTGCTCGCCGCCTTCGACCTGGAGCACAAGGAGCATCTCGCGGCCATCCGCGAGGCCCTGCGCGCCGTGGAGAAGGACCCGGCGCACCACCCCGATCTGGTGGAGATCCACCGCCGCGCCCACAGCCTGAAGGGCGCCGCCCGCGCCGTGGACCTGCCGGAGGTCGAGCGGCTGTCACACTGGCTGGAGGCCGCCTTCATCGCCATCCAGCGCGGCGCCGTGCCCTTCGACGCGGCGGCCCGCGACGTGGTGCGCCGCGCGCTCGACGCCATCGAGGACGTGGTGGCCTGGGCGACCCGCGGCGGCGGCGAGGTGGACATTGCCGAGGTGCTGGCCGCGCTGACCCGCATGGGCGGCGAAGGCGGCGGGCCGGAACCGGTCCAGCGCCGCCCGGCCGCGGCGGAGGCGGGAACGGCTCCTCCGACCGCCGCGCCGCGCCCGGTCCGCTCCGTCGACGCCGGCGAAGGCGCGGCCCTCGTCCGCATCCGCAGCGCCGGGCTGGAACGGCTGTTCACCGCCGCCGCCGGCCTCCTGCCGGAGATCGAGAACCAGTCCGCCCTGGTCGCCGAGCTGCGGGAGCTGCGCGGCGAATGGCGCGCGCTGGAGCGGAGCTGGCACGCCATGCGGCCCCGGCTGCTCCGCGCCCCCCACGACGTTTCGGGGTCCGGCGGCGCCAGTTCCTTCACGGGCGACGAGACGGCCTTGCGCCTGTCCTCCTTCGAGCGGCGCTTCCGCGCGCTCGGCGCCTCGCTGGACGCGGCGCACCGCGCCCATGACCGCCATCTCTGGTCGCTGCGCCGCTGGGGCAGCGGCTTCCAGGACGAGGTGCGGCAGCTGCGCATGCTGCCGGCGGAGTCGCAGTTCAGCAACCTCGGCCGGATGATCCGCGACATCAGCCGCGCCCAGGGCAAGGAGGTCGAGGCGGACATCCGCGGGCTGGAGACCCAGGCCGACCGGGTGGTCCTGCAACGGCTGAAGGACCCGGTGCTGCACATCGCGCGCAACGCCGTCAGCCACGGCGTCGAGACCCCGCAGGAGCGGGTGGCCGCGGGCAAGCGCGCCGCCGCCACCGTCCGCTTCGAAGCCTCGGTGGTCGGGCGCCGCCTCGTCCTGCGCGTCGAGGACGACGGGCGCGGTCCGAACCGCGAAGCCATCGCCCGCCACGCCGTGGAGCGCGGCCTGCTAGGCGCCGACGAGGCGGAGGCGGCTCCGGAGGAACGGCTGCTCGACCTGATCTTCGAGCCGGGCTTCTCCACCGCCCCCACCGCGAACGAATACGCCGGACGCGGCATGGGTCTCGCCATCGTGCGGCGGGAGGTGAGCCGGCTCCAGGGTTCGGTGACGCTGGCCGCGCGCGAGGGCGGCGGAACCGTCGTCACGGTGGAGGTTCCGCTCAGCCTGCTCAGCCAGCGGCTGGTCTTCGTGGCGGTCCAGGACGACATCCTGGCGATCCCCAGCAACGACGTGGCGCGCGTGCTGCGCGTCCCGGCGGACTCGCTGTTCACCGACCTCGCCGCCCCGACCATCCGGCTGGAGGAGGAGGACGTTCCGGTGACGCCGCTGGCCGCCTTGCTCGGCTACGACGGCGCCATGCCGCAGGGCAGCGGAGCGCCGCTGGCGCTGGTCGTCCTGCGCGCCGCCGGGCGGCGGGTCGCGCTGGTCGTGGACGCGCTGATGGCCACCCGCGACTCCGTCGTCACCCCGGCGGAGGAGGTGGGACTCGACGCCGTCCGCTTCCTCGGCACCGTGCTGATGGACGACGGATCGCCGGCCCTGGTGCTGAATCCCGCCGCCCTGTCGCCGCGCCCCGGCATGGCCCTGCCGCCGCTGGTCCGCCCGGTGGACGAGTCGGCACGGCGGCGTCCGCACATTCTGGTGGTGGACGATTCAATCACCACGCGAACCCTGGAAAAGAGCATCCTGGAGGCCCATGGTTACCGGGTCACGCTGTGCGTGGATGGGCGCGAGGCGGTCGAAACGCTCGGCGAGCTGGAGGATGTGAACCTGATCATCAGCGACGTGGAGATGCCGAGGATGGACGGGTTCGCCCTGCTCCAGGCCGTCAAGGGCAACCCCATGACCTCCGACCTGCCGGTGATCCTGGTCACCTCGCGCGCCAGCGACGAGGATCGCGAACGCGGGCTGGACCTCGGCGCCGACGCCTACATCGTCAAGACCCGCTTCGACCAGAACGAGCTTCTGGCCGGCATCCGGCGGCTGCTGTGACCGGCGCCCGCAAGATCCGCGTGCTGGTGGTCGAGGACTCGCCGGTCGTCCAGCAGCTCCTCGCCCACGTCATCGGCGAGGACCCGCGGCTTGAGCTGGCCGGCATCGCCGCGTCGGGCGAACAGGCGCTGCGCATGGTCGACTCGCTGCGGCCGGACGTGGTGTCGCTGGACATCCGCCTGCCGGGGATCGACGGCTTCGCGGTGACGCAGCGGCTGATGCGCGACCATCCCGTGCCGATCGTTGTGGTCGCCTCCGACGTGCGCGACCTGGACATCCCGATGCGGGCGCTCCAGGCCGGGGCGCTCGCGGTTGTCGAGAAGCCGGGCAGCATGGCCCGCGCCGACTATCAGACCGTCGCCCGCCATCTCTGCACCCAGCTCACCATCATGAGCCAGGTGAAGGTGATCCGGCAGCGCGGGCGTCCGCGCAACGGCGACGAGGAGCCGGGCGGCACCGCCGGCCGCGGCAAGGGCGGCGGCGCTGCGAAGTCCCCGCCCCTGCCGCCGCCTCTGCCGCCGTCCGTGGCGAAGCGGCAGTTCCGCGCGCTGGGGATCACCGCCTCGACGGGCGGTCCGGCGGCGCTGGTCAAGCTGCTGCGCGGGCTGCCGACCAACTTCCCCCTGCCCGTCTTCGTCGTGCAGCACATCGGCGCTCCCTTCGTGGCCGGCTTCGCCTCCTGGCTGGGGTCGGTCACGCCGCTGCCGGTGGCGCTGGCCTCCGACGGGCCGCACCGGCCCGGCCACGTCTATGTCGCCCCCGGCGAGCTTCATCTGACCGCCGAGCCCGGCGGGATGCGGCTGGTCAACGGTGATCCGGTCTGCGGCCAGAGGCCGTCCGGGGACGTGCTGTTCTCCTCCCTGGCCTCGGCCTTCGGCGCGGCCGCCATCGGCGTGCTGCTGACCGGCATGGGGGAGGACGGCGCGCGCGGCCTCACCGACATGCACCGGGCGGGCGCCTACACCATCGCGGAGCATGCCTCCACCGCGGTCATCCACAGCATGCCGGGAACCGCGGTCCGGCTGGGAGGCGTTACCGAGGAGCTGCCCATCGACAAGGTGGCGGCCCGTTTGCTGGAACTGGTTTCGACGGGAGTTGAGCCCTCATGAGTGGACCCAGGGCGCTGATCGTCATCGCTTCGCAGACACAGGGGCTTCTCCTGAAGCTGATGCTGGAGGAGCAGGGCATCGAGGCGAGCTGCGTCGAAACGGTGGAACCCGCGGTCGCGGAACTGGCGCGCCGTCCCTTCGACCTGCTGATGGTGGAGGCCGACGGCGAGGCCGCCCGCACCCTGACGGAGCTGCGGCGGCGCTGCCCGGCTCCCGCCCTGCTGCTGGGTTCGGCGGAACGGGTGGCGGAGTCCGGCGTTCCCGCCGACGTGCAATGGGTGGATTCCGCCGATTCCCAGGGCGTCGTGCAGCAGGCCATGGCGCTGCTCGACCGGCGCAACGCGCCGCCGACCGTGTCCGACATCCTGCAGAGGGCGCGCATCCTGGTGGTGGACGACAGCGCGACCTACCGGGAGTTCCTGCGCGCCGAGCTGGAGGAGGACGGCTGCCACGTCGTCGCCGCGCGCAACGCCGACGAGGCGGTGGCGGCGCTGGAGGACGGCGGGCTGGATTGCGTGATCCTCGACCTCGTGATGCCCGGCACCAGCGGCACGCAGCTTTGCGAGCGGTTCGACCGCTTCCGCCGCCGGCGCGGCCTGTTCTTCCAGATCGTCATCCTGACCAGCCAGGAGGGCGACGACCGGCTGACCGCCAGCCTGACCGCCGGCGCCGACGACTTCGTCGGCAAGTCGCAACCGATGGACATCCTGAAGATCCGCCTGATGGCGCTGCTCCGCCGGAAATACATGGTGGAGGACCACCTTGCCCGCCTGTCCCCGCCAATGCCTTCCGCATAGAAGGCATATAGGGCTTTCAGGCGCTTTCATCCCCAACGCACCAAAGGTTAAGGTGCTTCACCTTCAGCTCCAGCGGTTAGAGAGACCGACGTGACGCCTCGGCACAGGAACAGGACCAGCATGGACGCCGCGCCCGCGGAGACGGAGTGCGTGGAGAACGCGCTGCGCGTCTGCCACGCCGCCGCGCTGCCGGCCTTCGTGCTGACCGGGCCGCCGCACGCCGCCACGCTCTTCGCCAACGACGCGCTCTGCGCCCTTCTCGGAAAGGAACCGGCCGCGGGCGGGCAGCCGGCCCCGATCTGGTTCGGAGCGGTCTGGCCGGCGGTGCTGGGCGCCGTCGACCCGCTGTTCTCCGGCGACACCGGGGAGCCGGTGGGCATCGAGCTGCTGCCCGTGGGCGACGCCGATCCCGCGGCCTTCCGGGGCGTGCCCCTGACCCAGGACGGGCAGACGGTCGGCGTGCTGGCCCTGGCCGCCCAGGCGTCCCCCGACGACCGGGTCGTCGCCCGCATGGAGCGGGCGATGCGCGCCGAGATCGAACGGACCACCGCCGCGCGGTCGCGCTTCCTGGCTTCGGCCAGCCACGACCTGCGCCAGCCTTTCCAGGCGATGCGCCTGTTCCTCGACGCGCTGTGCAGCCAGATCAGCGACGAGAAGGCGCTGAGCACGGCCGAGATGCTGGGCAACGCCATGACGGCGGGTGAGCGGCTGCTGAACGCGCTGCTCGACATCTCCACGCTGGACGCCGGCACGGTGACTCCGGACCCGCAGCCGGTCGCCCTGGACGAGCTTCTGAACCAGCTCGTCCAGGAGTTCCGTCCGCAGAGCGAGGAGAAGGGGCTGCGGCTGCGCGCCCGCCTGTGCCCCGGCACGGTGGAGACCGACCCGGTGCTGTTCGGGCGGGTGATGCGCAACCTGCTGACCAACGCCATCCGCTACACCCGGCACGGCGGCCTTCTTCTGGCCATGCGGCGGCGCGGCAACCGCTGGCGCATCGATGTGTGGGACACCGGCTTCGGCATTCCCGAGGAGCAGCTGACCGCCATCTTCGACGAATTCCACCAGCTCCAGAATCCCAACCGCGACCCCAACCGCGGTCTGGGGCTGGGCCTCGCCATCGTGCGCCGGCTGGCGGAGCTTCTCGGTCTTCAGGTCGAGGTGCGGTCGCGCATCGGGCGCGGCACGGTCTTCTCCGTATCGCTGGAGGCGGCAAGCCCACTGGCCGAACCGCCTTGCGGCCAACCCGCGCCCCCGCCGTCCGCCGCCACAGCCCCGCCGCTGACCGGGATGACCGTGCTGGCCGTGGACGACGAGGCCATGGTCCTGACCGGCCTTCAGATGATCCTGGAAAGCTGGGGCTGCACGGTCGCCGCCGCGAGCGACATGCGGGAGGTTTTCGCGGTGCTGGACGGGTTGCCGGAACCGCCCTCGGTGATCCTGACCGACCTGCGGCTGCCCGGAAAGGTGTCCGGCTTCGACGTGATCGATCGGGTCCGCCGCCTGTACGGGCAGGAGATTCCCGCCGTGGTGCTCAGCGGCGAGACGGCCCAGAGCGCCTTGCTGGAAGGGCAGCGCCGCGGCTGCTCCTTCCTGCACAAGCCCCTCCACCCCGGCGATCTGCGGCAGGTCCTCGAACGTCTGCGCGGCGACGACGGAACTTAAAGCGGATTGCAATCCGCTTTGGACCGCGACGGCGGCCCCGGCCGCACATGCGGCCGAAGCCCGCCGGCAAGTGAGGCGATGTGAGTCTAAAGCGAACGGAAGTTCGCTTTAGCCGAAGGCCCGAGCCCCGGACGAGGGGGGAGCGCCATCAGGGCGCCTGGTGATGCTCCAGCCAACGGTCGCTGCATTTGTTCTGTCCGTTGAAGCAGGATTGGTTGATGTCGTCGCGCATGACCCTGTAGGCGACGCGCTGGTCCTCCCCGACGCTGTTCATCACCGTCGGCTCCCAAATGGCCAGCTTGTCCGCGATCAGGTTGAGAACCTCATGCCGGGGATGGACCCAGGCCCCGAAGCCGGGAAAGGAATCGAAGTTCCGGCGGCAGTTCTCCGTCTCCGCCTTCGTCAGGCGGATGTAGATGCGATAGACGGGGTGGGTCGCCCAGGCGTCGGCCCATTTCAGGATGGATTTCCGGGCCTTGAGCATCGCCGGGCCTTGCGGGGCGACGTGGTTGGCGACCTGCTGCCAGTTCGCGTGCGACGGCGCCGCGATGACCTGGATGAGCAGATCCTTGAGCTGGTTGGCGTAGGCCAGCGCCTTGGGCAGCGCTCCCTCCGCCTCCCATCCGCCGCTGTCCATGGGGTCATCCACCCGCATCACGTTCTCCGCGCCGGGAAAGACGTTGCCGAAGGCCCAGAGGATCCGCTCCATCAGCGCTTCGATCCGGGCTTGCGGGTCCGGGGTCGGCGCGATCACGCCGTTGTTCACCGCATAGGTGCCGACATTGATCAGGTAGCCGTCGCTGCTGGCATCCACGGCCTTGTTGCGGAGATCGAGCAGGACGTTCTGCGGGCAGATGTGGTGATCGGTGACCACGCTGAGATTCGCAAGCCCGTTGAGTTGGGCGGCGTCCTGGACGCTGTCCCGCCAATCGGCGAAATCGAGTGGTTTGGATCTGGTGTTCTTGATCGCGGCCCTGTCGAGTGGCATCGGGGTCTCCGTCATCCGTCCGGTATCCCCCAAGACGACGGAGCGGCGCCTGCCGTGAAGCCCTGCGCCGCGCCACCCAGGCCCAGCGGTCGCCGTGGCTGGAGGGCAGGACGGGATGGAGACCGGCGCGGTCATGGTAATCGCTGTGCACTCGGCGGCGGGAAGCCCCACAATCGAAGGGACCCCAACCAGGCCGGCCGGTGATTTCCGAAATCCGGAATAGTCCCAGCACCACGCTTGGACAACCGCGCCGCGCCGTGCGACGCTTCCCCGCTCATCGCACAGACCGGGAGCCGACCGTGACGGACACCAGCGGATCATTCGTCCATGCCGGACCACGCGTTGCCGGCGCCGGCATCAGCGATGCGGAATGGCGGGCGCGGGTCGATCTCGCCGCCGCCTACCGCCTGGTCGCCGAGCGCGGCTGGGACGACCTGATCTACACCCACATCTCGCTGGCCGTGCCGGGGGAGCCGGGGCGCTTCCTCATCAACCCCTTCGGCCTGACCTTCGACGAGGTGACCGCCTCCAACCTCGTGAAGATCGATATCCACGGCGCCATCATCGGCGACAGCCCTCACCCCGTGAACGCCACCGGCTTCGTCATCCATGGGGCCGTCCATGCGGCGCGCGAGGACGCGCGCTGCGTCATGCACCTCCACAACGAGGCGGCGGTGGCGGTGTCGATGCTGAAGGACGGGCTCCTCGCGCTGTCCCAGCACGCCCTGCGCTTTTACCGCGACCTCGCCTATCACCGGTACGAGGGGCTGGCCCTGACCGACAGCGAGAAGGTCCGCCTCGTCGCCAATCTCGGGTCCTGCCGGGCGATGCTGCTCCACAACCACGGCAGTCTGGTGACCGGACGGACGGTGGCGGAGGCCTTCTGCCTGATGGACATGCTGGACAAGGCGTGCCGGATGCAACTCGCCGCGCAGTCGGCCGGCGCGGAACTGGTGTCGCCGCCGCCGGAGCTGTGCGACAAGACCTACCGGCAGCTCACCGCCGATCCGGAGCCCGAAGGCGACCTGGAATGGCCGGCGCTGCTGCGACGCCTGGACCGGCGCTGCCCGGACTACAGGACCTGAGCTTTCCGGACCGCGGTCCGCAACAGAGGGGATGAAACGATTATGCCGCTGATCAACGTTCAGCTTTTTGAAGGCCGCACGCTGGAGCAGAAGCGCGCCTACGCCAAGGCGCTCACCGACGCCTCGGTCGCGGTGCTCGGCTGCAGCCCGGAAGCGGTCGATGTCATCTTCCACGACGTGAAGAAGAGCGATTGGGCCAGCGGCGGCAAGCTGTGGTCCGATCCCGAGTGACATCCGCCTCCCGGACGCCCATGGGACGCACTGCTGGGAAGCACTGCTCACCCCATGGGCATCCGGATAAAAAAACAGGCACGCCGGCCCTGGGCTTGTTCAGACCGCACCCACCGTCTTGCCCGTCAGACGATAGACCGCGGTGGCGACCGCCCGGTCCTCGCTGTCGCCGACCTCCATGCGCCGGTCGATGTAATTGCCAAGAAACTCGACCAGCGCGTCGCGGGTGACCGACTGCACCCACTGCCCATAGCGACCATAGGCTTGCAGCGTCCAGAATTCCGAGGCCATCAGCGCCGAGCGGACGGTCTTGGACGAACCGTCCCAATGCGACCACAGGAAATCGATGGCACTCTGAGCGACCGTAATCACCAAACCGGCATTGATTCCGCGTGACGCCATCGTAGTCTCCCTCTCAGCTTGCCGAGCGGACGCTCGTGAACGAACGTTCGTTCAGCAAAAGCAATGCCAGGGAGGCCAAAGCAAAAAGCCGTACCTCGTTCGGATGCGATTCGCCGGAAATCCAGACCAGACACGGGAGGAGTGGCCATGAACGCGCAGGAAGAACAACGGGCGCGCGACGCGCTGAAATGCATTGACCGCGATCTCGACGCGCTCGACATCCAGATCGCCGCTTTGCAGGCGCGGCAACGATCCGGGACCTCCCTCGACCAGTACATCCGCGTCCGCGACGCCCTGCTGACCGAAGCCCAGATCATCCTGACCCAACTCGACCACCGCCCTCGCAACCAGTCCCCTCCCCCGCCTGCGGCGGGGGAGGGTTAAAGCGAACTTCCGTTCGCTTTAGCAGGGTGCGGAAAAAGGGCTGTGCACGGGCGGTTGGTCGTGATTCTTTTCGGTTGAGAAGAACGCGACCGACGAGGGGACGATGCGGGGTTCGGACGAACGCAGCGAGGGTCTGTTCAGCTACGTGAGCTGCGAGGCGCGGGTTCCAGCCAACCACCCGCTGCGAGCGATCCGGGCCATCGTGGACGAGGCGCTGGAGGTGATGTCGCCGGCGTTCGAGGGGCTGTACTCCAAGATCGGGCGCCCCTCGATCCCGCCGGAGAAGCTGCTGCGGGCGCTGCTGCTCCAGGCCTTCTACTCGGTGCGCTCGGAACGCCAGTTGATGGAGCAGCTCGATTACAACCTGCTGTTCCGCTGGTTCGTCGGCCTGTCCATGGACGCCCCGGTGTGGGACGTCACCGTGTTCACCAAGAACCGCGAGCGTCTTCTGGCCGGCGATGTGGCGGCCAAGTTCCTGGCGACCGTGCTGGGTCAGCCGAAGGTCAAGGCGCTGCTGTCGGACGAGCATTTCTCGGTGGACGGCACGCTGATCGAAGCCTGGGCGTCGGTGAAGAGCTTCCGGCCCAAAGACGGCAGCGGCGAGCCGCCGGGGCCGGGGCGCAACGGCGAGCGCGACTTCCATGGCGAGAAGCGGTCCAACGAGACGCATGCCTCGACCAGCGATCCCGAGGCGCGGCTCTATCGCAAGGGCAACGGCCAGCCGGCGAAGCTGGCCTTCATGGGCCACGCGCTGATGGAGAACCGCCACGCCCTGGTGGTGGACGTGCGGCTCACCGCGGCCAGCGGCCTGGCCGAACGTGCGGCGGCGGTGGCCATGATCGAGGCCATCCCCGGCCGCCACCGCATCACGGTCGGCGCTGACAAGGCCTACGACAACAAGGATTTCGTGGCGGACATGCGCGACTTGGGCGTGGCTCCGCATGTTGCCCGAAATACCAGCAACCGCCGCTCGGCGATCGACGGCCGGACCACCCGCCATCCCGGCTACGCCGTCAGCCTGCGGGTCCGCAAGCGGATCGAAGAGGTCTTTGGCTGGATCAAGGGAGCCGGCTTGCGCAAGACGCGCCATTGCGGAGCAGCCCGTGTCGGTTGGATGTTCACCCTAACCGCCACCGCTTACAACCTGATCCGCCTGCCCAAGCTGCTGGCTGCGGCATAATCACGCCCGCAATCCGCCTGAACGGCGGTTCTGGGAGCCTCGGAGCGAGGAAAAACGCTCCGTCCCGACCAAATCGCCCGCTGAAACCCGCATTCTCAGCCTCAGCGGAGGAAAAAGGCCGGAATATGTTCGTTTTTCCGCACCCTGCTAAACAAATCGTTTCATAAGCGTTTTCTCGATCTCTGGGGCTATCTCGACACCATTCCCGCCAAGAAGGAAAATGGAAAGACAGGTTACAAGACAATCGGCGACATGACATTAGCCGAAGCCAGTGTATACTCCGCACTAATCGACCGAGATGTTCTCGAGAAAAAGGATCGGTTTATCGCGGAGTTGCGCAGGATGCTGGATGGCGGCGATAGTCCTGAAGATTACATACAAGACCCAATAGACATAGAACGAGCTAGGATATATTGGCGCAAAACCGTGGAAAATCTTATCAACGAGTACAGATAATCGAGCGCCTCATCGGTGCCCGGCGAGTCGTATCGCCAGCTTTGGGTTTGGGAAGTATATAAACGCTTTTTTATAGCGGCATGCTCTCCTCATCCAAGTCTCCCTGCACGCCTCCTTTCACTCGGTGCAACCCAAGGCAACTCTTCCAGGAGTGTCGCATCAACCATCTCCCGGCCGCTGGCGATCGCGGTCTCAGCCGCCGCGGTCATCAGTTTCCAAGTCTCACCGTAAGCATCCGGTGAGCGCCGCGGTCAGGCCGGCTTCCAGTTCCAGGGCAGCAGTTCGTGCAGGCGGGTTTGGGGGATGTCGTTGATGCGTGCCAGCACGTCGGCGAGCCACGCCTGGGGATCGATGTCGTTGAGCTTGGCCGTGGTGATCAGGCCGTACATGATGGCGGCCCGGTGGCCGCCGCGATCGGAGCCGCAGAACAGCCACGCCTTTCTGCCCAAGGCAATCCCGCGCAGGCCGCGTTCGGCGGCGTTGTTCGTCAGGCACAGCCGGCCATCGCCGAGGAAGCGGGTGAAGCCGTCCCAACGGGTCAGCATGTAGTCCATCGCCTTGGCCACGGGGGCATGGCGGGAGAGCCGGGCACGCTCCATCCGCATCCAGCCCTCCAGCGCGGCTACCAGGGCGATGCCGTGCTCCTGGCGGGCCGCCCGCCGCTCGGCCGCCGGCTTGCCGTTCAAGGCGCGCTCGAGATCGAAGAGGGCGTCGATGCGCCTCACGGCCTCCAGCGCCAGCGGTGAGATCGGCGGGGCGTCCTTGCCGCGTCTGGTGTTCGCGGCGATGTCGGCCAACTTGAAGAAGCCGCGCCGGGCATGCGCCCAGCACAGCGCGGCATGGATCGGCCCCGGCCGACGGTCGGGCTCGTACAGCCGGTTGTAGCCGGCGAACGCATCGGCCTGCAGCCAGCCGGTGAAGCCGGCCAAGTGCTGTTCGGGATGCTCGCCCTTACGGTCGCGCGAATAGTGAAACAGCGCCGCCGGTGGGGCTTGGCCGGCGAACGGCCGGTCATCGCGCACATACACCCACAGCCGCCCGGTGTCGGTCTTGCCCTTGGCCAGCACGGGCACCGGCGTGTCGTCTCCATGCAGCCGCCCGGCCGCCATCACATGCGCCGCGATCAGGTCGTGCAGCGGCTTCAGCACCGCGGCGGCGGTGCCCACCTGGTCGGCCAGGGTGGACAGGCTGAGCGGCACGCCCTCGCGCGCGAAGCGTTCGGCTTGCCGGTTCAGCGGCTGATGCTGGCCGAACTTCTCGCACAGAACGGTGGCCAGCAGGTTGGGGCCGGCCCAGCCCCGCGGGGTGGCGTGGAACGGCGCCGGCGGCTGGCTGATCGTCTCGCAGGCCCGGCAGGAGAACCGCTCCCGCACTGTCTGGATCACCTTCCACTGGCGCGGGATCACCTCCAGCGTCTCGGTGATCGTCTCGCCCAGCTTGCACAGCTTGTCCGAGCCGCAGCACGGGCAACTCGCCGGGGCCGGCACAACGACGCGCTCACGCGGCAGGTGGTCGGGAAAGGGCTGGCGCGATGGCCGTTTGCGGGTGAAGGCCGTCACCGCGGTGGTTTTGGCGGCGGCCTGCTCGGCCGCCAGTTCGTCCTCGCTGGCCGTTGCTTCCAGCTCTTCGAGCTGGAACTCCAACTGGTCCAGCAGGCGCGCCTTGCGCTCGGAGCGCGTGCCGTAGAGTTCGCGCCGGAGCTTCTCGATTTCCAGCTTCAGGCTGGCGATCAGCGCCTCGGTGTTCGACGCCATCGCCCTGGCCCGGGCCGCTTCGGCTTCCGCCGCGTCCGCCCGTGCCTCGGCCTGCGCCAAGGCGGCGCGCAAGCGGGCGATGTCGTCGGGCAGGGTGGCGGTCATGGAGCCAGTTTACCTGGGATCGCGCCGTCGAACCGCCGCAATCCCCCCTGAACCGGTCCGTCGATTCACCGTGTCGCAGTCACCCCGCGGTCTCGGGGCGCCAAGTCTTCTGCGGATTGCGCCAGTCGATGCCTTCGAGCAGATAGCCCATCTGCCCGACCGAGATCGATACCGCGCCGTCCGCCGGCGTGGGCCAGATGAAACGGCCCCGCTCCAGCCTCTTCATGAACAGGCAACTGCCCTGGCCGTCATGCCAGATGATCTTCACCAGATCGCCGCGGCGTCCGCGGAAGATGAAGAGATGGCCGCTGTGCGGGTCTTGGGCGAAGCGTTCCTGCACCAGCAACGCCAAGCTCGCCCAGCCCTTGCGCATGTCGGTGTGCCCGGTGGCCAGCCAGACCCGCACCCCGCTCGGCACCGGGATCATGCCAGGGCACCGATGACAGCCGCCGCCAAAGCCGGGTCGACCGGCCCTTCCAGACGCAGGCGTGCCCCGCTGGGCAAGATGACCTCGAGGACCGCCGGGCGCGTGGCCGGCGCGGCCGGAAGCGGCAATGGCCCAGGGGGCTCCACGACCGGCGGTTCGGTTAGGGTCGGCTCCGGCGTGATGGTCACCGCGACGAAGCTGGACGGTTCGGCCACGACGGCCCCCGTGGCCTTCATCAGCCCCCGCCAGCGGTACAGCAGGCTTTCGTGCACGCCCAGCCGGCGGGCCGCCTCCGTCACCACCACGCCGGGGCGGAACGCCTCCTCGACCATCCGTACCTTCTCCGCCGGCGTGTAGGTCCGCCGCCGCTCCGTTCCCGTCAGAACCTCGACCCGCTGGTAAGCCATGACGTTTGCAACTCGTTTGCGTCCGCGCGATGACGCGCCACACAAACCTCAGACGCTGACCCCTACTTTGCCAAGGCGGCGCTCACCGGAGGCGTACGGGGAGGGTTAGGGAGGGGGCTCATCTCCAGCGCCCAGGCACAACGAAAAGCCGGCGCCTCCCATTGGGAAAGCGCCGGCCTTGCCGTTCATGAAGCCGATTGTCAAGTTGGTGCGAAGCCTTCTGCGTCCACATCCGGTGTGGTGTGGCGTGTGCCGTGGTGACCTGGCGGCGACCTACTCTCCCACGTCTTAAGACGCAGTACCATCGGCGCTGAGGCGTTTCACGGCCGAGTTCGGAATGGGATCGGGTGTTGGGAGCCTCGCCATGACCACCAGGTCACCAAGGCACACGCGAACCATCCGGACTGGACGGCAGAGGTTTCGTTGAGCGAGGACGTTTTGCATTCTTGCGGTGTTGGCTCGTGCGCCCAGGGCTTGCCGCTGCGCGCGGGCCGCCGGCTGGGAAGGATCAAGCCGATCGAGCGATTAGTAAGGCTCAGCTTCAGGCGTTGCCGCCCGTCCACATGCCTCCTATCGACGTGATGGTCTGTCACGGCTCTCAAGGGAGTTCTGGTTTAGAGGTGGGTTTCCCGCTTAGATGCTTTCAGCGGTTATCCCGTCCATACTTAGCTACCCGGCCATGCCACTGGCGTGACAACCGGTGCACCAGAGGTATGTCCATCCCGGTCCTCTCGTACTAGGGACAGATCCTCGCAAAACTCCGACACCCACGGCAGATAGGGACCGAACTGTCTCACGACGTTCTAAACCCAGCTCACGTACCACTTTAATCGGCGAACAGCCGAACCCTTGGGACCTGCTCCAGCCCCAGGATGTGATGAGCCGACATCGAGGTGCCAAACGACTCCGTCGATATGGACTCTTGGGAGTCATCAGCCTGTTATCCCCGGCGTACCTTTTATCCGTTGAGCGATGGCCCGTCCACATGGAACCACCGGATCACTATGGCCGACTTTCGTCTCTGCTCGACTTGTCTGTCTTGCAGTCAGGCGGGCTTATGCCATTGCACTCGACGAGCGATTTCCGACCGCTCTGAGCCCACCATCGCGCGCCTCCGTTACACTTTGGGAGGCGACCGCCCCAGTCAAACTACCCGCCATGCAGGGTCCCGGCTCCGGATCGACGGAGCGCGGTTAGATGCCAGAGACCTCAAGGGTGGTATTTCAAGGATGGCTCCACCCGAGCTGGCGCCCGGGCTTCCTAGCCTCCCACCTATCCTACACATGAGATCCCTAGCACCACTGCAAAGCTGTAGTAAAGGTGCACGGGGTCTTTCCGTCTGACCGCGGGTACTCCGCATCTTCACGGAGAGTTCAATTTCGCTGAGTTGGTGTTGGAGACAGCGGGGAAGTCGTTACGCCATTCGTGCAGGTCGGAACTTACCCGACAAGGAATTTCGCTACCTTAGGACC